>JAZRGH010000060.1:0-41400 GCA_045644085.1 Alistipes sp. | reverse complement strand
GGACCGCCAATCTCGCGTGCCTCGCCCTCGATAGGCTCTCCGCCTTCGAGTGGCTCACCGTATGCGTTGAAGAAGCGACCTGCCAAGTTGTCCGAAACACGCAACTTTGGTGGCTCACCCTGGAAGATAACCTCCGAGTTGGTAGCCAAGCCCTCGGTACCTGCAAACACCTGCAAGGTAACATTGTCGCCCATAATCTTTACCACCTGTGCGAGGCGACCACCTACGGTAGCCAACTCGTCATTACCTACGCCCGTAGCACGAAGCGTCACGGTAGCTTTGGTGATATTGTCAATCTTTGTATATATTTTCTGAAATGCTCGTGTCATAACTTTTCTTTATCGGTTTAGTGGTTAGCGACGTAAGCGTCAATTTGTTTGTCGTAGTCGTAGAACTTCTCGCTCTGCCACTCCGCGTAGTTCATCTGACGGAAGAGGTTGATGAGGCCCTTGAAGAACTTAGAACACTCCTCGAAATCTACAAAGTCGAAGTCGTGCTCGCAAATCGAGAGCACCTTCTTATACATAAACTGCTGACGCTCCATTGGGCAGTTTGCATCAATATCATCGAATGCGTCCTGCTGCAAGATAACGAAGTCGATGAGCTCCGATTTCCAGAAACGCTCGTGATAGTCAACAGGCACACCATCATCACCGAGGATGTTAATCTGGTCGTTAGCCTCCTTACCACGCTGAACGAGAGTCTTACCACGATATACGAGCGACACCCAATCCTTCTCGATCTTCTCACCGAGATATGCCTCAACCTCAGGATACTCCAAATACTTCGAGTACGAGTCGAGTGGATCGATTGCAGGGTAACGCTTCGAGTCGGCACGGGCCTGCGAGAGTGCATAGAAGCATCGTGCAGCCTTCTTTGTTGACTCGGTTACAGGCTCCTTCAAGTTACCACCCGCAGGAGATACGGTACCCAAGAATGTTACCGAACCTGTCTCGCCATTGTTCAACTTAACCAAACCTGCGCGAGCATAGAAGCTCGAAATAATTGCCGAAAGGTCCATAGGGAAGGCATCCTGACCAGGAAGCTCCTCCAAACGGTTTGACATCTCACGCAACGCCTGAGCCCAACGCGAAGTAGAGTCAGCCATTACCAACACCTTCAATCCCACCGAGCGATAGTACTCGCCGATAGTCATACCGGTATAAACCGACGCTTCACGCGCTGCAACCGGCATGTTCGAGGTGTTACAGATGATAATGGTACGCTCCATAAGTTTGTGGCCTGTGTGTGGGTCGATCAACTCAGGGAACTCCTTGAAGATCTCCACAACCTCGTTTGCACGCTCACCGCAAGCTACGATGATGATGATATCAGCCTCAGCCTGCTTAGAGATTGCGTGCTGCAACACGGTCTTACCTGCACCGAATGGGGCAGGGATAAATCCTGTACCACCCTCTGTCAATGGGTTGAATGTGTCGATTGCCCGAACACCGGTCTCCATCACGCGCGATGGACGTGGCTTCTCGGTGTAGCAACGGATAGCCTGCTTAACCGGCCACTTCTGAACCATTGTGATATTGTACTCGTTACCATCGCTATCCGCTACAACTGCGATAGTATCGGTAACCTTATACTCGCCAGCCTCAACTACGCTCTTTACGGTGTAGTTGCCGGTCATAATGAATGGCACCATAATCTTGTGAGCCACCCACTGCTCCTTAACTTCACCAAGCCAAGATCCTGCGGTAACTTTGTCGCCAGTCTTTGCCAACGGCTTGAACTCCCAAACCTTCTCAAAGTCCACCGGATCGGTAATCGATCCGCGAGCAATGAACAAACCGTCCATCTTTTCGAGGTCGTTCTGCAAACCGTCATAGTTACGCGACAACATTCCCGGAGCCAAAGTAGCTTCGAGCATGTGTCCTTCAAACTCTACTTTATCGCCGATTTTCAAACCGCGTGTGCTATCGAAAACCTGCACATAGGCGTCATCGCCTATAACCTTGATGACCTCTGCCATCATCTTGGTCTCACCCGCATAAACATAGCAAATCTCGTTCTGACCAACTGCTCCGTCAGCCTTCACGATAACGATGTTCGAGATGATACCATTTACTTTTCCCGTAGTTTTCATTTAAGATATGTAGTTATAATTTATTTATCATTTCCTTGCCGTTGAGTTCCGAAACGAGGCGGTTAAACATCTCGCGACCAACCTTCGCATCAAGAGCAGCCCAACGAGCCACCATATTCGCCTTTACCAAATATGCGATAACGGCATTCAAGTCGAAATAGTCAAAGGTCGAAAGCTCCGACAATTCCGCCCAGCGGATATTGTCAATCTTGCGCTCCTTCTCAACCATATTCTGCTCATCGGCTACTGCTACAACAAGTTGCTCCACGAATGGCAACTCTGCGCGCAAACCGAAGTCGGCAGCCGAACTGCGCGACAACGACTCCGTAACCGAATCCTCGCCCACAACAACCGAATCAATCGCTACTCCCTGACGGCGAGCCAATGTCGCAGCCACGATATTGCGGATAGTACGGTCCATTGCAGACCACTCTCTCAAAAGTCGCGAGCCCGATGCCGCACAAGCCTTATAGTAGGCGGTCATCAAAGCCTTTGCAAACGGCTGAGCCATATCCATATCCTCAGCGTCCTCGCTCTCCGGCGAAGCATACGCGCGAACCACCTTTGCGAGTGGCTCTATAAGAAGTGATGGACGACGCAACTCCTCCTCGACCTCCTCGCTCGAAAGACGACCAAGCGCATTATAGGTCGAAGAACCGTTATGACGACTTATAAGGTTCTCGCAATCGTAGTAGGCATAGAGCAACTCTACGGTCTTCTTATCTTTCGCCGAAAGAACCTCGAAAACCTCCGACAAGATGTCCTCGATATCGAAGCCCTTCATCTCGCCGTCGAGAGCATACTCGCGGAAACCTGCTACTAATGCGTAATAAGAATTTGCAAACATAAGCGTTTAAGCAAAGAGTAATTGTGAAACTTTCTCGCGCAAGTACTCGTCGAGCAACGCCTCGAATGACTCATCGGTGAACGAGATGTAGTAACCTCCGTCCTTCTCGCCTACTTTGAAACCACTCTTAACCTCATTCGAGTAGCCAACCTCAACACCTGCTGCGAGCAACTCCTTAGCCGAAGCCTCGAAAGCCTTCGCAAACTCAGCCTCTAATGCAGCAGGAAGCAACGCCTTGAGCGACACCTGCTCGGCAGCTCCCGACCAGTTCTTTGCAACCTCCAAGAGAAGTTTTTTTACGAACTCGGCATCTACGGTAGCAGCCTTAACAGCCGCAGTCGATGTCTTTGCGATGATAACGCCTGCCAACTCGCTCTTAATCTTGGCAACAGCCTGACGACCTGCCAACGAGATCTCGGTCATCGAGTTCTTCTCGGTATCGGCAGCCTTAACCTCTGCCTTCTTCACGATTTGCTCAGCCTCGGTTTTTGCCTCTGCCAAAATTGCAGCAGCCTTCTCCTTAGCCTCGGCAACCAAACGATCCGCCTCCAAGCGGCCCTTCTCCAAACCTTCGCCATAGAGGCGATCTGTCAACTCTTTAAGTTTATTTTCCATAGTTTTAGTTGATTGATTTTATATATTTTGTGTTTGTTTCTTTCTGTTCACATATGCGCACACGCGCAAATTCTCTGCAAAGATAGTAAAAAATTCCTATCTCGCAACTTTTTTAGCCATAATGTTACGAACAAACGAAAAACGTTTTTCAACACAGCCAACTAAATTATTTTTTACTATATTTGTGGTCAAGTTAAGGTTAATGTCAAATCGAAAAAAGAGAATAGCAATGAAACAGAGTACTATCTTTACACTTTTAGCACTCCTTTTGGTGGCCTGCAACAACGACAACAATATCGAAACACCCAAGCCAGAGTCACCAAACGAGACCATGCAGTTGGAGCGTGAACCGTTCTACTACGAGAACCCAGAGAGTCGCACACCAACCCATTCGGTGGCATCGGATGCGCATCGTCTCTCGTTCTTTGGTTGGGGCGAGAGTACAGACTACGCCTTCGCAATGGAGCTCCCAAGCGATGTATCAGGCGTAGACCGAGTGTTGCTCGAGTACCGAATGGGGGCTTGGAACAAGGGCCCTGGCGAGTGGGATAACACTACAATGCTCTTTGTAGAGGACAAAGTTTCGGGTGAGCGTTACGAGATTGCACGTGCCATAACCCCATATGGCGGTAGCTTCGGCAAATATTGGAACAAAACTTTCTGGCTCGATGTCACCGAGTATCTGCCAATGCTCTCGGGCTCGACAACATTCTACCTCTACTACGGAGGTTGGGACGCAAACGACAACAGAGCGCACACAGCAACCGTAACACTCCACTACTACAATGGCACTCCAAAGCGAAACGTGGTATTCACGCATGAGCTATACGATTCGAGCCGCGACGGAAATTCCGGTTATCGAGGTTGGGCATACGGCGTTGCAGGTCACGACATCGAAGATGTAACTCGTCTTGGTGAACGCACAGTAGAGATTCCCGAGAATGTTAAGCGACTCGAAATGCGCATTGCCATTACGGGTCACGGCCACGATCAGGGCACATTTGTGGAGCGCGCAGGTTATCGCACAAAGAATGCAGCCGAATTCGACGAGAACTACTACGAGGTGGTTGTAAATGGCACTCCTGCTGCGAAGAAAGGGTATATCTTCTACGAAAATTCAGACACCTACAAGCAGGCTGGAACATACTACCACGACCGTGCTAACTGGGGCCCAGGCCTCCCGATAAACGTACACTATTGGAATATTGCACGTCCGGAGAGTGGTTTCGGAACACTTACTCTCGACCTCAACTTAGAGGAGTTTGTGTCGGAGATGACGGCACCAAACACCGAGGGTGTAGCACAGTATATCGTTCAGGTCAACTTGTTCGGTTACGACAAATAATCAACGATAACAAAAACGAAAAAAGGAAGGTCACAAGACCTTCCTTTTTTGTGTGCTAAAAATATCTATTAAAGTCCAAACTCAGCTTTGATAGCATCTACGGCATCGAGTTTCTCCCAGCCGAAGAACTCAACTTTGCGCTCAACCTCAACGCCATTCTCTACGAACTTAACAACCTGGGTATAAGGGCGATTACCGAAGTGACCATACGATGCAGTTGGCTCAAAAATAGGGTTCTTCAAGCCAAAACGCTTAACGATTGCGTGTGGACGAAGGTCAAAGAGTTTTGCGATGCGCTCAGCAATCTCGCCCTCGCTAATTGAGAGTTTGTTGGTGCCATAGGTATCGACATAAACCGACAACGGCTCGGCAATACCGATGGCATAGCTCAACTGCACCAAAACCTCGTCAGCAACGCCCGCTGCAACCATATTCTTTGCGATGTGGCGTGCTGCGTATGCTGCCGAACGGTCCACCTTCGAAGAGTCCTTGCCCGAGAATGCGCCACCACCGTGTGCACCACGACCACCGTAGGTATCAACAATAATCTTACGACCTGTCAAACCTGTATCTCCGTGAGGGCCACCGATAACAAACTTGCCGGTAGGATTTACGTGGAGGATATACTCCTCGCCAATAAGCTGTGCCAACTCATCGCCTGCACGTTCCAAGCGAGCCTTTACACGAGGGATCAAGATAGTACGAACATCTTCCTTAATCTGCGCAACATCAACATCCTCGTCATGCTGTGTCGAAACAACGATGGTATGTACGCGCTTTGCTTTGCGATCATCGCCATACTCGATTGTAACCTGGCTCTTTGCATCCGGACGGAGATAGGTCATAACCTCACCCTCGCGACGAATAACTGCCAACTCCTTCAAGATAACGTGCGAAAGAATCAACGTTGCCGGCATAAGTTCGCGCGACTCGTTCACCGCATAACCGAACATAATACCCTGGTCGCCTGCGCCCTGCTCCTCCTCGGTAGCACGCACTACACCCTGGTTGATATCCGACGACTGCTCATGAATAGCCGAAAGAATACCGCACGACTTAGCATCGAACTGCAACTCACTACGATTGTAGCCGATACGGTCGATTACTCGACGGGCTGTACCCTGAATATCGACATATGCGTCCGAGCAAACCTCGCCCGAAACAACAACCAAACCTGTGGTGCAGAGTGTTTCGCAAGCCACCTTTGCGCTTGCATCACGACGCAAGAACTCGTCGAGAATAGCGTCCGAAATCTGATCGGAAACCTTATCTGGGTGTCCTTCCGAAACCGACTCTGATGTAAACAAAAATCCCATAATTGTATCGTTTTAATTATTAAATTTCAAACCAATTGTGCGTGGGATTTGTAGCAGATACGCTATAAAAAAGATAGTTGCCGGTTTAGCACTTTTTTATTGTGGTTGCAATCAGTCCAAATCCCTCCACATTTGCGAGCGCAAAAATACAACAAAAAAAATTAAAAATTAAAAATTAAGAATTAAAAATTCTATTTTTTAACTACCTTTGCAGAAAATACAACTATTTACTACCAATTTATGAAGTACATTTTACTCTCTTTAATTGCGTTGGCGCAAGTTGCATTCGTATCGGCTCGCCCAACATTCAACATCAAGGACTTTGGCGCAAAAGGCAATGGCAAAACCTCAAACACCGTAGCTATCAACAACGCTATCAAGGCGTGCAACAAGGCCGGTGGAGGTATCGTTATCGTTCCTGCTGGCAAATATGCTTCGGGTACTATCGAGATGCTCGACAATGTTGAACTCTGCCTCGAAAAAGGTGCCGAGCTTGTAGCTTCGCTCGACCTGACCGACTATAAGCATTACGAGTGTCTGCGTAACGATTTTATGAAGTATAAGACCTCTTATACCGAGTACTGGAACCGCTCATTTATCCTTGCCCAGCGAGTAAAGAACATCGCAATCACAGGCGAGGGTGTAATCAATAGCAACCACCTGGTGGATCCTAACGGTGAGGGTCGTTCTCGTGGTCCGCACTGCGTAATGTTAGGCGAGGTTGACGGCGTAACCATTCGCGGTATTCACATAACCGAAGCTTCAAACTATGGCGTTATGGGTTACGAGGTCGAGAATGCCGTATTCGAGAATGTACAGTTCACAAAAGGCCACGACGGTATTCACCTCCGCGGTGCAAAGAACCTCATCATTCGCAACTGCTCATTCGAGACAGGTGACGATTGTATCGCCGGTGGCTATTGGGAGAACACTTCGATTAAGGATTGCTACCTCAACAGTTCGTGCAACGGTATCCGCATTATCTTCCCTGTAACCGACCTCGAAATCACTCGTTGTAAGTTTACTGGCCCAGGTCGTTATCCGCAACCTCACTTGCCTCATTTGACCGGCAAGATGATGGCTGCCGTGGTTATCCAGCCGGGAGCTTGGTGGCCAGCAATTGGTGGCGTAGATGATGTTCATATCCACGACCTCGACATCGATAATGTTCGCTGCGTTTACGCTTCGGATTTGAAGGCTAATACATGGTCGAAGAATCTCACAATCGAGCGTATAAAGGCTACCAATGTATATTATGCGGCACTCCAAATTGAGAGTTGGAAGGGAGCGGTTTACGAGAATGTAACCCTCCGAGATATCGATATTCACTATATTGGTCGCACCGACGAGAAGGCCAAGCGTCCTCTTATCGCTCCAACTCGCGAGTCACGCACCGTACCATATTGGGCAATGTTCGTGCGTAATATACAACACCTCACCATGGAGAACTTGAACTTCACCTTCACCGGCGAAGAGCATCGCACACCAATCGGTATTCACAATGTAGCAAAAATCGACATGAAGAGTGTCAATGCACAGCAGACCGACGACAAGGAGATGATCCACGCAATCGACTGCCCACTCGTTCCTGAAACGGTATCGAAGAACTACATTCCTATCACCATTCCGAAGAATGCACGATAAAAAAAAAGCGACCTCCGCAGTGAGGTCGCTTTTCTTATCCCTTCACGACACCAAAGAGCAACCACGCCACAAAGAAGGTAACCACAATATTAAAACATTGGGCAGCAAGGAAGGCGTAGAGGATATTTCGATTTTCGCGCGACACGATATCTTTGAGTCGCGTATCCATACCGATACAGACAAATGCCAGCGAGAAGAAAAAGCCCGAAAAACGCTTTGCAAGGGCCGTTTCGGTAAGTTTGCGAGCCTCGAAATCGGGGAATACTCCATATTGTTGCAAAAGGCTGAACACAAGCGATGCCATGACAAAGCCGAGTACAAATTTCGGGAACTTATCCCACACGATACGCAAAGACGGGCGACGAAACTTTCCATCTGCACTCTTTGAAGCGAGATAGGTAGCAATACAGAATGCGACAACCCCAATCAAAACATTCTGCGTAGCCTTGACAATCATAGCCACACTATTCGCCCCATCGCTATATATTGCTGAGGCGGCACCAACACCACTGGTGGTATCGACTGTACCGCCAATCCAGGCACCGGCAATTTCGTTCTGAACAATCACATCATCAGTCAAGAGTGGCACTACCAATTTTGCAAGATAAGGCATCAGATATATCATCGGTACAACGATAATCAACACTACCGAAACGATATACGACAACTTCTTACCATCGGTATTTGCCACACCTGCGGCAGTGATACATGCCGAGACGCCACAAATCGAGACCCCCGAAGCCAAGGTCATCGCACTTGCCTCATCAACGCGCAATCGATGAGCTAAAAGATAGCCAAAGAGCCAAACGCAGGTTATTACCACGCACCCTTGTACCAAGGCCAATGAGCCTGCCGCCACAAAGTCGCGAAAAAGGATCGTGGCACCAAGGCACACAACGCCTATTTTGATAAAGAATTCGCCCTGAATAGCAGGCTTCAACCATTCCGGAATATGAAAGCAGTTGCGGATAATAAGACCGAAAATAACCGAAAAGAATACGGCTTCGAAACCGAATCGTTTAACAAACGGGATATTGGCGATCACCTGCGCCAACATCGAAACAGCAAATACAACAACAAACGACCAGAAGAGCCCTCTAAGCGGACGCGACAACATTCTGTTTCCAATATATAGTGCAACAAACGCTATCAGAAAGAGATAACAGATATTAAGCCATGCCGTCTGTGTCAAGAATGTAGCAGGGACCTTCGGCCCTCCACCTGGCAAATAGTAGGCAAATGCACATAAGACAAGAATAGGAATAGCAAGAAAGGTTACAACCCAATCCTCCACAAGAAATTGCTTTAAGAACTTTTTCATCTCCACAAAAGGTTTAGAATATACCCGACACCATAACCAGCAAAGAGTGCGTGAAAGGTTTGTCAACATGTTGATACTGTTTCAATATATAGTTGAGTTGCAAGCGCATATATCGCCAAGGTTGATAGGCTACGCCAAGCGTGTAGTTAAATTCTCGCGATGCTGTGCTAGTATTCTCATCGAAATAATCAAATCGCACACCGAGCGAGCCGGAACCGGCCTTCAAGGTACGGAATTTCCAACCTGCCGAAGCATATACACCTTCTGAAAAGATATTTCCCGTATCTCCGCGAAGATACTCCGAACGGACAAATGCATGACGACCATCGTAGGCTACACCTCCGCCATATCGCTCGTAATGCGCATATCTTCTCTCGCCAAAATCACCCTCACCATATTGATAATAGCCTGCAACAGTGAAATCTTTCATAGGATTGAACATCACACGGCCAACAAAATCTTTACTTCGATTGTTATCTCGTTTTGAGTTTATGCCATTGCCATTGAAGAAGGCAAGATTATAGTTAAGCATATAAAAGCCCTCCTTTTTAACAAAACCTCCATACAATTGCACGCCACAATCACGGCCCGTAGAGCTTATCCCCATAACATCGCGGCTGCTCATATGCACAAGACGCTGAACGACAAGCGAGTAGTCTATAAATTCGAGTTTCAGCGGAGTATACTCCGAGTTCTCAATCGAAAGGGGAATTTTGAACTGTCCGACCTGCAAACCAATCTGAGCAACAGGACGATAACGCGCCCAGGCATCTACAATCTTAGGATTTTCGGCAAAATCGACCTGCAAACGATAGTCTGCAATACCAACTTTTTTATCCTCTACGATTTTACCCGCAAAAGAGAGCCTTGCCCGACGAATACGAAATGATGAGTTATCGGTATCTCCGTCAGCATACTCCCAATCATATAGAGCTTGTAAATATCCGGAAATTTTCAAATGTTGTGCAACCTCGTTTCTGATTGCCCCCTTAACCGATAGGAGCGCAGAGGAGATAAGAAGAATCGTTAATAAAGTTCGTTTCATATTATAACGTATAAAAAAAGTAAACGACAAAGGTATCTGTTTTACCTTTGTCGTGTAGCTCTTCTATACTCGAAAAGCCCTACCGAACTATATATAGGGCCATTCGTATCATCTCGCTTAGAACGAAGCTGTTGCCATCAACTTAATACCGTTGCCGAAAGGTCGGTTGTTGTCAAACACATAGTGAATTCGGTGTTCAAGCGAGTATGCCAACTGCAATCGGAAATACTTTACCGGAGAGTAACCTAAACAGACCGAATAGCGCATATCGATAGCCGCATTCTTAGTGTCGCGCTTGATATAATCGAAGCAGTTACGGCAGAAATAATCTACCATACCACCTACCCAGAACATTCCTCTGTTCTCCGAGAGATTAAATCGCTTACCTGCCTCAACATACATACCCTCCGATGCAAGCGAACCGGTCAAACCTGCAATATACTCTCCTCGCGCAAACGCCTTCGGGCCATCATAATTAAAACCTCCACCCCAACGATGCATTGCAACATATTCGGAACTTCCAGTCCAACCATACTCGGCATACTTCTCTGCCGAGAAGTGAGAAAGGTTAGCCTCGCCCCACTGATAGTAGAGAGCCAAAGCCAATTCTTTCGACGGCTTGATTGTCAATTTACCAAATATATCTTTCGATTTGTTATTATCCTTCTCGTTGATGCCATTACCGTTCAATACACCGGCGTGATAGTTGATAATGCTGTATCCGTCGCGATGAATAAAGCCTCCCAACACCATAAATCCTGCATCACGAGCTGTAACATTCAAACCGGCGACATCGTTGCTACCCATCTTTGCGAGATTTTGTACCACGTACGAGAAGTCGATAAAGTCATACTTCGCAGGCGAGATACTTGCCTCGAATGTTACAGGGTTTTTGAACTGTCCGAGCTGAATAGCAAACTCCTTGACAGGCTGATACTTAATCCACATATCGAGGATTGGATTCTTCGGTACACGCGCAAAGTCGAAATAGAAACGATAGTCAATCTTTGCTCCATTCTTGCCCTTATACAAATCGCCCGTAACCGAGAATCGCGCACGACGAATCGAAAATGACGAGATATTGGTAGAGTGTTCTCTGTCAGCATCGTGCCACTCGTACATGCCCTGAATAAAGCCTGTTACTTTCAGGTACTGATGTAACTTCTCCAAAGTAGCAGTACGCTTCTCTATTTTTGAGAGTTTTGTCTCCAACGATTCCGCCTCTTTCGTCGCAACCTCCTGAGCCGAAACCGAAGCTACGACAAACAAGATTGCACAAACTAAAATGTAAAATTTCTTCATGTTATTTATTGTTTTTACTCTTCCACTCTTCGAGGTAGTCTATGCAGAAGGCAGCCTTCTGCGCCTGGTACTTTGTGAGGTTTGAGCCCGAATGCCAAGTGGTATAGCCACCTGTCAGACCGGCATCGTACAAACCACGAATCTCCTTCTCTACATCCTCGGCATCATAACGCAAGCCGTTTCTATCTACGTGGCGCATCACAGGATATGCCTGTATCCAGGTACGCACTGCAGCAGGCGTAGGCGTAACAGCCTGACGGCCCTGAACACGCTCGCCCCAGGCCTTCAAAATCTCATACGGGTGATTCCAAGGCTGCTTGATACCATAGTAGCCATTCGAGAAGTGGTCGGGATATGGCATTCCGCATATAGCATCGCAGATGTTAGAGATGGCAGGCCAATATTGACCATAAGCAGTTGTATAGCCTGGATTTGCCGCTTCGCCAAAGACATCAACCGACACATAGGCACCTACGGCATGAATCTCATCGCAGGCATACTGCACAAATCGCTGAATAGCCTGCACCTTCGACTCATTGTACTTATTGTGGTAGTCAATCAACTTCTCTACCTTTGTCATTCGGTCAGGGAAACGGACATAATCGAAATTTATCTCGTTAAAACCGAACTTACGCACCGCTTCCTTTGCCAACTCTACGTTGAACTGCCAAACCTGACGATCATACGGACTTGGCCAATAGGCCTTGTTATGCTTGAACGGCATGCCCGTAGCCTTCTCGGTGATAGCGACCTGCGGGTGATCCTTCACAAGATGCGAATCCTTGAAGCAGGTAATACGGCCCACCACATAAAAGCCCTCTTCGTGAAGTCGCTTTACAGCATTACGATACATCTCCTCCTTGTTTTTGCCTGCGTAGCGATGATTCGTAGGCGAGTATTTAGCCATCGCCTCTGCCTTATAACCCGGGCACTCGTTATCCTTAATATCGATAACAAAAGTATTTATCTTGGTTTTCTTCGCAAAGTCGATATACTTCTCGATATTGCCTATTACCGAAGGTGAGATATTAAGATAAAGCGAATAGCACGCCTCCGGCATCTTGTTGTCGGCAAACTCCACACGCTCGGTAGGATAGAAGTCACAACCAAAAGCCTCGCCACCGCCAAAGGTATTCTTGATAGCCTTATGCACCTTGTCGTACTGCTCTGCCTTGTATCGTTTCTCAGCTTCGGCCTTGTCAAAGACAAGGTATTTGCCATATACATAGCCCTCTAAATCGCCCTGCTTAACCTTGTAGCGGTACACCCTACCGTCTGCACGCAGCGAGTCGAAATCGAGCACGGCCAACTGCTCGCCCTTGTTTGCATGTCCACCGACGAGCGAGGTCTCACAATCTGTAACGATTGAAGCCGGAGTTCGCACCCAAACACTCTTCTCCTGCACAACCTCCTTCGGTGTGGCTGCGAGCGACTGTTCCTTGGCATAGAAATATTGCTTGCGAGTGATTTCGATAGGATAAAACCTCTGCTTTTCGACCTTTACACCTTTGCCGTAATTTGCTCTGACCTTACGGCCTCGTACCAAACTTTGCGCCTCACAAATATTGCCATTATCATCAATCGAGTAGAGCACAACATCGGGAGTTGCCGATGCGAGAAAACGTTCCTCTATAATATCCTTACTACCGCACGAAACCAGCACCAAGGCTGCCACTGCAAGGGTAAAAAGTATCTTATTCATACAAAAATAAATCTGCATTTGGGGTATTTGGTGCAAAGATAGATATTTTTTTGTATATTTGCCCGACCAAAAGACGAAATCTTTTAGTATTATTTGCCCTTGTAGTTCAACGGATAGAACGAAGGTTTCCTAAACCTTAGATAGCAGTTCGATTCTGCTCGGGGGTACGAGCAATAGTGAAGGGAGAAGCGTGCAGATGTATGGCTTCTCTTTTTGTTTCTCTATTCCTCCCCGAGCAGAAAAGTGTGTTACCCACCCCCTAAATCCCCCTCCTGTGAGGGGGACTTAATTATCAATCCGGGGGTACGAGAGAAGTCCAGCGATGGGCTTCTCTTTTTTCGTACCCACCGAGCAGAATCGTTCAGCTTGTTGCACCTCGGGAGAGTTGTCTGCGAGTGATGTAATGGTCATTCCATCACTTCTTGCTCTCCTCTCGGTTTCTGCCGCTGTTCGATTTGGTACGGTTATAATATCCCTTAATGCCCAAATCCTTCTTAAATCTTTCAGGAAGGAGTTCGAAAATAGTACATCGAGGGGTGGGGTACGAAAGGAGAGGTTTTTGATTGGAGTATAATATGAGTTGGGGACGAGGCTTGGCTACCGCTTCGCTCTGCCTTGCCTCTCCGCTTCGCGGAGGCGCTTTCAAAGAGTTTCAAGAGGCGCAGTAACACATCGCAAACGATGCATATTATTTGAGGGGAGATGCCATTTAGTACAAGCACTATGGCAATTCCCCTCAAATAACAAATGCCACCCGATTGGGTGGCATTCTGCGCCTCTTTCGCTCTTCGAGCTGTTGACGAGGCTTGAACTCGTGACCTCTTCCTTACCAAGGAAGTGCTCTACCACTGAGCTACAACAGCATTTTTGTGCTAAAAGCAGGGCAAAAGTAGTCATTTTTTCCGACTCTGCAAACTTTTTCGCAATAAATTACGCATTTATACAACCATTAATGTCAATATCACACCATATCGGTATATATTTTGCCTAAAATATCGGCATTAAACCGACAATATAATGGCTGTTTCAAAATATATATTATCACATATCGCACTCATATTCTGCAATGTAGTATGGGCTTGCGACTATCCATTCTATAACCTTGTACTCGGACGATACATCACGCCAATGGCAATGGTATCGGCTTCGTTGGTAATTGCTGCAATATTCTCTCTGATACCTCTATTATGGGAAAAACCCGAAAAAGTCGAATCCTCTGACCGTATAAAGCTTTTCGGCGCAGCAATGCTTATGGGTATTGCACGAAAGTTATGTATGATGTTTGGACTTGCCCAGACCTCACCCATCGACGGCTCAATAATAAGCACCTCTACGCCACTCATTGTGCTTTTTCTCTCGGTAGTTGTCGGCATAGAAAAACTTTCAAAAATGAAAGTTATCGGACTACTACTCGGCCTGGCCGGTGCCATCGCAATCATCATATCAAGCAGCCACAGCGCACACGCGCACTCTACGGCAGAAGGTAATATACTGATTCTCTCATCTGCCTGCGTATCTGCGGCATACATGGTTTGGTTCAAAAAGTTGGTGGGCAAATACCGCATCACCACCCTACTGCGTTGGATATACTGTTCGTCGGCAATAGTCATGTTACCGATAGGTGCACACGACATTATCGCCACCAATTTTGCTGTGATGGATACCAAGATTATTCTGGCAGCTCTTTTTGTGCTTATCGTACCAACGTATCTTCCAAATCTACTACTAAACTATTCGTTGAGATTTGTGGCACCGACAGTAACCAGCGTTTACTCCTACATTCAACCTATTGTGGCTATTTCACTCTCCGTTGTCATGGGATTGGATCGGCCCAGCTACGACACTCTACTATTCGCCCTCGTTATCTTCGCGGGCGTGGGTTTAGTGATATGGTCAAACAAAAAGCCGAGTGCAGCATACTAAACGTATGCGAGCAACTCGGCTATCGAAGTGCGGTGCGAAATTTACCGCTTATTTGTTCTTATTTGGATAGGTGTATGTCGAATGCAACGAACCATCCTTATTAAACAAATTGATAGTAAGAGCCTCTTTGTTTGCTACAACATCTGCATACTTATTTGAGCCGACAATAAGAGTTGGGAATGTGCGATTATGGGTACCTTCTTTGATAAATCTATGCTTATGAAGGTGACCCGAAATCATGATGTTAAAGCCCTTATCCTCGCAACGCTGAGCAAGATGTTGCCAAGCGTGACGACCACCATGCCATGAATTCTCGGTAAGCGGAATATGCGAAACAATAATTCGATAAGTTGCTGTCTTACACTCCTCGCTCTCTAACACCTTCTCCAACCACTTACCTTGCTCCTGGCGATAGAGGTCGAATGCGGCTGTACCATAGTACTCGATATCACTATCTGGCTTATCCTCGCCGGCATCAATTGCAAGAATAAACACCGGTCCATGACGGAATGCAAAGTATGGCATATTTGTCCATGTTGGATAGTAATCCAAGAACTTCAACGCATAGTTACCGCGAGCATCGTGGTTTCCACGAACAAAGTAGAATTGTGTATTGTAGTGTTCGAAAGTACTGTGGATAGTATTGAAGAGTCTGTCAAAGTGGCTCTTCTCATTCGAGAAAGTAGTCACCATGTCACCATCGAACATCACAAAGTCCTTATCCTTGATGCGCTCCAAGGTGTAAAGTTCGCTGAAAAGGGTAGGAGTATAGTGAGTGTCGGCAGTTATCATGAACGACACCTCCTCCTTGTTGCGGTCATTAGTACGGAAGGTGTATGGATTGCCATACATATTCTTATCCTTCGAGAAGGCCTTCTCCTTCTTACCGCTCTTATCCTCATATTGTGAGAAAACCTCATACTGATAGAGAGTACCAGGCTTCAAATTATTAACAGGAACACGGTGAACACGTCGATTGTGGAGCAATCCGAGATTACTCTCAACAAAGGTAACAGGCTTCTTCTCGCCCTCGCCCTTGACCTCTACCCAACCATAGGTTGCTTTGTCGGTAACCCATACAATATAGGCAGAATTTTCGGTTATAGCCTGAACATAAGGTCCATAGAGAATCTCGGCTGCTCGCGTGGTAAATACCGCGCAAAGCAACATACAAATAATGGTCAGCTTTTTCATTGTAGTTCTATTTTAGTTATTACTTAATTTTCCTCATTCAGCCACTCCGGCAACTCGGCACGAACATATACCTGCACCTGGCTAGCATCGTCTACTGCAACCCAGACCATGCGGCTGTTGGTCAAATCGCGAACATAATAGCGGTGTTCCCAATCACCCTGTCCGAAGTCGTAGATACCACGAATAATCGCAGCACTATCAAAATATATATCGTATTGGCCGGAGCGTTTATGCACCTCCATACTATTGAGGTTATCATAACTTACAAATGTTCGATCCTTGCGATTGAACACAATGTAGCGATATGTCTCCTCGTCCAGAGGTTTGCCATTATCAAAACTCTCCATACTCCATACGCCCGATATATTGTTCGGTGTAACATCTAAGTAGGTATTACCAATACCGCCTTTTTCCGCATCAGAGCAAGAAGCTGCAATAGCAGCAAACATCATCATTAATGCAAAGTTAATAATTTTTTTCATATCATTTTACTTTTTCATCTATCTTTATCTATGCAACAAGACCTCCATCACACCATTTCGCGGAGATACTCCGGGAAGTTCAAGGTATATTTTAAGGTTCTTATTCTCGCCGTTATCTCCATTCGGAAGATACTCAATTACCATATCGCCCTCCTGCTTCGGAGCAAGTGTTTGCGGTTCGAAGCGAATCTTTAAATTGCTCGGAGTAAGCAATGTATTCACCTTTGGTCGCAACTCCGTCGAGCCTCCGTTCATACATGCGATACGTCGTACCTCGTACTCGGATCCGGTAAACTGCACAACCTCCTGTCGCAAACGCAACACTCCGCGAACATACGGATAGTCATCGCTTCTATCTGCCGATGCAGTTACCACTCCACGCACTTGCAATATCGCAGATGGCTTTTCAACCTCTCTATCCGCATAAACCAGAACTCGCTGCATAACATCTCCTGCATGTCCGCGAGGATAGTATTTCAACGTCATCTCGAGTTCCTGATTCGGCGCAATTACCCGCCTTGACGCATCGGCCTGCAAGCAGCCACAAGTTGTCTTTATTCGGCTTATGACAATGGTATCGGCACCCATATTCTTCAACATGGCGCTACCCTGCCATACGCCCGACATCTCGTCAATTGTTCCAAAATCAACACTCTGTCGAGCAAATTGCAAAGAACTCTCTGCAACCTCTATATTTGCCGCCTTGCGCACTGCATCTTGCGATATTATTCGTATCTGTGCCGATACGAGCTGCATTGCACAAAGCAATATTATAGCCAGCGTTACTCGCATAATTCCCAGCTTTCAGCTGTACATTATTTGTTTTAGAGCCAGCCGTCAGACTTGCGAACAGTAATCACAAACGAATGTTTCTCGTCATTGCTTGCCGTTACACTCGCCTTTGTCGAGCCACTCTCCAAACCTGAGAAAGTAATCGTCTTATCAGACTCTGTCTTACAAGAGGCCACTTTCGTATTCTCTATATTAACCTCATAGGTCAACTCCTCACCTCCGACAAAATAGTTTGCAGGATCTATCGAAATCGTATCGCCAACCTTTATAACGAGATTAGGGAAGTGCATCTGCACACCGACCTCCTTACCCTCGATAGCTGCAAGGAACTTGGCTGCATTTACCTGGCCTGCACCCATCTCGCCTTTGAATGGTGCCAACGGCATCTGCATAGGCTGTAACACACCAATGTCTGCCACATAGCGGCTATATACTTTATAGCCCTTCATATAGTCATCAATAGGCGTTACGTTCTGCACATCACACAACATCTTTCGTATCTCCTCTGCCTTGAAGTGCTTACGCAGCTTTGTAGCATATGACAATCCAAGAGCTATGACACCCGAAACATGAGGACATGCCATTGATGTTCCCTCCATGTAACCATAGCCCGACTCGCTGATATGAGTTGGCAGAGTCGAAAGGATACAACCTACGTCGCCATACTTCTTTGTAGCCTCATTGAAGTAGTCGTAATGGTAGTCTTGGTCACCACCAGGAGCCGATATTGTTGTACCTGGTCCATAGTTGGTATAGGTCGCAGGGGTAAAGTCTGCCGATGTCGCAGCTACCGACACGCAATACTCCGCAGCACCCGGATATCCGGCCATTGGAGCGCACTCGTTACCGGCAGCAAACACTGCAATACCTCCCTCTATAACACCATTTGGCGAACCTGCATTATTGATAAAGTAGTCGAGGGCCTCTTTCTCGATAGGCGAGCCTGCAATCCACTCCTCCTCCGAAGCAAATCCCGCAGGGCCCCACTCGTACTCATGCACTGCACCCGACACATATCCCCAGCTACACTGCAAAACTACGGCACCGTTATCGGCAGCATACTTCATCGCACGCACAACATTGAGAAGGCCTGTCGAAACATTACCGGAGAAGATTTGGCATACCATAATCTTTACGCCACTACCCTTTGTACCATCGCCACCGGCGATAGAGCTCACTCCTATACCATTATTGTTGATCGCAGCAATAGTTCCCGCGACATGAGTACCGTGTCCCGAATCGTAATATCCGTCCCAAGTGATCTTGCCCGTCTCCTTAACAAAGTTATATCCGTGCTTATCTCCTTTGTAACCATTATTATCCTTATCCTCGTTCCACAAGCCATTCTCGGCACTATTTTCCCAAATATTGGCCTCCAAATCTTTATGCTTGATATCGATGCCTTCATCAAGGACAGCCACAACGATTGAGCTATCACCTGTCGTCTTGTTCCAAGCATCAACAACTTGAACATCGGCACCGGCCTTCGCCTTACCATTGAGCTCAGCCATTTCGCCATCATTTTCGATGTTCCATTGCTTTACATACAACGCATCATTGAATGTTCCTTGCAAAGCACGAGTCGAGGCTGCCATCTTATTATATGCCTCAATTGACAAAGGTAAAGCCTTGCGAGTGTTTGCTCGCTTAATAGTACGATTGACATCAACCTTTTGTACCTCGCCGAGTGAGCCAAGACGTCGTGACACCTCTTCCGCGGTGTAGTCATTGCTATAACGCACAACATACCAACAATTCAAGCCATCTCGCACGGTACGCTCCTCATGACGCTCATCTACGGGGAATACTCGCGAAATTTCGAAACCTCCAACAATATCGAGCACCTCATCAATGCTACTAACACCGCTACGAGTCATCTCCGAGCGAACAACACCCGACTCTTCAAGCAACGAAGCAACCTCAGGTGTAAACTTTACAAGCACCTCACCTGCGGCATACGACTCCTCTACCGAAGGGCTTTGTACAATCGCCATATTATCCTCGCTAACGCACGAGGCAAGTAGAAGCATTGCACCAAAAACAAATACAAATATATCTCTATTTCTCTTCATCGTATTCTCCTATTTGCTTAGTATTTCACTATCATCTTCCGGTATCTCCTCTTCAATACTATTAGCCATCTTCTTATTCGGATACCAATTGTGGTAGTAGTCGGCAAGGCTTGCAGGCTCATTCGTAAAGCCGGCCTTTGTGCCGTCACTCCATCGTCCCTCCTGAGGGAATACAAGACTGAACGGAATCCACCAATCAAGCGCAGGGTGCATCAACAACCACCTTGGAAGTTCTCCCGACAAACGATTATGATTGATGCGGAAAGTCTTGGTTTTGGTCATAATCTTAGGTGAATCCTTCAACGCCAATGGCAACGAATCACTCACTATCTTATTTGCATCTATAATATCTTGCTCGGTCCACTTCGGATACTCAGCGCCCTCGAATGAAGGGAGTGATCCGTGCAGATAGTTTACGCTCAATACCAATGTATCCAAACCCTCCTTATTCTCGCCCCAAAGAAGCAGATGCTCAGGAAATTTTTCCTCTTCGACAAGTCCTCCAAGACTCTCTATCTCGTGGACCGTATTACTCAAATCGGACACAGCGTGACGCTGTTGTGCATTTAATACCAACGCACGCAATTTAGGCAAATTCGTTGGATTAATCTGCTCAGGAACCTTCTGGAAGTTATTAGAGCCAAGATCGAGATACTCCAAATTCTTGAATTTGAAATTTTGTGGCAAAGTCGACAAACCAAATGCACCTACGGTCAATCGTTTAAGGTTTTGGAGTTCCAAAATATCTTCGCCAAGATCAAGACTCTTCAACATAGAGTTCTCATTCGAGAAGATATATATCTCCTCGGCTGCGGTCAGATAGCGAATCTCGTATGGCAATCCCTCGTAAGAGTTACACAAGAAGATCTCCACCTTCTTAACTCGACCTACCCATTCAGGCTTGCAACCCTCCATGCGCTCCTCCCAAAGAGTTACGCCACTCCATGTATCCATCGTAGTCGAAGAATCGTAGACATTCCAACACTGCATTGTATTGACAATGTTGAGCAATGCCAACGAGTCGCCCGCACGAGTTTCAGGGACAATAGGCTCGGCTGCCTCCTGTCTAACACTCAGCATATTGCTACGAGCAACGGTTATCTCGTCTGAGATAGGAACAAACTTGATATCGGCAAGACGCTCTCTGGCCGAGTTATTTATCTTCCAATTGAAACGCACCTTCACCTCGCGAGGTCGGATACCTCTATCCAGATTAAGTTTGTATGCATCGCTCAATTTCGATTCAGACTCACGCGAAATCCAAGGTCGTGCACTCTCCGGAATCTCGACCTCGAATGGGAAGTTTGTCTTTACCACGACATCAAAATAGCGCTTACCATACTCAGCATACTTCTTTACTTCAACATTTGTACGATCTACCTCAACGGCATATTCATATCCCTTCTGTCTTACGGTGATACGTTGCTCCTTCTTGGTTGCAATATTACGAATCAGCACCTTTGCTTCACGCGGAGTATCCGTCAAAGCAGAGTCTATTATAAAGTCGCATGTAACCGAGCCACGACCATTTGCCGGTGATATGGCAATCCAAGGATTAGGCTTTCCGTCAGACTGCATGGTAACCTTCGCCACCCATTCATCACTCGACGAAATACGCACCTTCTTCACTCCACCCGAAGCCTCAACATCGATAATATCGACGTCCGACTTAAACTCGATGATTTCGGGCTCATTCGTACATGCAACAACTGCCAATAACGCAGTAGCAAAAACTAATATATTATATCTCATTTTCATACTCTTTCCTCTGCTTTTACTCCAACATTGCATCACAATTCAAGATCTTTTGCGTCTTGTCGTAATAGAGAATATAGGCTCCCGCCTGCCAAGCATAGCAGATATCCGATGCATCAAAGATGATATTCGGATTGTCGCTGATATCAAGGTAGTAGCACAATGTCGATATTGTATCATCGACCTTACGCAAGTCGTTTGAACCGAGATAAAGGCCACGCAATCCTACATGCTGATAGATGCCTTGCGGCCACTCGCGCAAGCATCGCTCACCCTTATCATTTCGCTGGCTTCGCACCGCCAAAACGGTCAAACCTGCAACATCAAGCGGATTGAACGGGAACACCTCGAAGCGGTTGAACGACAAATCTACGCCATAAAGATAAGGCATATTTCCGGCATGGAAGTCGTCCGGCAACTTCTTCAGACGATTGTACGAGAAGTCGAACGACATGTTATGGACAGCCTTCTCGTGCGAGAAACAGCCCTTCTCAATCTCCTCAATTTGACATGCACTTACAATAAGGTACTCAAAGAGCGATTTCGAATCAGCAAAGGCCTTAGGATATCTCTTCAACGGATTCATCGACAAGGTCAATGTATTCACCTTTATACCATTATAAGAGCCATCGTCCTCGCCCTCGCAAATCACGCCGTCGATACCAATCTGATTTCCGGCAAAACTTACCGAAGCCATAGTATAGATAGCCTTCGAGTTGAAGATATTAGGAATCATCTTCAACTTATTGTAATTCACCGAGAAATTCTCTACGTCGTCATAGCCACAGAAGTAGCCCTCGCTATTATGAGGAATATACTCAATCTGATTATTATCGAGATATAACTGAGTGAATGCGACATCCTTACCAAGGACCTCAACGGTTGAAATCTTGTTGAAGGCCAAATCGAGAAGTCCGATTGCCTCCAAGCCACCGGTCTCAGAGCCCTTACTGTCAGCACCGAACATCGACTTTGTCAATTTGGAGAGGTTATTCTCGCGAGCATAGAGAATCTCGATAGTCTTACGCGATTTTCCTCTTGCTAACACCTCGAATCCCTTATCCATCTCCTCACTCGACCACTGCTTATTGTTCGAGATATTCACCGAACGCAACAACGGCAACTCGGCAATAGCCATTGGGAACTCGGTCATATTCGGGCAGTTATATATCTCCAATGACGAGAGTGACTCCAACTGAGCAATCTCTGCCGGTAGTGTCGCAATGGTAGAGTTTGCAATATTGAGTGTTTCGAGCTTCTTCAAGTTGGCTATCTCCTTCGGTAAAGAGGTCAAACCATTCCTCAATACACCATGGTTCATATCGTACTTTTGAATGGTCTGAGATCCACTCTTCTTGTCGATAATATCCGACTCCTTGTAGTTCTGCTCATAGAGAGCCATTGCAGGCGAAGTATGACCCTTCTCCATCAATGCACGAGCGCAAGGCTCCGACATCTGAACGGCCGGGTGTATTGAGCGTAGATATGCGCGCTGGTCGTCGAACAAATTGCGTTGACGATCCAAATGAGAGCGTTTCATATCGAGCGACGGGTCGTACATTATATTGGTATCGTTGTGAGTACCAAGATATAGCTCTATCAACTCGGTAAGTTGTCCTATTGCAGGCGACATATTACCCTTAAAACCAAAGTTGCTCAAATCCAGGCGCGCAATACGACCATTTGAGTGCACCTGTACACCAGGCTGTTCGCACCACAAATCTACGTCCTTATTGAAATTCCAATTTGCGCCACGAGGATACTCCTCGCCATCGTAGCACCAATTTGGGCCATCGAGGCTCTTCCAAATCTCGTATAATGCGTAATTATCCTTGATATATTCGTCCGACTCGTAGAGAGCGACCTTGACCTTTGCCTTAGTTGTCTTGTTATCCTCAATTGAGAACTCGGTGAGAGCCGGTTTGTCGTTCACCTCCAACACTCCTGACGCTCTCTTGGTCTTTGTTGTATAGGAAATGACGCGATAGGTATCGGCAGCAAGGGTAACAAGCGTATCGCAAAGTATTGTCGATGTCTTATATCCATGGCTATCATTTTGATAGTCCTCCTCGTCAAAGTGCTGAGAGAACTTTGCCGGAATATCCTCGATAAAGATTGTTTCGCCAATGGTAGCATTGTTACGCACCACTTTCAAGGCGATATCCACAAACTTTATCTCATCGAAAGTATACTCGTCGCGATCTGTCTCTCCACGTGTAGCCTGTTTGTTAGGCATATCCTCGAATGACGAGAAATCCTTCACGAGCGTAAACTGCACCTTACCGCGAGGTTTTGCATTTACCGTAACATCATGTAGCGTAAGACCGCCCTCAACAACCGAGAACTCGCGCTTTGATGTCGGCACAAAACTTGCCAACTCGCCGTCCTCTGCATCGAAGAGCATGACAAGTCCCAACTTATAATCACCGGTAAGGAGTTTCAACTTATCACTACGCAGACCATACTCGGCAGTTTCGCTATTCGCAGCCGAGAGTACCAGTGTCTGGCGAATTTCGGTATTGTTCGCATCAGTGAATGTAACATCAATCTTACATGCCTGCGCCAAATAGATATCGAACTGCTCGTCTTCGGCACGTGTCGATGTCGTAGCCGGCTTATATGATGCCGTCTTATAGAGTTTAAACTGAACATATCCGTAGCCTCGCTCGCACAAATCCACTGTGTTGTCCTTCGTACAACCCACAGCGAACAGCATTGCTAATGCTACTGCGAATATGTTTATCTTCACAAATTTCATCATCTGAAACAAGATTTATTATTACAACGCCCTACTTTGATACCTCTACACCACCATCATTCTCGGTTTCCGATGCAGGAATCCAATCCAAAACGACAGTTATGGTATACTCCTTATAACTATCTGTAAGTGTTCCGATAGAGAGTGTATTCTCGCGCAAGAGCTCACTTGGATTAGCTCCCGGTGCCAACGACATATAATACACATCATCGGTTTCATCATAAGTAAATGCAAGATTGTTCTGTGCGAAACCGCCGCCCTGATAGCCCTGAATCTTCAAAGCGGTAGATTTCTCCTTCGCACCAAGGAGATCTGCGTTCTTGATAGTCATTATATAGCTATTACCCGAACCGGAGAATGTTACTCCGTTTATGGTAGCATCAGTCGGATAAGCAAGTGTTACTGCCGGAGCCGACTCCGTAGTCTCATTAGGGTTATAGAGATAGTACACCGATACGATGGCATCACCATTCTCGTCCTCAATGTTCACATAGGCCTCAAAGCCTACACCTCCTGTCATTACGGCATCTTCGCTAGTGTACTCCATTGTCAAGCGGAACTTTTCCCCCTTTGTTCCAAATGTTGTCAATCGCACCCATGGGAAGTATCCGTCTTCAGCAGATATCGGACCGAAAGAGATTTTGCCCTCGGCATCTCTGCTCAACGCATAGAGTTTATAGTTGTACAATTTATCGAAACTATGCTCCACTATCATTGCTGCCTCAGGACCATCATACTTATCTTTATAAGTTACCTTGTAGGTGTTTGGAGATGACGCAAACGGTCCATTCGCTGGGTGTCCGCCTTGCTCGAATGTTGCATTACCATCAAGCTTTGTACCTGTAACAGTAATCACATAAGGAATGCGTGGAACAGTCAAGACTGCAATTTTCCGGGTTATATCCTCCAAAGTCATCTCGATATTTACAACATAATCTTTGGCATAGCTCGAAAGGCCTTCCTTCATAATTACAGTTATTGTATGCTCTCCTGCCTCACCATAGAACTGAGTATCGGTAATACCATCATAGGTAATTGATGCATAGTCAGCCGACTCATCAGGCAGCGATATCATCCATGGTTTATCCACCGAGAATGTTACCTCCTGAATAGCACCCGACTCAACAATAAACTCCTGCAACTCCGGAAACTTAGGAAACTTAGGACCAACTGGACTGCCATTATTATCCATACCACACGATGCAAACATCATCGCTACACAACTCAAAACCACTAATATCTTTTTCATAATCTTCTTAGCTATAAACCATTGACCTTAGGCCGTTGGCTTTTTTATATATTATTTATCTTTAATTCTTAATGTTTTACTTAGATGCTTGCATTTACAATCCCTCTCTCATCATCTCCTCGGCCTCCTCGGTAGATACCCATTCGAGAATATTGTAAAAATAACCCATGTAACCAATCGTTGTCGAGAAGTCCTTCACATACATCAGCACCCACAACTGCGCAAACTTTTGACATGAGTTGTAGTGTGAAGCCTGCTCCTCGCGCGGGCTGTGCGTACCCAGAATCTTACCATCGCCATACTGTGTACCGAAAACTGTAAACTCGCTACCAATAACCTGATCGTTCTGCATCTTCAACAACGGTTGTGCAGGATCTGTCGTATCAAATGTAAGCAATACATCGTAGCCATTGTAGAACAAATCGTCCATGACAATAGTATTCTCCATCGACTTATGCTTATAGCACTTAACAAGACGCTGATACGATGTGTTTGTTCCGGGATAGCTATACAGCAACAACGATGTAAGCAGACAGTATCGCGGTTCCAACTCCGTACCACCCCACTCATTGATATCGAATGGACAAGATTTATACATCACAACCTTGGTACGGTTAGACTCCGGATAGAGGTCCCACTTCAACTCATCGCGCATAACCAACTGCAAAGTAAAACCAAGCGAGTCGGTAGGCTCGATATTCTCGTAGTTGCCATAAACCTCAACATAGGTCGAGCGTTTGCCTGCCGGAATGGTTATCGTATTCGAGCCAAGGCGGTAGTGATATCCTTCGATTGCATTGCTACCTTTATCAATCACCTCTACCGCGTATGTACGGTCATACTTTCGTGCTACGGTAGAAGATATTGCCACCTTAAACGGCTTACCATCTTCCAACACCATATTGGTAGAGAGAGTATCCGAGAACATCAAATACTCCTTGCCGTCATAGGTAGTATATTGCTCGTTACAAGCAACAAAGCCTGCAACCATAGCAATAGCCAATAATATATTTAGTATTTTCTTCATAGTCTTATCCTCTTGTTTAGTAGCCCTCATTTTGCTGTACCTGCGAGCCCGGAGCCTCAACCTCGTGGCGAGGAATAGGCCATACGTACATATAGTGATCTGCCGAGCGCTTCAAAGTGCTACCCTCCTCCAATGTGTTGCTCTGTGGAGTACGCTCAATACCCTTTCCTTCGTTATAGAGAGAGCCCCAACGCTTAATATCGTGTAAACGATGTCCCTCCATATAGAGTTCGCGAACACGCTCCTCGGCAATATTGTTGAGCCAGTTATCGCCATTTATACTTATTGCTCCCGAACCTGAACTGAATCGAGCCTCACGCAACTTTGTAAGGTCTGCCGCTGCTGCCGAGTAATTTGGCTGTGTCAATCGGCAATATGCCTCTGCACGAATCAAATACTGCTCTGCCAAACGGAACGGCTTAGGCATCGAAACCTCATAGAGCAAATAGTTGTTGATGAAGGAGGTATTACCCTCATACTTTACCAACAAAGGCCATGTCAATTGGTGCTGATGAGCCGTTGCGATATTGCGGAAATAGGCATTATAACGCAAGTCGCTCTGGGCGTAGAGATTCAATGCCCACTGAGATGGCACATAATCGGGACGATGGCCCAAACCCTGGGTATATGACATGAATGGCGAACCAAGCTTACCTCCATACGACTCAGGAGTGAGGTTTACACGCCAAATAATCTCCCAGCCGTCGTCCATTGTCCACAGATATTGGAAATGCGACTCGGTATTCGAAATCATCGTATTTACCGAAGAGAGAGAAAAAGCTTCGCTCTCGATAAGTTTTGTCGAATAGTCGATAGCGGTCTGCCAATCCTGCATATAGAGCGCTACACGCGCACGCAATGCCTGACTCATAGCCTTGGTATTGTAGATATTGCCGAATTGGTCATTCTTCTCATCGAGCAACTCCTCTGCCTTATCAAGATTCTCCAATACGAACTGGTACGAGTCGTACAACGACGCACGCTTCGGCTCCTCAGCCTTCGAGTAATATTTACGCAATACCACACCGAGTTCCAATTTGGCTGTTGCAGGATCATAAGCCTTACAGAACAGCTTTAAAAGCTCCGAATATGCCAATGCGCGTATCGCATAGACCTCTCCTGTCAAGATATCGAGCTCCGAAAGCTGGTCGTCGTTTGTAGTATTCGCCTTGACAACACCCACATTCTCGATGTAGAAGTTACAGTTCGAAATCACATTGTAGAGCGACGCATATACGGCCTCCGACTCCGATGAAGTGGAGCGAATCTGCCACAACCAGAAATTTCCCAACTGGTTGCTGTAACCATCTACCGCATAGACCAAATCGGTCTGAATATCTGGCAACGTAGTCAAATAACCGGTATAAAGGCTCGAACTCTTCAACATGGCATAGATACCCGTATTGAGTTGCAGAGCATCATCGAAAGTCTTCATTGACTTTTCGGTCTTTATTGCTCCGCCCGGATATTTCTCCAAGCATGAGGTAGCCGATGCCATAACCGACACCGCCACAATACATACCTTTATATTATATATTATACTCTTCATCTTCATAGCCGTTAGAATGTTATATCAAGTCCAAATGTATATTGACGAGCCATAGGATACTGAGCTGCATAGATGTTCGATGTTCCCTCCGGATCCAAGCCAGAGAACTTGGTAAAGGTGAACGGATTTTGCACCTGTGCATATATACGCAAACCCTGGAATGCCTTGCTCTTCTTCATGAGCGACTGAGGGAATGAGTACGAAAGCATCACGTTCTTCAAACGAAGGAATGATGCATCTTCCAACAATCGGCTGTCGAACTCGGTATAGACGCCATGACGCGGAATATCGGATATATCACCCGGTTTCTTCCAACGATCAAGCAAGCGTGCCGACTGGTTGTACGACATAAATCGTCCATTCGACTCATCGAAGTAGCGGTCATTATTGATCATCCAACGATCTGCTACCCAAGCGAACTGTGCGCTCAACGAAAGGCCCTTCCACGACAAAGCCGTACCAAAACCACCCTGCCAAGGAGCAAAGTAGCTTTTGCCAACAAAGACCTTATCCTCATCACGCATTTCATTCGTGATCTGGCCATCTTTCGTATACCACAACGCATCTCCGTTTGCAGGGTTTACTCCTGCATAGCGATTTATGAAGAACTCTCCGAGAGGGTGTCCCACTTTGAGTTTGGTATTTGTATTTGCAAGCTCATACTCCTGCACTCCGTTATAAAGCTCGGTAATACGATTATGGTTGTACGAGAAGTTTGCATTTACCGTCCAAACGAAGTCCTTCGCCTGAATAAGTGTGCCATTAAGATTCAACTCGACACCCTTATTTACCATGGCACCGACATTGTCCCACTTATAACCAAAGCCCGAAGTCGAATATGGGAGTGGCACCTGCATCAACATATCGGTTGTGCGCTTGTAGTACAACTCCAAATCAACGGTCAATCTATGCCAGAAGCCGAAATGGAATGCCAAGTTCGAGGTCCAAGGCTTCTCCCACGAAAGCGACTCGTTACCTGGCTGCAACAGGCCAATACCAGCATCACCTCCGTAGTCGGCACCACCACCTACGAGAGCCAAATGCTCGTAGTTAGGTATCGACGAGTTACCAGACGTACCTGTCGAGAGGGCAATCTGTGCATGAGTAAGCCAACGACGCGAAGACTCCATAAAGGCCTCATCGCGAAGACTCCACATAAAGCCTAACGACCAGAATCCTGCCCAGCGATTGTTCTTACCGAAACGCGAAGAGGCATCGGCACGAACAGCGACCTCCGCAAAATAACGGTTGTCGTAGTTATACTCGCCACGACCAAAGAAAGACAAAAAGCCATAGTCCGAATCTATCGTATCGCTCCACGATGTTACTCGCGTTCCCGAAGATATATTTGTCAAAAGGTCGTTATTCTGTCCCTGCGACATCAGACTGAATGCCTCATAGTGATACGAGATACCCTCCTGACCAACAAGGAAGTTAAAGTTGTGTTTGTAGTCCTTCGAGAAACGATAGTTGATTGTATTGGTGACAGTCAACGATCCGCCATCGGTTGACGAGCGCGAGGCCGAACCCTGTCCCTGATTTGGCAGATAGCTCGGATACGACACACCAAAGCCGGTAGTGTGCGAATAGTCAACGGCCAATTGTGAGCGCAAGGTCAGTCCCTCAATCGGAGTTGCCTCGGCATAGAATGTCGAGAGTAACTTATACTTCTTGTAGTTTACAGGATTATTCTCAATCCATTCGAGCGGGTTCTCGCTGATACCCTTCCATGAACCGTCGTTCACCGATGCCAACGAACCATCTGCCTTGTATGGCGAGTAGTATGGTAGCATAAATCGAGCCGCCGAAATTGGTGTTACAAGGGTATATGCGCCCTCGTCAGCCTGCTGGATCTGCTGATAGTTCAACATCGTATTAGTTCCTATCTTCAACCATTTAGCAGCCTTGCGATCAAGGTTGGCACGGAATGAGAATCGCGCAAAACCGGAGCCGAGAGCTGTACCTTCCTGATTATAGTATCCGCCCGACACATAATACGAAGTTTTATCATCGGCACCCGAAATCGAGAGTTCGTAGTTCTGCAACAATGCAGCCTTCTTATAGACCTCATCAAGCCAACGAACATCTGTCTTTCGCAATAAATCATAATCCTTACCATCAGTCAAGCCAACCTCTTTCTCATACTGGATACGCTGTTCGGTATTCATCAAGTCCCAGTTGTCACCTGCAATCTGCGAGAAGCCGAGCTGCATACGATACTCGATACGAGGACGATCAGCCTTAGCACCACGCTTTGTCGTGATAACGATAACACCGTTTGCCGCACGTGCACCATAAATTGAGGTCGAAGCCGCATCCTTCAATACCGACAACGACTCAATATCTGCTGGATTGATTGCATTAAAGTCGCTGCTCTCAATAGGTACTCCGTCCAAGATATAGAGCGGTGCCGTACCCGAATTGATAGAGTTCACGCCTCGGATTATCAACTGCGCCGATGCACTCGGCTCACCTGTTGAGGACATAACCGACAAACCGGCAACCTGTCCCTGCAAAGCCTGATCGAATGCTGCGGTAGGAGTATCGGTAACATTCTCCATCTCGACAGCCGACACCGAACCTGCGATAGTACCCTTCTTTCGAACTCCATAAGCGATAACTACAACGTCGTCGATAGACTCGGTATCGCTATGCATCACGAGATTATAGGTAGCATTGTCGTTACCTGCCGGCACTGTCCATTCCACAGAGCGGTAGCCCAAATACGAAAAAGATAGTTTTGTACCCGCCTCGGCCTTAATGGAGTATGTTCCATCAAGCAATGTCGTAACACCCTGCATTTTTTCGTTTACGACAGCAACTCCTATCAGTGGTTGTTTATCCTCGGCAGAGGTTACAACACCACTCACGGTAACAACAGCACCATTCTGCGCATAGACAAAATTAGGCACCATCGCGCACGCGAGGAGCAGGCAGATTAATAATGAATTAAAATGTCTTCTTAACATAGCGGCGCAAAGGTAATATTTTACTATGTAAATCACAAAAAACTTTCGTAAAAATTTTATGAATACAAAATGTATATTTATCCATATGTTATTTCCACGCATTTACAACGCTGATACGCCTGATTTTACAGCAATTTTTTGAGCATAAAAAAAGTAAATTTGTCTATTCAGGAATTTTTACTTATCTTTGTAGAAACATTCTCACTATCGAATACTATGACCGAGGATTTATATGGAGATATTCGTCCCTACAACGACGATGAGATTCCTGCCGCATTAGAACGCATTGTAAATGATCCTTTCTTTGTACCGGCAGTAAATTTCGCTTTCCCTGATGCCGATATGGAGCGTATCAGAGAGGTCGTCCGCGCCTGCAAGACTGTCGATCAGATGCAGGAGCGTGTAATGTTCAGTATCATCAGACGAATTATCGAGGCGACAATCGACAACTTCACATTCTCCGGAGTTGATAACATCGAAAAAGGAAAAGGTTATCTATATATTTCGAACCATCGCGACATAACGCTGGATTCGTTTTTATTGCAGTACACACTCTTCTCCAACGGCTATCCGACTACGGCTACCACGCTGGGAGATAATTTGTTACGCTCGCAATTCGTTATTGACATCTGCCGAATCAATCGAGCAGTACGTGTAATCCGCAAAACCGACGAGATCTCTCCGCGAGAGTTCCTGCTCAACTCACAGCACCTTGCCGAATATATACGTTTGTATATCTCGCAGGGTAAGTCAATGTGGATTTCGCAGCGCAATGGCCGCACCAAAGATGGTCTTGATGCCACCGATCAGGGCGTTTTGAAGATGATCAGTCTTAGCGGACCAAGTGATTTTGTGGAGAATTTCAGCGAGATAAATATCGCCCCAATCGCTATCTCCTACCAGTACGAGCCTTGCGACATAAAGAAGGCTATCGAGACCACCGTACAGCTTATGGGTGGCACATACCAAAAGGGCAAGAATGAGGATGTGAACAGCATTCTCTATGGCATCCGTATGCCGAAGGGAGATGTTAATATCACAATATGTGAGCCTATCACCAAGGAGGAGTTGGAGGAGTGCGGAAAGTTGCCTAAGGCTGAGGCATACAAGTTGCTGAAAGAGATGATCGACAACCGCATATACAAGAACTATAAGTTGCACGATACCAACTATATAGCGCACGATTTACTCCACCACGAGAAGCGTTACGCCGAGTTCTATACTCCGGCAGCAGTAAAGAAGTTCAAGGGCCGTATGGCGTATGCCGAGGCGCGTTTCTTGGAGTACGGCATCGACCTGAAAACCGCACGAAAAGCCTATCTCGGAATCTATGCTAATCCGGTAGATACCAAATTATAAAAAACAGATGGTTTCGAGCCTCGAAACCATCTGTTTTGCTTTTAGTCCTTAGTCATTCGCCAATGACTTTTTTTATTTTTTCTTCAAGGTATTAAACGATAGAATATGCCATGAAATAGCCGTAGCGAGGAGCGCCATAAGCATTTGTGCCCACCACCACTCATCGACCACAGCAATTATGCAATAACCGATGGTGAGCCAAACAAGCGATACCGAAACAATCTTCACCCTGAGAGGTATGGCACGATGTTCGCGGAAGTTGCGTATATATTCGCCAAAGACCTTATGATTTATCAGCCATTCATAGAGCGAAGGCGAAGCCTTCACCCATGCTGCTGCCGACAAAAGCAGAAATGGTGTAGTGGGTAACATAGGCAAAAATATACCTAAAACGCCCAATACTAGCGAAACAGAGCCTACTATGATTAAAAATATTCTCATTGCGTGGCAAATATACAAATATTTCGTATATTTGTAGTGTAAAAAAATGAATCAAATATAAAATAGAACGATATGAACAAAATTGGTATTGCTTGCGACCATGCAGGCTACGACATGAAGGAGTTTTTGACCGGCTACCTCTCCGCAAAGGGGTTCGAGGTATTTGACTTTGGTTGCCACTCGGAGGAGAGTTGCGACTACCCCGATTTTGCCCATGCCTTGGCTGAGGCTTTCGAGGCAGGAGAGTTTCCTCGCGCCATCGGCATCTGTGGTTCAGGCGAAGGCATGGCCATGACTCTGAATAAACATGCAAAAGTACGCGCTTCGCTCTGTTGGATTCCCGAAATTGCCCACATAACGCGCCTTCATAACGATAGCAATATGTTGGTTCTTCCGGCTCGATTTATCTCAAATGAAGAGGCAATAGCCATTCTGAATGAGTGGCTCAACACCGAATTTGAGGGTGGCCGTCACGAGCGCCGCATAGCAAAGATTTAATCAACAATACTATTCAAAACACACTAACCTCTAAAACAACTAGTACAATGAAAAAACTATTATTAATTTTAGCATTTGCAGGACTCTGCATTTCAAATGTTGATGCACAAAAGAAGATTCCTCACGCTTACAGACTTAACAATGAATCCGTTTCTCGACGCACCGAGATTATATTGCCACAGGTGAAAGGATTTAACTGTTACAAAGGCGATTTCCATGTTCACACGTCATACTCTGACGGTGTGGTAACTCCTGCCGGACGTGTAACAGAGGCTTGGATGGACGGTTTGGATATCATTGCCATCACCGACCACTATGAGAACCGTAAAGGAGAGAGAAACTTTTTGAAAGTTATTGCTCCATACAGCGAGGGAGGAGAGCCTATCAAATACAAGTCAACAAATGCTACCAATGGTGTAAAGGCTGACTTTAATGCTATTCACAAAGAGGCTGAGATGCAATTGGAGAAGGCCGGCTTCCCTATGTTGCTTATCAAGGGTTGCGAGATGGCCCGCAATAATCAGACTCACGGACACTTCAATGCTCTATTCTTGAAGGATGCAAACACCGTATACGATCCCGATATGGCAAAGGCATTTCGCAAGGTACGCGAGCAGGGCGGTATCGTAATCCACAACCACCCAGCATGGCGTCGTAAGACTAGCGACAAGACCGAATTCCACGAGGCCGTATATAGCGAGGGACTTATCAGCGGTGTTGAGGTAGTAAATGGCGGAACATTCTATCCTCACATTGTTCGCCGATGCCTCGACGAGAAACTCGCCATGTTTGCCAACACCGACGTACATAGCCTAAGCGCTGCATCTCGCATACGTGTACCGGGTTTATATCGCACAATGACCATCGTGTTGGCTAAGGAGTTGACCGAGAAGGCAATAAAGGGAGCTATCCTCAAAGGTCGCACCATCGCATACGCAGCAGGTCACCTTATTGGCGATGAGATGTGGCTCAAAGAGTTCTTGAATGCAGCTGTTGACTGCCGCGTAGTAAAGGTAAACGAGAAAGATGGTAAGCGTTCATTCCTCCTTACCAACAACTCTTCGATTACAATGCGCCTGCGTCGCGGTAAGACTATCTACAAGTTGGAGCCTTTCAAGCCTATGATGATCAGCTTCGGCAAGGATAAGAATAGTGGTAAATATGTCAATCCGACCTTCACCGTGGACAATATGTGGGTTGTTGATTTCAAACACCCTAAGATGGAGATTGAAATTGACAAATAGAGATAACATATCACAAGAAAATAAAATCAGCGGAGATATCTCTCCGCTGATTTTATTTTAGCGCATCATCTACTCTACTTTGATGCACGCTTGCGATCTACCTCGTTGAGCAAAATCTTGCGCAGACGCATCGACTTAGGAGTTACCTCAACATACTCGTCCTCCTTGATATACTCCAACGCCTCCTCCAACGAGAAGATTTTCGGAGGTACAATCACCGCCTTATCGTCAGAACCGGAAGCACGCATATTAGTAAGTTGCTTTGCCTTGCAGACATTTACGGTAATATCGTTACTACGAGTGTGCTCGCCGATAACCTGGCCCATATAAACCTCCTCCATTGGCGAAATGAAGAAACGGCCTCTATCTTGCAACTTATCAATCGAATAGGCGTATGCAGTACCTGTCTCCGATGCGATGATCGAGCCGTTGGTACGCATATCTATTTCACCAACATAAGGTTCGAAAGCACGCAAACGGTGCGACATAATAGCCTCGCCAGCAGTAGCTGTAAGCATATTCGAGCGCAAGCCGATAATACCACGCGAAGGAATATCGAACTCCAATCGTGTACGACCATTCGATGACTCCATATTTGTCAGTGTTCCCTTGCGACGTGTTGTCAATTCGATCACCGTACCTGCACACTCCTCCGGACAATCTACGGTCATCTCCTCGATAGGCTCACACTTCACTCCATCAATCTCCTTGATAATAACCTTTGGCTGACCTACCTGCAACTCATATCCCTCGCGACGCATAGTCTCGACCAGCACCGAAAGGTGCAAGACGCCTCGTCCGAACACAACAAACGAGTCGGCATTCAAGCCCTGTTCCACACGCAAAGCCAAGTTGCGCTCCAACTCGCTATCAAGACGATCCTTGATGTGTCGAGAAGTTACGAACTTACCCTCACGGCCAAAGAATGGCGAGTTATTAATAGTGAAAAGCATCGACATCGTAGGCTCGTCAATCTTGATTGGTGGCAGTGGCTCCGGATTCTCGAAGTCGCAGATTGTATCGCCAATTTCAAATCCTTCGATACCCACCAAAGCACAAATTTCGCCACACTCAACCCTCTCGACCTTCTTCTTGCCGAGTCCGTCAAATACCATCAGGTCCTTAATTTTGGTCTTTACCAACGTCTTGCCATCACGCTTTGCAAGAGTTACATTCTGACCATTCACAAGTGTTCCGCGAGTGAGTTTGCCTACGGCTATACGGCCAATATACGACGAATATTCGAGTGATGTTACGAGCAACTGCGGAGTACCCTCATTAGTTGCCGGTTCAGGAATCTCGTCGATAATAGCATCGAGCAATGGTACGATACTATCGGTCTTTTCGTTCCACTTGTGCGACATCCAGCCCTGCTTTGCCGAGCCATAGATTGTCTTATAGTCGAGCTGTTCCTCGGTAGCATCGAGCGTAAACATCAAATCGAACACCTGCTCGTTCACAACCTCAGGACGGCAGTTCGGCTTATCGACCTTGTTAATCACAACGATAGGCTTCTTGCCGAGTGCGAGAGCCTTCTGCAACACAAATCGCGTCTGTGGCATAGTTCCTTCGAATGCATCGACAAGCAACAATACTCCGTCGCACATATTCAATACGCGCTCCACCACGCCACCAAAATCGGCGTGGCCCGGAGTGTCGATGATATTGATTTTGTAATCCTTGTAAACTACCGAAACATTCTTCGAGAGGTTGGTAATTCCGCGCTCGCGCTCCAAGTCATTATTATCAAGTACGAGATCACCCGTCTTCGATGGCTCGCGAAGAAGATTTCCCGCCATAATCATCTTATCGACCAAAGTTGTTTTACCATGGTCGACATGGGCAATGATTGCTATATTGCGTAATTTTTGCATACGATTGTGCTGTTTTTTCCTAAATAACGTGCAAAATTACGAATTTTAATCGGAAAATTGTTATTTTTGTAGAACTAATCGCAGATAAAATTTATGACAAGTTCGATAGATATAACATCCCAGAGCAGAGTTTATATAGGTAATACGGCAGAGTTATTAGCTCAGTTGCTGCCCCAAAAGCGAATCATCATCATCTCGGACAGCAATATTGATCGCACCAACCATAGCCTTATTGCGCCATACGAGCATATACTTATCGGACAAGGTGAGCAGGCCAAAAGCCTGACAACATTAGATGAGATTTATCGCAAACTTATCGAGATGGGAGCTGACCGCTCGACCTTTATTCTTGGTGTAGGCGGTGGCATCGTAACCGACGTTGCTGGCTTTGTAGCTTCAACATATATGCGAGGTGTAGAATTTGGTTTCGTCACCACCACCCTACTTGGCTCGGTTGATGCCTCGGTAGGGGGAAAGAACGGTGTAAACGTTGGCGGGTTCAAGAATATGGTAGGGACATTCTCGCAACCTAAGTTCGTAATTTGCGATGTGTCGCTCCTCCATACACTCTCCGACAGAGAGTTCCGCGCAGGTTTAGCCGAAGTTATCAAGACTGCGATATTAGGTGACGCAGAGTTGTTTAACATATTGGAGCAGACCTCATTCTACGAGTTGCGCGAGGACGACGAGCTACTCCAAAATATCATCTTCCGTTCAGCACAAGTTAAAGCTTCAGTGGTAGCCGAAGATGAACACGAAAGTGGCCGTCGTCGCATTCTAAACCTCGGACATACCCTGGCTCATGCCATCGAGAAATGCACATCTAAATTCTCGCATGGTGAGGCTGTTGCCATAGGTCTTTTTCATGTCACTAACTCGGCTCTTGCACATCAAATGATTGCCACGAGCGAAGCCAAACGGATATTTTCGTTAATCGAAAAGTATGGCTTTGAAACCACCCTACCCGTTGACCACAAACAGTTACTCGATGCCATAAAGAGCGATAAAAAACGTAGCGGCAACACCATGCACATAGTTTTTCCAACCGCAATAGGTGCAGTAGAAGATAGACTTATTCCGCTTGAAGAGTTGACAACAATTTTTTAGAAACGTAACGCATCGAGTCGTTCCTGCACATCGCCAAGAATATCCTGAGGGGCCTTAATAGTCTTGTTACGGCGCTGCTGACCGCCAAGGCTTCGTAAGTTGTAGGTAAATTTAACGAGATAGGTACGACCAAGCACGCTGTTATATCGGATTTGAGAATAGTTGGCAAGTACGCTACGGCCAAACGAGCTATTCTGGTTAAGTAGATCATTTACACACAACTCCACCTCGCCCAGATTATTCAGCACCTTCTTTCCCACCGATATATTCCACAAAGTGAACATATCGTTGATATTGTGCGTAAAGACCATAAAATGGGTAAAGTTCACCGAGGATGTAATAGTAAATCCGAGAGGCAATACTGCCTTGATATTACCTCGCAAGTAGTGCATAAAGTACTCGTTATTAATGGTCTTCAATGTGCTGTTATTCAGGCTATAAGAGCCACGCCAAGTTACCGTAAAATCAACATTCTCCGAGATATTACTACCCAGCGTAAGTTGTGTATAGGCTGTGGTATTATGCATCAGCACATTCTCTCCTCTCGCCGTAAAGTTATAATTCTCGTCCAATATATTACCCACCTTCTCCGCATCGACAATCTCCATAGGTATATCCGAATAGGTTGCACCCAAAACGAAGTTCACATTGGAGCGTAGATGTTTAAGCGGTAATCCGAGCGATGTTCGGAACTCATACGACCAATAGCCATCGAGATTGGCCTTTTGCGAGAGTTGAATCGGTGTATAGTTTGCATAGTGCATCGAGCCATCTGCATTCAGATAGTCAGGCAATTGTATTTTACCCGGCTCGTATGCCACCTTATATCCTATATAGTCCTGAATATGTTGCGCCTTAGCCATGACCATAAAGGTTGTACCAAAACGCGATGACACATTCGTATAGCGAACAAAAGCATTATGTTCCTGTGCCGGTTTCAAATTCGGATTTCCAACCGACAGATAAGAGCTATTGTTTACATTATACATATCGTTCAAATCCCAGATACCGGGCATTCGTAACTTCGAATTGAGCGATGCTCGCAAACTGTGTTTATTGTTAGATGCAATATTAAATGTTGCATTATAGAGAAGTCGCTGATAGTGAGAACGCTTCACATCAGGGGTTTCGAGCAGTCGACCAGGAATACCCAGGTAGGCTACATCCATTGTTACATCTCGATAGCGAAGATTGATCGAGAGCCAATTTTTGCCCTTTCCATAGCGCATACCAGCCGTAGCCTCGTGATACCAATATTCGCTCGTATATATAGATGAGCTCTTTGGTTTTATCTTATCCGTCAACTGCTGATATGTAGCATCTGTCGTAAAGTTATATGTGTCGCGAGTACGACGCTGGTACTGACTCTCATAGGAGATATTTACCACCACCCAACGACCTATTCTCTCTCGGAATGTCGCTTGGAAATGGCCTTGTGCGGTGGACTGTTCTGTATTGTTTGTCGAATATGAATATTTACGCAAATAGTCTATTGGTTCCGTACCCGAATACGACGAGTAATTACGCCAGCTTGCATTATTATTAAAATATCCGTTAGCCGACAACAACAATGCTCGACCTCGTTTTAAGAAATTGTAGCTGTATTGGGTATTCAACCTAAATTCGTGCACTATACCACGGCCTTCGTTATAGCTCGGGTAAAAGCGTGGTAACGGTCTGTCTTTATCCGCCACCGACTCGGACCAACCGCTACGCATAGAGGTCGTATCCTGCTGATTTATCGAGAAGTTGTTACGGTAAGAGTAAGACGGCGTGATGAGCAGTCGCTGACGTTTTGCCACCTTCCACGACAATCGACCTCGCAAACGAAGATTTAAATTATTCGGATTTGCGAACTGATCATAGTGTATGGTGTCGAGTTTCGACGGCTTATTATACCAACGATCTACGGTAAATTGATTTTGCGCATTGCTATGGTTAAAAAATACGCTACCATCGAATCTCGCCCTGTTTCGCTTGCCCCATTTATCCGAATAGTTCACCGCCACAACCTCGGTAGCAGCAATGCCCGATTGGCGATTTACCGAGAACGATGATGATGCATTCGAGCGATTTGTACTTCCCGACATCGAGATACCCTCATCGGAAAGATTCTGTTTATTCAGATTATTAACGAGAGCCATAATGGCAATACGAGTATCCGCACGAAATATATTAAGTACGCCACCTGTCGAATATCGTCCCTTCATCACATCGTCATACCTACCTATCTCGGAGTGTGTAGGTATTCTGCCATAACGCGTAGGAAGCCTATCATAACCCAGACCTCCCGCAGCATGCATCTTTCCAAATTCACTATGCGACAGCGAGCCTTTGGTCTTTATGTCTATGACCTTTCCACCTCGACCATCGTCCACGCCTGTAATTTGCGATGCCTCACTCATGCGGTTATAAACCTCAATGCTCTCGACAGCTTGCGCCGGAATACTCTGCAACACTTGTTGGATATTTCCACCGAAAAACTCCTCTCCATCGACATATATTTTTGTTACACGCTCACCCTGAGCCTCTATGACTCCATTGTTGATGGATATACCGGGTAGTTTTCGCAACAATATTTCGAGTTCAGCGTCTGCCGCAACCTTGAATTGCGACGCCTTATAGGACAAGGTATCGCCCATGATCTGGGCACGAGGTACAACTACCTCCTTAACTACCAAACCTACATCTATTGCACTCTGCGACATTGCCATATCGCTGAGATTAATAGGCAGAGCATCAACCTTAAAGTAGCGCTCATAATCTTTATATCCAAGGAAAGTCGAGGTTAGTTTATACTCTCCGCGCGGAAGTGGCGAAGTCTTGAAATAACCTCCATAGCCGGAGGTGTAGTGCCTACGGAAGAGCGAGTCCTTCGGGGATGTAACCTCGATGATAGCACCCACAACTCCCTCTTTCGTTTCGGCATCAAAAAAGCGTCCACTAACAGTTGCGGTCTGTCCCCATACTACAAAGCAGGAGATGAGGGCAACAAAGAGGGTTAGTGAACGACGCATAAGGGTTTTGTGCTTTTAGCCATTGGCCATTGGCCATTAGCTTCTCTTATAAAAAAGTAAAGGTAGGCGTAATATCCACCTACCTTTTACAATATCAAGTATTAATCCTCGAGCTTTGCTGCCAAGAACTCACGGTTCAAACGTGCGATGTGAGCAATGCTGATCTGCTTTGGACACTCTGCCTGGCAAGCACCTGTATTGGTACAGTTACCGAAGCCGAGCTCGTCCATCTTAGCAACCATAGCCTTTGCACGACGAGCACCCTCTACCTTACCCTGTGGCAACTTCGCAAGCGAAGATACACGAGCAGCAACGAAGAGCATTGCCGAACCATTCTTACAAGTTGCAGCACAAGCACCACAACCTACACAAGCAGCAGCGTCCATAGACTCCTCTGCATCAGCCTGTGGAATTGGAATAGCGTTTCCGTCAGGTACCGAGTTGGTACGAACCGAAATAAAGCCACCTGCCTGCAAAATCTGATCGTAAGCTGAACGGTTTACTACGAGGTCCTTGATTACAGGGAATGCAGCAGAACGCCAAGGCTCAACTGTAATAGTTGCACCGTCCTCGAACTGACGCATATAGATCTGGCAAGTTGTTACAGCCTGCGATGGACCATGTGCGTGGCCATCGATATGCAACGAACACATACCGCAGATACCCTCGCGGCAGTCGTGGTCAAATGCCACCCGCTCCTCGCCTTTGTGTACGAGATCATTGTTCAAAATATCGAGCATTTCGAGGAACGAAGTATCCGAAGATACATTCTCAACCTTGTACTCCACGAATGCGCCCTTCGACTGAGCGTCTTTCTGACGCCATATTTTCAATGTGAAATTCATAATCTTTTCCTTT
>JAZRGH010000059.1:0-12598 GCA_045644085.1 Alistipes sp. | reverse complement strand
GTTATTGGTTTCAAAAAGGTTTGTCGCATTTGTCTGTTTTAGTTAGACAGCCGATGGACAAACATAGACAAAACAACCACGATACGCCACTGGTGCGCCCCAGGACGGGCTGCTTAACTCATTGAGCAACAACAAAAAAGCGAGAAACTTTCGTTTCTCGCTTCTGTACCCCCTCAGGGGCTCGAACCCTGGACCCCAACATTAAGAGTGTCGTGCTCTACCAACTGAGCTAAAGAGGCATTCCTGCGCTCGGAATTACCCGATTGCGAGTGCAAAGATAAAGCAAAAATTTATTTCCGCCAAACTTTTTTTCAAAAAAAATATAATTTTTCATCATTTTACGCCTAAATCAACTCTCAAAACGGCATAAATCTTGCCATAACCCATCTCGAACAACAAAAAAATCAACAACAATGAAAAGCATTAAAGGAACACGCACCGAGCAAAATCTATTGAAAGCATTTGCAGGAGAGTCGCAGGCTCGCAACCGCTATACATTCTTCGCAAAGCGAGCCCGCAAAGAGGGCTACGAACAAATTGCAGCCGTATTTGACGAGACTGCTGCTCAGGAGCAGGAGCATGCTGAGGTCTTTTTCAAGCTCCTCGAAGGAGGTAAGGCGACAATCATCGAAGCCACATATCCCGCAGGTATTATCAGTTCAACATACGAGAATCTACTTGCCGCAGCTGAGGGTGAACGCGAAGAGTGGGATATCCTATACCCTACCTTCGCAACCATTGCCGAAGAGGAGGGTTTTCCTGATGTAGCCAAGGCCTTCCGCATGGTGTCAAGCGTAGAAGTGGAGCACGAAAATCGATATCTTAAACTTCTCTCACGTATCACCGATGGTAACTTCTTCCATCGCGACAAAGAGATTTGGTGGCAATGTCGCAACTGTGGTTTCACCTGCAAGGCAAAAGATGCACCTCGCGAGTGTCCAACCTGCAAGCACCCTCAATCCTACTTCGAACCGAAGAGAGAGAACTATTAATCAAGCAAAAGAAAGCCGAGTAATGCTCGGCTTTCTTCTATTATAAGTCCCTCTCTCTAAAATCAGAGATGATATAGGATTATTTCGATGATAGTATCAACTCGTTATGCAAGAGTTCTCCCTCCGAGGTAATACCCTCAATGAGAACTCGGTAATCCGATTGTCTATCTGCTGTCCAGAATGTCACAGATGCATCGCCGAGCGAGTTACTCTGCAAGGAAGGTACCCACGCAATAGTAGTACGATTATCCTTCTTGCTCTTATCGTTCTTCACCGAGTAATCCGGAGCATAGAACTCAACAGGGCTTGCATAACCCGGAACAACAACCTCTGCCATAGAGTTGATGAGGAATTTCTCGCGAGCATTGATATCCTTAACATGGAGGATAATAGCACCTGTTTCGGAGCCCATACCGGCAGCCATCGACTCGAACTTATCGAGGTATGAAACACTTATCACCTCACTCATTGGATAGGCATCAATCACCGCCATATCCATCTGTGTACCATTGACATACACAGCAGGCATAAGTTCGTGTTTGTCGCCCATATCGATCTCCACCGCAACAATCTCGCTACCACCACTATCTTCGCCATCTCCATCGCCGGCACTACCGCTATCCTGTGAAACTTTCACCGGCGACTCCATGCCACCTCTGGTAGAACGAACATAGACATTATTACCCTCGATTTCGAGATTGCGGAAGCGTTGCAATGCATCGAAAATCGAGACAAATCGTGTCATATCGCCACTAACGGTATTAAAGTCATTAAGCGACGAAGAGTAATCGTAGGTTACGTTGCGGCGTGCAACAATCTCCACCGCATCGATATCGATAACAGGCATACCGCCGTCCTCGAAATAGCTCTGTTTGGAGCGCACCATATACTCCTCGGTCAGCGACGAGAATGTCTTTTTATGGAACACCTCGCGAGCGATGGTAGGAGCAATAGGATAGACCTGAGGATCGACCTTGATACGCACACGCTCACTGCTGCCATTCTTGTTGAGAGCCTGCAAGATATAGACAGTAGTATCCGGCGAATCCACGCCCGTAATAAAGAATTTGTTTGTTCTGTTCAAATCGTGCACTCCCAGATACTCCTTTCGATTGCGGAAGATCATCACACTCGTATTACGTGTCTTTCCCACAGTCGATTTTACACCGCCTGAAATACTCTGTTCCTTCTCAAATGGTTGTGTAATACGAGGTTTCTTTCCGGCAAGGATAGAGTTTATATCGTATCGTCGCCAGCCATGAGTCAACATCACAAGGTCGAGATGTCCATTATGTTTTGCATCATCGGACTCAAAGTAATACTTAGGATTTTCGATATATCCCTTCAACTCGGAGTTAAGCAACATATACGAGAATATATCATCTGCATTTTTATCCTCCTTCAACAAATCCGCATCAGTTACCGACACCACAAAGTCGCCTTTAACCGCCTTTCCTTCGCTGTTTTTTACCGCAAAATCTACTTGCACAAGCTCTCTTGGAGCGAACTTCTTCACACTAGGAGTAATTGTAGCAACAGCAGCTGTTCCTCGAACAAAGAATAGTCGTTGAGCCACAACCGTACGTGTAATCTTATCAACAATAGACACCTGAGCAACTCCGCTACGCAATTTTTCGAGAGGGATACGCAATGCATGCGAAAGATCCTCTACGATATAGTTCACAATGCCTCGTGACTGTACCACTGCAACGAGATTTTCGCGAGGATATCCCTCCGTAGTATAGACCTGCAACAGAAGTCGGTTCGCTACATCGGGTGTCAGGTTTATAACACAACCAGACGGTTTTGCCTCTGGAATGGTAAAGGAGCGCGAAACGCCATCTTTTGTTGATAAGGTTGCGATATATGTTTCACCGACCTTGGCTTTAATCGTAAACTTACCCATACCGCAATGCTCGGAGCGAATAGGACTAACCAGATCACCCGATTTGGTCTGCACGATGCCTTCTACATCTATCGCTCGGCCATCAATACCGACAGCCTTGAACGCAATAACCTGTTCAATGTCAGCAATGAGATTTCCACCTTCGGGCATGAACTTCGCCGAGAAGTCATCTTCGAAAGAAGGCAATTGTATCTTTCTATCCAACTTACGACCATTTGCATTTATGTTCATGCGTATACAATCGGTCATACTCGGACTTGGACGGAACGAGAAACGGAAGAAACCATGATTATCGGTCTTGGTCATATGACGTGTTGTACGTCCATTTATACTTAGTGAATACTCAACCGTATTATCAGGTATAGGAGCAAACATATTGTTGGTAACTTCTACCGATGCCACAACCTTGCCTGTTCCATCAAACTCATACTTTATATTCGTATGTATGGCATCATCAATATAGTTTCCAATTACGATCTGTCGGGAATAGAGCAACTCATCGGAGAAGTTTGTCTGCCATTTCGTATATGCGCGGAGTGTGTACTTTCCGGAGGTCGTCTTTGCAGAGAGAGGTATTGCATTGTGGAACCTACCGTCCGATCCCATAACTCTCAAACGATGCACTACCACACCTGTCGCATCGACCAATTCCACATATATAAATTTAGTGTCGGTAATACGATTAAAGTAGATGGAGTTCACCAGAAAGGCGCTGAAATAGATTGTATCGCCAGCACTATAAAACGGTTTATCGGTTACCATATACAATTTCTCCTGGATTCCGCCCGTAGTATAGTAATTGATGAAGCTGCTTGTTACAAAATCGGAAAAGTTCGGTATCGGCATCTGCTGATTTGCCTTACTCAATGATTGAGCCGAAAGCATAAGTGGTGCCATCAATCCAACAAACAGCATCGCAACTCCGTAAAATCTCTTCATATATCGTTATTTTTTTATTTTTCAATCTCCCACTATTCGCGAAGCGCACTCTACCGCCTCGTCAATGTCATATCCTCGTGATGCGGCAAAACGAATAAGTTTCGTCTTTGCATCGTAGGCCGACGTATATTTCAGTGTACGCATACGACGACGCATAATATCCTCCAAGCGCTCTCTCATATCGGTATCGGCCAACATAGGAGCAACGACCTCTTCGATTATCTCCTTCGAAACTCCCTTGGCACGCAATGCCATCTTTATTTTGTATGCACCCCAACCGCTAAGATTGAGTTTATCGCGTACAAAGGCCTCAGCATAACGAGCATCATCAATAAATCGCTCGGTTTGCAGGCGCACCAACACCTTTCGAGCATCTTCATCGTTCACACCCCAACGCTTCATCAGTCGCAGGGCATCTCCCGAAGAGCGCTCTGCGCGAGCACACATTCGCATCAGCGACTGCAACGCCTGTGATGCCGTTTTTATCTTCTGCTCACGCCCTATCTTCTGCTCCATACCATTCGTGGTTTAAGATTGGCATCAGCTATTATCTCGTTACGGTTAAAACCCTTTTCGCACAACATTGCACAAACCGCATCACCTGCCTTCTCGTAAATTTCGAACCAGATAGAGCCCTCGTCGTCAAGTATCTTCTGCGCATTATCTGCCGTGGCACGATAGAAACGCAAGATGTCGTCATCTGGAACAAACAGCGCAGTATGAGGCTCGAAATCGACCACGTTATTCCGCATATCCACAACATCGCTCTGCGGAATATATGGCGGATTTGACACAATAATATCAAACTCACCGAGTCGGCTCAAATCGCCCAAAGCGTCTGCCTCGACAAACTCCACATCTGCACCAAGTCGCTCGGCATTTTTTCGAGCTATTTTTAATGCCTCGTGCGATATATCTATCGCTACAACCTTCGACTCCTTGACCAACTTCGCAAGCGAAATGGCTATCGCTCCACTACCTGTTCCTATATCGAGAATATGCGCTCCTCGTTTTGCCTTTTCAGCTATACGATAGACCAACTCCTCCGTTTCAGGGCGAGGGATAAGCACCCCCTCTGCAACCTCGAACTCCAACTCGCAGAACTCCGATTTACCCAACACATATTGCACAGGGCGGCCACTGCTCAGCTCGGCAATTACGTTGTCGAGCTCCGCTACTTGGCACTCGTCATCGTAGTGAGCTACGAACTGCGAAAAGTTGTAATCGAGCCTATCGCAAACAACCATACGGGCAATCGTCTCAGCCTCGTGCTCGCCATAGAGCGAGACAACGGCGTCTCGAATTATGTGTATCGTCTGTCGTATGGTCATATAATAGACGCTATTTAATCGTAAGTGTTAAATCTACTGCAATTTTAACTCTGCGAGAGCTATTGCAACCACCGACTCCACCACTACTGCGGCACGCAAAACTATGCAGGCGTCGTGGCGACCTTTTATTTTCAGAGGAGCAATCTCTCCCAACTCCTTATTGTAGGTCATCTGCTCACGCGAGATGCTTGGTGTTGGCTTTATAGCTACACGCACCACCACATCGTTGCCATTGGTGATACCACCGTTTATGCCACCCTCATTGTTAGTTGCCGTGTGTCCTTCGCCATCTACAAAGCAATCGTTTCGCTCCGAGCCACGCAACTTCACACCTTCGAAGCCACTGCCAAACTCTATGCCCTTAACCGCAGGCACTGCAAACATCAGATGTGAAATAATACCCTCAGCCGAGTCGAAGAATGGCTCTCCCAAGCCGGCTTTAACACCTTTGGCACAACACTCTACAACACCTCCGACAGAGTCGCCATCAGCCATAGCCGACGCGATGATTTCGGAAAACTTATCTTCATTGCGAGAACCGCCTACCTCAACTATACGAGTCTTATATTCCACCTCTCCAACGACCTTCTTTGCTACTACACCTGCAGCAACAAGCAACAACGTCATACGTCCCGAGAATTGCCCGCTACCACGCAAATCGACATCACTGCCATACTTTGCGCGTGCCGTAAAATCGACATGCGAAGGACGGTTATGGCTCTCGAACTGTGAATAGTCCGACGAGTGGACATCTCCATTTTGGAATACTATTTCGATGATATCACCGGTAGTCAAACCCTCGGCAACACCGGATATGATCGTAGGAATATCCTTCTCATGACGGGCAGTTGTACCCTTTGCCGAAGCTCTACGACGCAACAAATCTGCTTCAAAGTCCGACTCCGTAAGCGCTATACCGGCAGGAACACCACCGACACGTACACCTATTTCGGGAGTGTGCGATGCACCCCATATCTCAATCTTAAACTTTGAACCAAACGAATTGTGCCACATATCGTTACTCTTTTCTTAACGACTCCAACGCATCAAAGAAATCAGGATAACTCTTTGCCACGCACTCTGCATCATGAATCAGAATCTCTCCATCGGAGCGTAGCGCCGATACGGCCAACGACATAGCAATACGGTGATCATGGTAGCTTTCGCACTCTGCCGAGTGAATCTCTCCTCCACGAATATACATCGCATCGCCCTCCAAGCGAACCTCTATACCGAGTTTTGCATACTCCTGCTTAATAGCCTCGGCACGATTGGACTCCTTATGCTCCAAACGATGAGTGCCATATATCACACTCTCGCCCTCTGCCGCAGCAGCCAATGCCGCCAATGCAGGGAAGAGGTCGGGACACTGCGTAGCATCAAACTCGAAAGCTACAAGGTCGCGATGCTCAACAGTAATAGAATCAGGCTCACTGGTAACCGAAGCTCCGGCCCTGACGAGTGCATCACAGATTGCTACATCAGCCTGTTTTGAGAGCATCGAAACATTCGTAAGCGTCACCTCTCCGACAATAGCTCCCGCGACAAGCATCATGGCGGCAGCACTCCAATCACCCTCTATCGTAATATCGGCAGCCTCATACCTCTGACCGCCCTCAACATAGAATTCATTATAGTCGTTGTGGCTGATATTTACACCAAACTTCGATGCCATATCTATTGTCATATCAAGATATGGTTTCGATACGGCATTTTCCACAGCAATCGTAGTATCGTCCTCAGCCAATGGCAAGGCCATAAGTAGGCCCGTTAAGAACTGTGACGACACCGAGCCATCGACCTCAATTTCGCCTCCCTTTATAGGTCCACACACCTCAACAGGCAGACGACCTCCACCATCACGAACATCAACACCCAGCTTTCGCAACGGCTCAATCATCATGTGCATAGGACGATAGAGCAAAGTGCCCTCACCCTGCACAGTTATAGGCACACCACACAACGAAGCGATAGGGGTAAACATTCGGGTAGCCAAACCCGACTCACCGACATTCAGCACATTACTCTTTGGAGCAAGTGAGCCAGATACCCTTACGGTACGCTCATCAAGTCGCTCGACCTTGGCTCCGAGCGTTTCGATAACGCGGATTGCCGATAATGTGTCATCACAGAAATCGAGGTTACGCAACACCGTTTCACCCTCGGCAAGCAGTGCGGCTGCCAAGGCTCTCTGTGCATAACTCTTTGAACATGGGGGCGTCGCTATGCCTGATATTCGCCCTCGCGGGACAGATTTATCCATACTATCTATTTGCTATTTGCTATTCGCCATTGGCTGTTAGCCATCGGCTTTATTCTTCTGCTAATTCAAACTTGTGATTCTTCTTCAACTCGAAGTTCTTGCCAAGATATACGCGACGAACCATCTCGTCGGCAGCCAACTCCTCCGCCGTACCCGTTTTGAGGATTTTACCCTCGTAAAGCAGATAGGTTCTATCGGTAATGGCAAGCGTTTCATCTACGTTGTGGTCGGTGATAATAACACCGATATTTTTATTCTTCAATGTTGCCACAATACTTTGAATATCCTCCACCGCAATCGGGTCCACACCTGCAAACGGCTCATCGAGCAACACAAACGAAGGATTGATAGCAATAGCTCGTGCAATCTCGGTACGACGACGCTCTCCTCCCGAAAGCTGGTTACCATAGCTCTTACGCACCTTCTGCAAGCGGAACTCCTCGATAAGAGCTTCGGTGCGCTCTCGCTGATACTCCTTCGTATAGTTTGTCATTTCGAGCACAGAGCGGATATTATCCTCGACACTCAGATGGCGAAACACAGAAGCTTCCTGCGCCAAATAGCTTACGCCCAACTGTGCACGCTTATATACAGGCAACTTCGTGAGTTCATCAACATGTCCGTCATCGTGTTCGAGAAAGATTCGGCCCTCATTGGGCTTGATAAGTCCCACAATCATATAGAATGATGTGGTTTTACCTGCTCCGTTAGGTCCGAGCAGACCTACAATCTCGCCCTGCTGAACATCTATGGAAACATGATTTACAACTGTTCGTGCCTTATACTTTTTAACAAGGTCAGTAGTGAATAGCCTCATACCTTCAAAAAATTTTCCAATAATTTTCACACAAAGTTATGATTTTTTCCGAAATATTTTTTATCTTTGATTGGAAATTTGGTTAAAAATAGAGTTTTATAGCAAAAATACCATGTCGCAGGCTTTGATTGACAGAAATTTATTACGCGAGAAGCTAAAAGAGTATTTCGGATTCACTTCGTTCAAGGGTAATCAGGAAGAGGTTATCATGAACCTTCTATCCGGCAGAGATACATTTGTGCTGATGCCGACGGGTGGAGGAAAATCACTCTGCTACCAGCTACCGGCTCTGATGATGGACGGAGTAGCCATCATCATCTCGCCACTTATCGCTCTGATGAAAAATCAGGTCGACGCCATGCGCACATTTTCCGACAACTCCGGTATTGCTCACTTCCTCAACTCATCGTTAAGCCGTGCCGCTGTACAACAGGTACGCGACGAGGTGTTGGCCGGCAAGACAAAGTTGCTCTATTTTGCACCTGAGTCACTCACAAAAGAGGACAATATCGCATTTTTGCGAAAGATAAAGATATCGTTCTACGCCATCGATGAGGCGCACTGTATTTCGGAGTGGGGACACGATTTCCGCCCTGAGTATCGTCGTATCCGCCCTATCATAAACGACATAGGACAGGCTCCGCTTATTACCCTTACGGCAACTGCCACTCCGAAAGTACAGATGGATATCCAGAAGAATCTGGGTATGACCGATGCCGTAGTATTTAAGTCTTCATTCAATCGTCCGAACCTCTACTACGAGTTGAGACCAAAGAACGATCCTGACCGCGACATTATACGATACATAAAGCAGAACGAGGGCAAGAGTGGTATCATCTATTGTTTGAGTCGTAAGAAGGTTGAGGAGTTAGCCGAATTGCTTGTTGCCAACAACATCAAGGCTCGTGCCTACCACGCAGGTATGGACGCACAAACTCGTGCCGACAACCAGGATGCCTTCTTGAAGGAGGGCGTAGATGTTATTGTGGCAACTATTGCCTTCGGTATGGGTATCGACAAGCCGGATGTACGTTTCGTTATCCACTACGACATTCCTAAATCGCTCGAAGGCTACTATCAGGAGACAGGTCGTGCGGGTCGAGATGGTGGCGAAGGACACTGTCTTACCTTCTATAATTATAAGGATATCCAAAAGCTCGAAAAGTTCATGCAGGGCAAACCTGTTGCCGAGCAGGAGATTGGCAAGTTGCTTCTTCTCGAAACGGAGTCTTACGCCGAGAGTGCAATGTGTCGTCGCAAGACCTTGCTTCACTACTTTGGCGAGGAGTACCCTGAGAACAACTGCGGCGCGTGCGATAATTGCTGTAATCCGCGACCACAAGTTGATGCTACGCAGGATTTGGTCAAGGCATTGCAAGCATTACGCGCTATTGGCGACAAGTTCAAGATGGAGCACCTTGTATCATTGCTCATAGGTAAGGTTACCGCTGCCATTAAGAGCTATGGCCACGCTAAGTTGGAGTGGTTCGGCATTGGAAAAAGCAAGGGAGAACGCCATTGGTCGGCTGTGGTACGTCAGGGACTTATCATGGGACTTATCGACAAAAATATTGAGAACTACGGACTCATATCCATAAATGCTACCGGCGAGGCCTTTATCGCCAAGCCGACAAAGGTGATGGTTGCACAAGACCGCGACTACGACGAGGAGGAACGCGAGGCAGTAGCATCTGTGCCTAAGGGTGGTGGCGTTGCCGACGAGCAACTATTCTCTATGTTGAAGGATTTACGTCGCAAGGTGGCACAGAAACACGATCTTCCTCCGTTTGTCATCTTCCAGGATCCATCATTACAAGATATGGCTATCCAGTATCCTATCACCATCGAAGAGATGCAGAATATTTCGGGAGTGGGAGTTGGTAAAGCCAACAAGTTCGGTAAGGAGTTCGTGGAGCTCATCAAAGCCTATGTCGAAGAGAACGACATTATCCGCCCTCAGGATATGGTGGTCAAGTCCGTTGCAAATAAGGCGGGAAACAAGATTTTCATCATTCAGTCCATTGACAGACAGATGGATTTCGAGGATATCGCCCGCGCAAAAGACCTCACCTTTGATGAATTACTCACCGAGATTGAAGCTATCGTAAATTCAGGTACCAAGCTAAATATCCAATACTATCTCTCCGACTATATGGACGAGGATAAGATTGAGGATATATATCTATATTTCAAAGAGGACGCCGAGAGCGATTCACTCGACGAAGCTATCGACGAACTCGGTGGCGAATACTCCGAGGAGGAGATACGTTTGGTGCGTATTAAGTTCCTCTGCGAGGTAGGAAACTAATCTACAATTGAGAATAGAAGGTGGAGAGTTAGCAAAATTCTCCACTTTTTTTGTAAAAATACGCAGCTTTCTAACCTTTGACAAGAATTGTCAAAATGTACCCCTACCTTTGCATCGTGAACCAATAAAAGCGATTGAATTATGGCAGATTTTATTATTTCGGCAGGTATAGTTTTGACAAAGGTAGCAGCAACAGCTTTGATTTTCGCGTCGTGCATGGCTATATATATGGTGGAATCGAGAAGAAAGGAGGCGTAGGCGTATGTTTGCACTTATAGTGTTTATAGGTATGGCTGCCAATGTGCTGGGGACCATTTGCGGTGGTAGCGATAGTTGGAGCAGATAATCACAAATTACAATATAAAAAGCAGCTGAGCAACTACTGCTCAACTGCTTTATCTCATGACTCGTCCTAGATATTACTCCATCGGGAATATGCGTACCTCACAAACGCCTTCGAGCGACTTCACCAACGCGTCAATGTCGGTCTTCTGCTCTACCTGACCATAGTGGTAAGGGTAGAACAAAGTTGGCTTAATAGCCTTAACTACACGCACAGCCTGCTCTACGGTCATTGTGTAGGGCTGATTTACGGGCAGAAATGCGACATCAACACCACTCAACGAGAGTACATCCTCATTATCTTCGGTGTCACCAGCAACATAGATTGTTGTTCCACCCAAAGTTAGGATATATCCGCAATCCTCACGCGCCTGCGAGTGAAAATCGGTATGACCTTCGCTGATATTATAGGCGGGAACAGCCTTTACCGATAACCCCTCGAATGGCTCGGCAACACAGCCTGGCAACATTGTAATACAGTCGTGTTCGAAAGCCTCGGCGGAGGTTTTATCACAAAGGATAGCACACTGCTCGCCTGCAATCTTCTCGATTGTTGCCAAGTCGAAGTGGTCGTAGTGCGAATGGGTTACCAACACGGCATCTGCCTTCGGCATCTTCTCCCACGCAAAGTCGCCTACCGGGTCGATGTAGATATGCTTGCCGTTGTGATCAATAGCAAACGAAGCGTGCGCGAAGAATGTAAAGATAATCTCCGAGCCATCTTTTGCCACAACCTTATCCTGCGGATAGACCGGGGCCTTCTTGCAACAACCGAAAAGCGATAGTAATCCCATAGCGACAATAAATATCTTTTTCATAATTAAATCGTCATCAACGATGTTACAGGAGCTATCTTCTCCAAGCGAGCCTTGCCGTTAATCTCCTCAATCTCAACAAGGAATACGAACTCCTTAATCTTCACCTTGTAAGGTTTGCCGTCACGATGAATAGTGAGCTTTTCGAGCGACTCGGCAATACCGAGTGCAGTACCACCCGTTGCCAAAACATCATCAAGGATTGTTACATAGAAGGTGTCGCCCTCGGCAACGCCCGCAGCTATATCGCTCAGGCGGTAGTAGAGCTTGTCGAAGCCGTACTCCTTCTCGATGCAGACCTCGATCAAATCGCCATCGTTGAACGGCAACTTACCACTCTTACGCATAGGGATAATATTCTCAACGATGCCCTCCTCCGAGAGAAGCGGTGCGGTAAAGAGGAATGCGCGTGCCTCGGGAGCAGCCACGTTTGGTGCTGTTGTAGCCTTCTTCAACGCCTCAACAACCTCGCGGAACGCCTTCTTCGACTGCAAGAAAGGGATAATATCGATAAAGTTGATACCCTCCTTTGGGAAATTCTTGTAAAATTTTAATGTTTCTAACATACTTTTCGCTTCTAATTACCTACAAAGATAATACAAAATTTGGAAAAGCGCTATAATCCTTCTCTTTTTTCTGAATTTTATATTCAGCTCTTTGGCTGTTTTTGGTGAAATAAACAGGTGATTTTTAGGAAAAAACATTCGAAAACCTTTTTTTTCAAAAAAAAGTGTTACCTTTGCGGGCTATTTATTAACTAATTAAACATTTTTACGATTATGCCAAAGATGAAAACAAATGCCGCTGCAAAGAAGCGTTTTTCTTTCACCGGCACAGGTAAGATCAAGCGTAAGCACGCTTATCACAGTCACATCCTGACCAAAA
>JAZRGH010000058.1:0-13850 GCA_045644085.1 Alistipes sp. | reverse complement strand
TATGTCTATGGCTGGGGCGTGTTGGCAGTAACAGCAGTTTCGATTGGCTGCTGTGTGCTTTTCGAAGCGTTGATTCAGAAATTTTTGGTGCGCGGTAAGCAGACCATAACCAATCTTTCGGCTGTGGTGACGGGTTTGTTGTTGGCGATGAATATGCCGGCAAATATTCCGTTGTGGATTGTGGCAGTTGGCGCATTGGTAGCAATAGGTGTTGCGAAGATGCCGTTTGGTGGTCTTGGTAAAAATCCGTTCAACCCCGCAATCGTTGCGCGTGTATTCCTTTTGATTGCTTATCCTGTGCAGATGACATCCTTTGCGATGCCTTCGACTGAGGGTTTTGTCGATGCCTACTCAGGTGCTACACCTTTGGCGGCAGCAAAGGCGGGTTTGATGAACTTTGCAGAGTATGACACTCTCGGAATGTTTACGGGAAATATGGCGGGCTCGTTTGGTGAGGTTGCAACCTTGGCACTCCTGCTCGGTTTTGCATACCTCCTGATACGTCGCGTTATCACTTGGCATATCCCTGTGTCGATTTTCGCAACAGTTGCGGTATTTGCCGCTATCTATGGTGCATTCTCATTTGATACTCCACACCTCGTATCAAACTTTACTTTGTTCCACTTGTTGAGCGGAGGCGTAGTGTTGGGAGCGGTATTTATGGCTACCGACTATGTAACTTCGCCTATGACAACCAAGGGTATGGTAATATATGGTATAGGTATCGGAGCTATTACTATGATTATCCGCTTGTGGGGAGCATATCCAGAGGGAATGTCTTTCGCTATCCTTATTATGAATAGTGTGGTACCTCTTCTAAATAAGTATATCAAACCACGTCGTTTCGGCGCTAAAAAGTAGGAGGATAGCGATATGAAGAGTTCATTGAAGAATATGGTATTGGTGCTTTTCTGCATCACCCTCATCTCGTCGGCTTGCGTAGGTTTGGTAAATATGATTACCGTTGAGCCTATTGCAAAGGCAAAGGCTGCTGCTGTTCAGGCTGCATTGGCGCAGGTGTTACCCGAATTCGATGCTACGACAAAGAGTGAGCATACGGCTGACGAGTTACTTGTCATTGCTTACGAGGCGACCAAAGATGGCGAGGTTGTAGGTTACGCTATTGAGTCGGCTACAAAGAGTGGTTTTAGCGGCTTGGTACGCCTTATGGTTGGCTTCGATACAAAGGGTGTAATCCTCAATGTAAATGTATTGGAGCAGGCTGAAACTCCGGGACTCGGAGCGAAGATGATAGAAGAGGGCAATCCTCTCTTGGCAAGTATCCAGGGCAAGGAGGCTCCGAAGGTGAAACTTACTGTTAAGAAAGATGGTGGCGATGTCGATGCCTTGACCGCTGCGACAATCTCTTCGCGAGCATACGCTGAGGCTGTGGCTCGTGCCTACTCGGTATTTAAGGTTGTAGCAGGCTGGGAGAAAGATGTTCAGGCTACTACGGGTGCATCACAAACAAAGAAGGAGGAGTAATTATGGCAAATAAAGTAACATTGTTCCTTAAAGAGAAACTCCTGCTTACTTGGCGAGGAGTTATCAAAGAGAACACGACCTTTGTTTTGGTTTTGGGTATGTGTGCTACACTCGGAACAACCACCTCAGCAGAGAATGGCTTTGGTATGGGTGTGGCAACTATGGCGGTGTTGATTATGTCGAATATCGTAATCTCACTCATTAAGAATCTTATTCCTGATAAGGTGCGTATCCCTGCGTTTATCGTGGTTATTGCATCTTTCGTAACGGTTATTCAGATGTTGATGCAGGCATTTGTGCCTTCGCTCTACGCATCACTCGGAGTGTTTATTCCGCTGATTGTGGTGAATTGCATTATCCTTGGTCGCGCCGAGGCTTTCGCATCGAAGAACGGAGTATTTGACTCGGCTCTTGATGGTGTAGGTATCGGTTTGGGATTCACCTTGTCGCTAACTGTTATTGGTGCTGTGCGCGAGGTGTTGGGCAGTGGCGCAATCTTCGGCTATGACCTCGGTTGTGGCGACTATATGCCGTTGGTATTTGTCCTCGCACCGGGAGCATTCTTAGTGCTTGGCTTTTTGATGGTATTGTTCAACAAATTCTTAAAGAAATAAGGCTATGGAGTTATCATATTTTGCAATTATCATAGGCGCGATATTCGTGAATAATGTCGTGCTGGCACAGTTCCTCGGCATCTGTCCGTTCCTCGGTGTTTCGTCAAAGGTCGAGACCTCGTTGGGTATGGGTGCAGCGGTAACCTTTGTTATGGCGTTGTCGGCTGTGGTTACGTGGCTGATTCAGACTTATATCCTCGTGCCACTCGGTATCGAGTATATGCAGACGATTGTCTTTATCCTCGTTATTGCAGCGTTGGTGCAGATGGTGGAGATTGTCTTGAAGAAGGTGTCGCCATCGTTGTATCAGGCATTGGGTATCTTCCTGCCGCTCATTACCACCAACTGCGCAGTGCTTGGTGTGGCAATTCTGATGATTCAAAAGGAGTTTTCGCTCTTGCAGGGCGTTGCATATAATGTAGCTACTGCATTAGGCTTTGCTTTGGCATTGGTAATCTTTGCGGGCTTGCGCGAGCGTATCGAGTTCGAGGAGGCTCCAAAGGTGTTCCAGGGTGTACCTATCGCCTTGATTACGGCTTCGATTTTGGCAATGGCATTTATGGGATTTTCAGGTTTGGTGTAGCCAAACCTGAAAATCACCCCCCCCCTAAATCCCCCTCCTGTGAGGGGGATTTTGTGTTATTCATCATTTCACCTCACGAAAAGGGTCTTTCGCCTAAATATTTTTTAACTTTTTCGACTTTTGACTATCTTTGTAAACAAGATATGCAATAACAGATAGATGAAACGACTTGTAATACTCGTAATATTTGCCCTTTGCTCGATATGTGCTGTGGCTCAAAACAGAGCAAAGGTTATCTTTTATCTCCTTGACGAACAGACAAAGCAACCATTGCAGGGTGCCGTAGTGGAGGTCACATCTAAAAAGGATATTGCCGATAAATCGTACTATACTGTGGGGCGGGGCGGATATATGGAGTTTGTTGTTCCGATGGGAGAGTATTCGATTACAGCATCGTTTATCGGCTATGCTGATAAGAAATTTATATGCAATGCCAATGCTCCAACTACCAATTTGGGTAAGGTCTATATGCGTGAATCGGCAACAAAAATTGATGCCGTAGTCAAGGAGGTGCATCAATTCCGTACAACGCAGAATGCTGATACCTTAATATATAATGCCTCAGCTTTCAAGACGACCAAAGATGCAGAGGCAGAGAACCTACTCTCGAAAATGCCGGGAGTGGTTGTCGAAGATGGTAAAGTCGAGGTGCAGGGAGAGCAGGTTAAGAAGGTCTTTGTTGATGGCGACGAGTTCTTTGGTGACGATGTCGCTATGGCTATTAAGACGCTTCCAGCCGAGATTGTTGACAAGGTAGAGGTGTTCGACAAACTGAGCGATGAGGCGGAATTTTCAGGAATAGATGATGGCGATAGCTACAAGGCCATAAATTTCGTAACCAAGAAGAGTATGCGTAATGGCCAATTCGGCAAGGTGTATGGTGGGCTGGGTTGGCAACCTGAGGGAGATAAGGTGTCATTCAATCCGAAATATCTCGTTGGCGGTAATATCAACTCTTTCCATAATAAGCAGAGAGTGTCACTTATTGGACTCTTCAATAATATCAACCAGCAAAACTTTTCGTTTGAGGATTTGTTGGGAGTCTCGTCATCGGGGCGAGGAGGTCGAGGTGCGAGTAATCAATTTATGGTGCGTCCTCAACCGGGAGTAGCTCTTGTAAATGCTGTTGGCGTAAATTACAACGGAGTGTGGGGTAGGCGCAAAAATGTAAAGTTTCAGGGTAGCTATTTCTTCAATAATACCGATACTCGCAACAACTCCGAGCGCACGACATGGTACGAGTCGCCGGCTCCATTCGGTACGCTCTATTCGCTTTCCGAATCGCGCAAAATAAATAATAATCACCGTCTGAATGCTCGTATTGATTGGAAAATATCTCGCACGCAGCAACTAACTTCGCGAACCACTGTCAGCTATCAAGGTCATCACCCGACAACCAGAACCGAAGGTTATTCGAATAACGATACCGACCTCGACACCGTAGGTATGGAGGGAATATCTCTCCGCTCGCTTGCCTACAACGCAAAGTTGAGCGAAAATCGCATGCGTGGCGTAAATGCTAATGAGTTCTTGCAGTATCGCCTTCGCTTGGGCGCACCAGGACGCACAATGACAGTTACTGCTCGTGCGGGCTATCGCGACAATCGTGCACTACGACACATAATGGAGAATAATGCTAAGGCGATACCTTTTGGCTCTCCTCTCTACGAGTCACTATATAACGAATATTTCGGAGGGGCAAAGTCGTGGCACGAGATGGTGGAGAATCCTCAGCTTTTTGATCCGATTTACGAGTATATCAGTGTGCCGACCTACACCTATAATCTGCGTGGCGGTATCAACTACAACGAGCCGATAGCTCGTAATTGGACATTGACGGCACAATATAATGTTACCTATCGCAACCAGAGTAAGGTGCAAGAGGCTTGCTACACCGATGCTGATTTTGTGGCTGATCCGAATCGCCCGATTGAAGCTCTTTCTATAAACTCTTCGACAAACACCTTGACGCATCGTGTCGGGCCGGGTATCCGCTATTCTAAAAAGCGAAATACATTTGTTATGAGAGTGCTCTATGAAAACCTATCGCGTAATGGTCGTTTCGAAAATGGTGCAAATGTGTCGAGCCTTGTAGAAAAACAGTATCATAGTGTGCAGTATCATACCATGTTCCGTTATGCGTTCAACAAGCAGAACTCGTTGCGTATCCAATTCCGTTCCAATAGCGACGCTCCAAGTGTATCGCAATTGCATAATATCTTCGATGTGGCATCACCTAATAATATAAGTGTTGGAAACAGCAATCTATCTCCCGAATATTCTCATAGTGGAAGTATTCGCTATATCCTATCGTTGGCGGACAAAGGACAGACCTTTATGGCTATGATACGTGGTGAGTACTATCAAAATGCTATTTCGAGTTCGACACTATACAATGCAAAAGGGTGGGCCTTGCCCGATGAGATGAATGGCATATCGATTCCGAAAGATGAAAATGGTAAGCCTTATCGCCCTACGCAGATTACATCCTACGAGAACATCTCCGGCATGTGGTCGGTACGAGCTAATGTATCGTATGGTGTGCCTTTGTCGTTTATGAAGTGCAACCTCAATATGACGGCAAATGTTCAGTATGCCGTTACTCCGAGTGCCATCTACGATGCAGGTGCATCACCGACAGAACTGTTAGAGAATGTTGCTACGCACAAATTCGGTATCAATAAGGCAAATAATATCGGTTATACATTCCGCCTTGCATTGGGTAGCAATATCTCTGAGAATATCGACTTTACCGTGTCGTGGCGAGGTACATACAATCAAGCTTGGAATAGCCTTGCAAAGGTAGATAATGGAGATAATGTGGTGAATAGCTACTTCCGTCATACTGCTTCGGCATCGGTGAAGTGGATATTTGGTCCTGGCTTTACGCTTACTGCCAACGCCGCCTATCATCAATACCTCGGCTTCTCTAACGATTATAATGAGCAGTATGTTCTATGCAATCTCTATCTCGGCAAGCAGCTGTTTAAGAGTCGTCGTGGCGAGGTGTTGATTGGAGTGAACGATATATTCAATCAAAATAAGGCGTTCAATCGCTCGGTGGGTTCGGGATATACCCGTAATGTGATGAACAGCACCGTTGGACGATATGTGATGGTGCAGTTTGTCTATAACTTACGCCACTTCGGTAAGAATGCATCACGCAACATGGCCGACTATGAAGGCATGGATAGAAAACCTACCCGTACACCTATCGGAGGCATGAATAATATGTCGCGAGGTCGGGGTTTTAGAGGTGACTTCTAAAAAAACAAAAAGCCAATAGCTCATCGCTAATGGCCAAATAGTAAAGAATGGTGGCATTTGCCACCATGTCTTATTAAAGTAATGCGTCAATCTTTGCTTTGAGGTCAGCCTTGTTGATTGCGCCTACGTGCTTGTCAACAACCTCGCCACCCTTGATGAATACGATGGTAGGAATGTTACGTACACGGTAGTTTGCAGTGATATCGTCGCACGAATCAACATCGCACTTGCCGATATTTACAGTGTCAGCGTACTCCTCTGCTAACTCCTCCACGATTGGAGCAACGGCACGACATGGTCCGCACCACTCTGCCCAAAAATCAATTACCAACGGCTTGCTGTCTGCCAACAATGCCTCATAGTTCTCGTTTGTAATGTTTAATGCCATAACTTTTTTTATTTTTATTGGTTTACTGTAATTGTATATGTCAAATTGTGTTTATCTATAAACTCTGCAATCTCCTTAGTCAGAGCAACCTTGTACTTGCGCGAATATGCCGATACAAGTACCTCCTCCTGTAAATCCTGCAATGAGAATTTTAATTGGGCTTTGCCTTTCGATGCCTTCGCAACCTCTATCAACTCATCTATAAACTCTCGTGTAAGTATCTCGGTTGGGAGGTATAGCTTGATATCTCGTATTGCATCGCGAACATCCGACAGCTGTGTTATGCTTGTTACCTTGAACTCCAACTCTCCATCTTTGCTCCACTGACGAGGCTGTACTCGGCCCTGAATAAAGAGGAAGTAGTCCTTGAACATTCGTGTACGGAACATCTCGTAATCCTTGCGGAAGAAGGCGAACTCGTACATGCCGTTGTAATCCATTACAACCATCTTGCCAGCAGGTGTTCCATTTTTGAGGTAGAATTCGCTCGTATCGGTTACGATACCTGCGACTGCAATCTCTTTACCTCGGAACTGTTCGAGGTTGTTCAAGTCCGAAAGCGAACATTTACATACCGAGCCGAGCAACATCTTGTACTCATCGAGCGGGTGAGCCGAGAGATACATGCCAATCAACTCTTTCTCCTTGTTCAGGAGTTCGAGCGGTACGGCATCGCCACGTACAGGTATTGTAGGCTTTTGAATATCCGATATGCCGCTATCGCCGCCGAAAAGACTCTGCTGAGCATTATTCTTCTCGTTCTGTATGCGTGTTCCATAGCGTACCAAGGCATCTACGAAACTCTCGTCTTTCTCATCTTTGGCAAGGAATTTTCCTCGCGAGAAGTCTATTATCGAGTCAAAACCTCCCGACATAGCGATGTTCTCAAAACACTTACGGTTGATTGCTGCGTAGTTTGCGCGCTCGCAAAAGTCGTAGATGTTCGAGAAAGGACCATTCTTCTCACGCTCGGCGATAATAGCATTTACTGCACCTTCGCCTACACCCTTAATTGCCGCCAAGCCGAAACGGATATCGCCATTCTTGTTTGACGAGAAGCGCATCTGCGATTCGTTGATATCAGGCGACAATACTTTGATGCCCATACGCTTGCACTCGCTCATGTAGAGTTCCAACTTCTCGATATTTCCGAGGTTGGCACTCAATAATGCCGCCATATACTCCGACGGATAGTTAGCTTTGAGGTATGCTGTTTGGTATGCTACCCACGAGTAACATGTTGCATGCGATTTGTTGAAGGCATACTTTGCAAACTCCTCCCAATCGCCCCATATCTTTTCGAGTACTTTCGCATCGTGACCATTGGCTGCACCTCCTGCCAAGAACTTCGGTTTCAACTCGTCCAGCTTCTCCTTAATTTTCTTACCCATCGCCTTACGAAGGGTATCTGCCTCGCCTCGGGTGAAATTACCGAGCAATCGCGATAACAACATCACCTGCTCCTGATAAACAGTAATGCCGTACGTATCCTTCAAATACTTCTCCATTACCGGAATATCGTATTCGATAGGCTTTCGACCATGCTTTCTGTCGATAAAGTCAGGAATATATTCCATTGGGCCCGGACGATAAAGTGCATTCATCGCAATCAAATCCTCGAAGACGGTAGGCTTCAAATCGCGTAAGTGCTTTTGCATACCTGCCGACTCAAATTGGAATGTTCCCAATGTGTGACCACCACAATAGAGGTCGTAAGTCTTTTTATCGTCAATAGGAATGGCGTCAATGTCGATGTTGATACCCTTGATGCGTCGGATATTCTCCACTGCGTCTTTCATGATGGAGAGGTTCTTTAAGCCAAGGAAGTCCATCTTGATAAGACCGGTATCCTCGATTACCGAACCCTCGTATTGTGTTACGAGCATCTTCTCGCCGGTCTCCTTATCTACGGCTGTCGATACCGGCACCCAATCGGTAATGTCGTCACGACAGATGATTGTTCCGCAGGCATGAACACCCGTACCACGAACATTTCCCTCCAATTCACACGCATACTTTATTGTATCGCGCAGGATAGGGTCGTCAGACTGCTCAGCCTGCTTCAACTCGGGAACGAAACCGATAGAGTTTGGGAGGTTTATTTTTAACTCCTTGGTTTTGTCGTTTGGATCCGGAATGTGGTCAGGGATCAACTTGCAGAGTCGGTCACTCTCCGCCAACGGCAACTTCTGTACTCGCGCCACATCTTTCAGTGCCATCTTCGTCGCCATTGTGCCGTAGGTGATGATATGTGCGACCTTCTCCTGTCCGTATTTCTTTGTTACCCAATCGAGTACCCGTCCACGACCTTCATCGTCGAAGTCGATATCGATATCGGGCAGTGAGATACGGTCAGGGTTCAAGAAACGCTCAAATAGCAGGTCGTATTTGATAGGGTCTATTTGTGTAATGCCCAAACAGTATGCTACCGCCGAGCCCGCAGCCGAGCCACGACCAGGGCCTACCCATACACCCAACTCCTCGCGTGCGGCACGGATAAAATCCTGCACGATAAGGAAGTAGCCAGGGAAACCCATTGTCTTCATGATGTAAAGCTCGAAACGCAAGCGCTCTGCAACTTCCTCCGAGAGAGGTGAGCCATAGCGTTTCTCTGCGCCCTCCATTGCGAGTTTTGCGAGGTAGTCCGCTTCGAACTTTATGCGGTAGAGCTTGTCGTAGCCGCCAAGTTTCTCAATCTTTTTCTTCGCAGACTCTTCGTCCATTACAACTTCGCCATTCTCATTGCGTGTAAATTCCTCGAAGAGATCTTGCTCGGTAAATCGCTGACGATACTCCTCCTCCGTGCCGAATTCGGCAGGAATAGGGAATACAGGCATAATAGGAGCATGGTCAATGGAGTAGAACTCTACCTTGTCACATATCGCAACCGTGTTTTCGAGAGCCTCTGGATAGTCGGCAAATATAGCCTCCATCTCGGCAGTGGTTTTCATCCACTCCTGCTTCGAGTAGAGCATTCGTTTCGGGTCATCAAGATCCTTGCCCGTGCTCAAACAGATAAGACGGTCATGTGCTTCTGCATCTTTCTCATCTACAAAGTGAACATCGTTGGTGCATATAAGCGGAATATTGTGCTTGCGCGAGAACTCCACCAACTGAGCATTTACCTTGCACTGCATCTCGTATGCCTCGTGGTTGGCACGCTCGACAGTTGCTTTGTGCAGCTGCAATTCCAAGTAGTAGTCCTCGCCAAATAGATTCTTGAACCATAGAACCGACTCCTCGGCCTCTTGCAGACGCTCCTCGGCAATCAATCGCGGAATCTCTCCACCAAGACATGCTGAGGCACAAATCAACCCTTCGTGATATTTTTCGAGCTCTTTGCGGTCTGTTCGTGGGCGGTCATAGAAACCATCGGTCCATGCTTTCGATACGATTTTGAGCAGGTTTTTATAACCCTTGAAGTTCTTTGCCAAAAGGATAAGGTGATAACCTCCTCGGTCCGCCTTTTCGGTTTTGAGGTTGAGGTCGCCACGTCGTGCAACATATACCTCGCAACCTATAATCGGCTTGAACGGCTCTTTACCCTCGCCTTTCAATGCTTTGTTTGTCTTACCTACATAGTTCACGAACTCCTTGATGGCGAACATGTTACCATGGTCTGTAATGGCAATTCCCGGCATGCCGTCCTTGATGGCCTTATCGACAAGTTTCTTGACACTCGCCTGACCATCGAGGAGAGAGTATTGGGTGTGGGTATGTAGATGTACGAAACCGCTCATAATATAGTCGTAATTTGCTACCTACAAAGATATGAAATAAAACGGAAAACTAAAAACTGAAAACGGAAAACTTTTTTTGATTTTTAGTTATCCGCTCCCTGTTCTCTGCTTCCCGTATGTTTGGGCGTGGTTTTTGCAGTTTATACTATCTAAAAAAGTTATAATTTTGTAATGATGAAAGGGCTTTTCTTATGCATGTAGATGAGTTGGTAGTGTTGTCCGAATATTCAACGGCAGTCGAGGCCGAAATGGCAAAGAGTATCCTTGCGTGTGCCGGCATACGTGCAGAGATAGAGAATGAGTATATGACGACTCTCTATCCTGGTGTTATTCGTGCAAGATTGGTGGTGTCGGAGCAAGACTATAAGCAGGCAAAGACTCTGTTGCGTATTCGCGAATAATAGCTATTCGCTCCAAATACGCCACGACTCGTCCGCTTGTGCATGAAACATTGTAAGTCCATCGATGGTGTGAGCTCCCTGCTCTGCTCCGAGTTGGAGGAATTTCGTTTGGCGGGGGTTATAGACGCAGTCGAAAAGGGTGTGCTTTGCCGAGAGTGCCGAATAAGGCAGTGCCGGTGCACTCTCTATGTTCGGAAACATTCCGAGCGGGGTAGCATTTACGATGATATCGTACTCGGCGATTAGTTCTGCGCTCAAATCTTCGTAGGTCAAATTTGCCGAGCCCTTTGTGCGCGACACTACGGCAACCTCTGCTCCGCCTTCGCGCAACACATATTGCACAGCCTTTGATGCACCTCCCGTACCTAGAACAAGCGCCTTTGCCCCTTCGAGGGTTATACCCTCCAATGACTTACGAATACCTACAATGTCGGTATTGTATCCTACCAGACCTTCTGCTGTAACCTTTACGCAATTTACTGCACCGACAGCCTTGGCTTCGTCGTTTATTGCGGTGAGGTGTGGCATAATTGCCTGCTTGTGAGGTATTGTAACATTGAAACCCGAGAGTGTGGCGCAGTGGGGTAGCACCTCCTCTGCTCGCTCGATAGCGAGTGCCGAATACTCCGCATCAATACCCTCTCTGGCGAATTTCTCGCCAAAGTACGATGCAGACAGCGAGTGCCCAAGCGGAAACCCTATAAGTGCGAAGTGTTTCATAATGCAAAGTTAAAAGTTAAAAGTTAAAAGTGCAAAGTTTTTGGGATTTTGCCGACAACATTTTTTTCTACCATTTTTGCGCAATCAAAAATAAATTTCTAAATTTGTGGTGCAATCGCTTTGGTTGCAGACATAATTACGCAGAAAGTGTAAGTTTATTCTCGTAAACGAAATCTAGCAAATTTCAACACAAAAAGCAAAGAGAATAGGCAGACATCTTACTGCGTCATACCACTTGGTATGGCGTGGGGTTGTTGCTTATTTTATTTGCAGGGTTTGCTAGAACCTCGTTTGCTAAAATAAGTTTTCAGCACCACGCTTTCTTTTTTTTGTACTCCATTGGGTGCTGGTGATATAAATTTGAGAGTTATGTACTGCGCAGTTTATACAAATGGGGCAATAGATATGAAACCGACATTCGAGAAGTTGCACCATAGTTCCAAATATATTCTATTCTTTGTTAGAATCACCGATTGTATTTCGTGCATATATTATCATTTACTGAATATCAAAGGCGAAATATCTCCATTGGAGTTGAATGGTTGTAAATTGATATCTATTATAGAGAAACATTCTACTACTTCGCCTATAATAGCGTTCGAGATAGAATTGCCGGATAGAGGCGTGGAAATAGTAGATGTTTATGAGCAGCAAGGCTTCTATTTTCCACCACTATCTATCTCTGCATCTTTAATCAAACATATCAATGAAATAGGTATAAAGGATTTTTTGCGGTTAGAGTAATAATAAATTATTGCCTCGCAGTCTTCTTTCTGCGAGGCGATACCTTTAATTCTCAATTCTCAATTAAAATCGACTCTGCTATTTCTTCACACCCTTATAGATAAGGTAGGCGAGAGCTACTGCCACTACCGCTATAATGCCGTAGCCGATTTCGTGACTATACTTGGTTACAGTGGCGATAAGTTGCTCCTCAGGCACTACCGCTTCAAGGAAATATCCAAGCGCTGCCAATACGCCATTCCACAAACCTGCACCGATAGCGGTGAAGAGGGCGAATTTAGCGATATTCATTCGTGCCAAACCCGCAGGAATGGAGATTAACTGACGCACTGCTGGCACCAAACGACCAACGAGCGTTGCCGCCACGCCATAGCGCACAAAGAACTCCTCCGCCTTTACGACCTTCTGCTCGTCGAGCAAGCACATGTGTCCGAAACGGCTGTTAGCGAACTTATAGACGATAGGTCTGCCGAGCCAAACTGCGAGAAAGTAGTTGATAAATGCACCAATCACCGCACCCACAGTTGCGAAGAATACCACCAACCACACATTCAACTCGCCACTTGCAGCAGCCTTATATGCCGCAGGCGGAACAATCACCTCGCTCGGAAACGGAATAAACGAACTCTCAATCGCCATCAACAGCGTGATTGTCCAATAGTTCAGATGTTCCAAGCACCACTCGATAAAACCTATTGACTCCATGATAGTTAAACTTATTCTCGTCTCTCGTTACTTGATTAGAGTTGCAATCTCCTCGAATGCTACAAGGTTTTGCTCGCCGGTGGTCATATTCTTGACAGTTGCCTTACCCTCGGCCAACTCGTTGCTACCGATGATTACAACATACGGAATCTCGCGACGATTTGCGTACTCCATCTGCTTCTTCATCTTTGCCGAGTCCGGATAGACCTCGGTTGCAATGCTCTGCTCGCGCAACGCCTTTGCACAACGCAACGATGCCAAAGCCTCAGCCTCGCCAAGGTTGATGAACAACACCTTTGCTACGCAACTAACTTCGTTAGGGAAGAGGTTCAAGCCGACCATAACATCGTAGATGCGGTCTGCACCAAACGAGATGCCTACGCCCGATACATCAGGCATACCGAAGATGCCGGTGAGGTTGTCGTAACGACCACCACCGCAAATCGAACCGATAGCGAAATCCTTCGCCTTAACCTCGAAGATAGCACCGGTGTAGTAGTTCAAACCACGAGCCAACGAGAGGTCTAATTCTACCTCTAACTTGATGCCCAAAGTCTCTACCATACCAAATACGGTACGCAACTCCTCTACGCCCTTCAAACCGGTTTCGCTCTCGGCAAGGATAGTTTGCAACTGTTCCAACTTATCGGCTGTCGAGCCACTCAAAGTGAGGATAGGCTCCAATTTAGCAACGGCCTCTGCCTCGATGCCGCGCTCTGCCAACTCCGCCTTAACATTGTCAAGGCCAATCTTTTCGAGCTTGTCGATAGCTACGGTGATGTCGATCATCTTGTCGGCGTGTCCCATAACCTCGGCAATGCCGTAGAGAACCTTACGGTTGTTCAACTTCAATACTACATTGATGCCGAGCTTGCCGAATACGCGCTCTACAATCGAAATCAACTCCACCTCGTTCACGAGAGAGCGAGAGCCGATAATATCGACGTCGCACTGGTAGAACTCGCGATAGCGGCCCTTCTGCGGACGATCAGCACGCCATACGGGCTGAATCTGGTAGCGCTTGAATGGGAAAGTAATCTCATTCTGGTGCTGCACGACATAGCGAGCAAACGGAACGGTCAAATCGTAGCGTAAACCCTTCTCGCAAATGCGGTGAGCCAAGCGTACCTCCTCGTCGTTGAGGTTTGCGCCAAAGTCGCCCGAGTTGAGAATCTTGAAGAGGAGCTTGTCGCCCTCCTCGCC
>JAZRGH010000057.1:0-3070 GCA_045644085.1 Alistipes sp. | reverse complement strand
TCTGCGCTATACGCTTGTGGGTGTGCAGTACACAATCTCTATTACACTTATTATCTGCTCGATATTCATCTATCGTCAGCACCAATATATACTCAACCGAGATATGGGCTTTGACCGTGAGAATCTACTCTCTGTGGAGGTACCTTGGGAGGCGGTCAATCCTGATGTTGAAGGTTCTCAGCTGGACTACACCAAGCGTGATGCTCTACTTGATAAACTATCGCAAAACCCACAAATTAAGGGCGTCGCATTCGGGAATTTGCAGTTGGTGAGCTATGCCGAGGGTGCCTGGGGAAGAGAGTTGGAGGGTGTTGGCAATATAAACTTTGCAATGCACACCGTATCGTGGAACTTCCTCGATGTAATGGGAATAGAGATTGTCGAGGGACGTGATTTCTTCCCATCTGACGAAGAGACCATTACGGGAGCAATGATTTTCAACCAGACAGCACAAAAGAAGTATGGGCTTACATTCGAAAGCAAAATGATGGGACACGTATATGGTTATAATGCCAATATCGTAGGCTTCTGCCAAGACTTCAATTTCTATCCTGCATACCGAGAAATCGAGCCATTTGCCTTTTTGGTTTGCGGTCAATATGGCTGGACTATGCCTCGCCACACATATATCCGCACCACCGCAGGAGCTGATATTGCAGAGGTTAAGAAGTTCATCTTCGACACTTGTATGGAGGTCGCCCCTTATGCCGACCCCGAGAAGATAAAGATAGAGTTCTTTGATTACGAATTGGAGCTACTCTATCAGCGTGAGGACAAGCTGTCGACACTTATCACCATCTTCTCGTTCCTCTCGATTGTGATTTCTATTATCGGAGTCTTTGGCTTGGTGTTGTTCGAGACGCAGCATCGCCGCCGCGAGATAGGTATTCGCCGCGTACACGGAGCATCGGTAGGTAGCATTTTGCAGATGTTCAACCGCAAGTACCTCTACATTGTGGCAATTTGCTCGGCAGTGGCTATCCCCGTAAGCTACTACATCATCGACCAATGGATGCAGCAGTATGTCTATCGCACGCCGATGTCGTGGTGGGTATATGCCTTGGCAGTGGGAGTAATCCTCGCTATCACGGTCATAACGGTAACCTTGCGCTCGTTTAAGGCTGCAACGGAGAATCCAACCGAGTCGATAACAAGATAGAGATATTAGGGAAATTAGAGAATTTAGGGAACTTAACGAAAATCCCTAATCTCATTAAACCCCTTAAATTCCCTAAACTCCCTACAAAACAGAAAAACAATTTACAAACAAAATAAAAAATTTACAGCTATGTTAAAAGTAGAAAATTTACAGAAGAGTTTTTTCACCGAGGAGATTGAGACTATTGCTCTTGCCGGTGTGTCATTCGAGGTTAAAGAGGGCGAGTTTGTTGCCGTAATGGGACCTTCGGGTTGCGGTAAATCTACGCTGCTCAACATCTTGGGATTGCTTGACAATCCTACGGGCGGCTCATATCAGCTACTCGACCAAGAGGTGGGCTGTCTGAAAGAGAAGGAGCGCACCGCCTTCCGCAAGGGCAATATCGGTTTTGTATTCCAGTCGTTCAACCTTATCGACGAGTTGTCGGTGGCGGAAAATGTCGAGTTGCCACTCATCTATATGGGCGTGAAGCCCTCGGAGCGTAAGGAGCGCGTAAAGAAGATGCTCGACCGTATGAACATCTCGCACCGTGCCGGCCACTTCCCGCAGCAGCTCTCGGGTGGTCAGCAGCAGCGTGTGGCCATCGCTCGCGCCCTCGTGTCGAATCCGAAACTAATCCTTGCCGATGAGCCTACAGGTAACCTCGACTCAAAGAATGGTCAGGAGGTTATGACCCTGCTCAAAGAGCTCCATCAGGAGGGTACAACCATCATTATGGTTACCCACTCGCAGCACGACGCAGCCTACGCAAGCCGCACAATCTGCTTGTTTGACGGTAAGATTGTTACTGATGTAAAGAGTCATTTATAAGGAACTTAGTGAATTTAAGGAAATTAAGGAGTTTAGCGATTGTCACTATCTTCCCTAATCTCTCTAAATTCCCTAAACTCACTATAAAAACTAACCATAAGCATTCCAGGCTTGGGTAGGTTTGACCGCCTCCCAAGCCACTACAAAACAAATTAAAAACTCAAACAATATGAAAATCGCTTTTAAGAATTTCTTGATGACGCTCAAGCGTTACAAGGTCGCTTCATTGCTTAATGTGTTGGGCCTTACCCTCGCCTTTGTGGCGTTCTATGTTATCGCATCGCAGGTGTGGTTTACCATCACCTACAACCACTCGCTCAAAGATGCAGACCGCACCTATCTTATCTCGCCCAACTTTGGTGGCGATAATACCGAGATGAAGTGGAGTTCCAACTCACCTGGCGACTTGGCTTATGTCGCTGCCGAGCAATTCCCCGATGCAGAGGAGGTGGCCTCGTATGCACCATATTCGGCTATCAACCGAATATGGGTAAAAAAGAGTGAATACAACTTTGAATCTTTCAACGACCAGATATTTTATGCTACGCCCAACCTCCCTGCGTTCTTCGGTTTTGAGTGCTTGGCGGGCGATTTTGGCGAGCTCAAAAATCCAAATACGGTGATTATGTCACGCTCCGAAGCTGAGAAGTTGGGCATAGGTGTAGGCGATGTTATCTATCTTGAGGGTGGCCGTATGTTTGACGACGGCAAGCCAACCGTGCAGAAAACAATTGTGGCGATATATGAGGATATGCCAAAGAACTCAATATTCGGACATTGGAGTATTGTGCAGGGCGACGAGCAGGTACACACATCGGGAAACAATAATTGGAACTACACAAACTTTGTCCGTATGCGTGAGGGTGCCGACCTCAATGCTTACATCGAAATCTTCAAGAATCGCTATGCCGATTGGTTCCTCGGTATGGCTCAGGAGTGGATTGCCGAAGATCCCGAAGAGGAGGCTTTGATTAAGGAGGAGATTGAGAATGGCGCTCATATTCTCGCTACACGCCTTGTGCCTGTTGATGATATGTACTACACCGAGTTTGACGAAGCGTACAACTTCCAGACAGGTAAGAAATCGACACCTATTATCCT
>JAZRGH010000056.1:0-7133 GCA_045644085.1 Alistipes sp. | reverse complement strand
CCTCGTGGATGATGCGATTGCGTTCCTCTCGGATGTTGGAGAGTTTTTCGCTCAACGCCTGCTCCATCTCCTCGACCTTACGATCAGTCTGGCGAATACGTTCACGCTTCTGTGCCCAATAGTGCTTGTCGCGTGCCACCTCGCGCAACTGCTTTTCGAGGTCGATGTGCTCCGAACCGGCCTTCTCCTTTGCCGAGGCGATGATATCCTCGGGAAGACCAATCTTTCGGGCTATCTCGATAGCAAACGAGCTACCCGGCTTACCACACTCCAAGCGGAACAATGGGCGGATATTCTGTACATCGAACATCATGGCTCCGTTTATGACGCCAGCATTGTTCGATGCGAAATATTTTATATTTGAGTAGTGGGTTGTGATAACGCCGTAGCAACCACTTGCCACCAATTTTTCGAGTATAGCCTCGGCGATGGCCGAGCCGATTACGGGCTCTGTTCCCGAACCGAACTCGTCAATCAGCACCATCGTATGTTTGTCCGCTCCGGCTACCATCGCCTTCATGTTGAGAAGGTGCGACGAGTAGGTCGAGAGATCGTTATCGATGGATTGTTCATCTCCGATATTGATATATATCTTATTAAATATAGGCAATTCGCTCATCTCCGATGCGGTGATTGGATAACCACATTGGAACATATATTGCAACAAGCCTATTGTTTTAAGACATACCGACTTTCCTCCCGCATTGGGTCCTGAAATAACCATGATTCGTCGCTCGGCGTCGAGCTCCACATCGAGAGGAATGATTGTGCGTTTGTGGCGTTTGAGCGACTGTGCCAGCAGAGGGTGTTTTGCAGTACGAAGTACCAAACGACTATCCTCCGAGATAATAGGTTTGCCGGCTCCGTTCTCAACGGCCCAGCGAGCCTTTGCTCGTACCATATCGACCACTGCCATAAACTGTTCTGTACGCTCTACATCTTTTATTTCAAGGCGTACAACTTCGGTAAAGACAGTCAGTATGCGTACAATCTCTCTGCGCTCCTCGTACTCCAATTCGCGCAGCATGTTGTTCAACTCCACAACCTCGGCAGGCTCTACGTAGAAGGTCTTTCCCGTAGCCGATTCGTCGTGAATAAAGCCGTTGAGTTTGCGTTTGTTGGCTGCTGTAACAGGAATTACGGCACGACCTTCGCGAATGGAAATAGAGGCGTCGCTATCGACGATGCCGCTCGATTTTGCCGCCTGCAAAATTGCCTGTAAGCGCTTCGATACCTGGCCTTCGTGGCGACGAATTTGAGCTCTGATTTGGCGTAACTCCTCCGAAGCCCCATCGCGCACCATGCCTTTGTCGTCGATGATGCGGCGAATATCGGCTACGATATTCCACAATGCCTTTACGGGCTTTGCGAGAGAGGTGAGAGCTGGATATCGCACCGCGTCGCTCTTGTGCAAAAACTGTACGAAATCACCTGCAGAAATCAAAGCCTTACCAAGTTGCATAACCTCGGCAATCTCCAAGAATGTACCCTCGACCTTTGCTTTCTCGACAATTTCGGCAATGTCGTAGAATTCATCGGTAGGGGCTTCGCGCTCGGAGAGAAGAATTTGGCGCATCTCCTCTGCCAAGGCGTGACGATGTTTGATCTCTTGTTCGTTAGCGGTAAACCCTTCGCCTATGAGCAAATCGCGAGCATGCTGCATCGTACATAATGCAACGCACTGCTCTCGAATGGTGCTGAAACCAATCTTATCCTCGAAGTTTGAAGGATATATGACAGCCTTTGGGGTTACCACTTTGTTTGGCCTTTAATATTTAGTTCTTTGCCGCCTGCTTCTTCGCTTTGTCGGCTGCCTTTGCAGCCTTGTCGGCCTGCTTCTCGTCGTAGCTCTTCTTGCCGAAAACGGTTACATTGATATAACGCTTCGGATTCTCTTTTAAGTCGGCCAACAAGAGCGAGAGATTCTGCGAAGCCTGTGCCAACTCCTTGTACAACTTCTCGTCGGAAACGAGGTTGCCGATTGAGCCGCTACCGCTATTAACCTTTGCCAAGAGGGTGTTCACCTCGTTGATGGCCTGTGCCAACTTCTCGCCACTCTGCTGCTCGTTCAAAGCCTTTGTTACCGAGTTGATATCGGTAATGATGCTATCCAACTTCGCACCATTCTGGTTGAGTGTGGCGCAGAAACCATCAATGTTGCCGATGATGTTTGACTTTTTCAAGTCGGACATCACTGCGTTGAGGCTCGCAACAGTCTTTGTCAAATTCTTAGAGTTATCGTCGATAAGACTGTCCACTCCCGAAATAGTCTGGTTTATGTTGTCGAGGAGAACGGCTACGCGCTCTTTGATATCGCCCAACTCGTTAGCCAAAGTATCGAACATATCGAGTGTAACACCCGTTTTGATAGCATCGCCACTCTTTAAGTACTCCTTCGCCTCACCCATCTTAATCTCGATGGACTTGCCGCCCATCAAGCCTGCGCTGAACATCATCGCACGCGAATCTGTCGGAATATCGAAGCTGCTATCCACCGAGAGAACAACATCTACGCCGCCTTTCTCCAAATTAACCTCTACGCTTGTAACCTGACCAACCTTCACTCCGCTGATAACTACTGCGGCTGCATCTTGCAAACCATTTACAGACTCGTAGTGGGCAGTATAACTGCGACTGCGACCAAGTACATCAAGCCCGCTCAAAAAACGAATTCCGGCCCATGCACAAAGCAGTATCACAACTGCATAAATACCAATTTTAATCTCTTTTCTCATCTCTGAAAAATATTTATGTTATCCTATTTTATTTCTCGTATGTTATGATGAATGCCTGAGGAAACTCCTTACGCACCTCCTCAATATGTCTCTGTGCGGTTGCCTTGTCTGCAAAGTCGCCATAGCAATACTTATATTTGAGAGTGCTTTCGCTCTCCAACACCCAGGCCTTACCTCTGTAACCCTTTAATTCGGGGTGGTCTGTCGGTATCTTTTTAACACTTGCCATCAGCTGAATGGCATATCGTTTAACCACAGTTTGCGGTTTTGGTTTCGGCTTAGTTGGCACCTTTGTTTGCTGTGCAGAGGCCGGTGCAGTGGTTGCTCCGTCTATGAGTAGTGAACGATTTACATTCTCGACATATCTCTTAACTGCGCGAAAAATAGCTCCGGCAATCTCCTTCTGTCCCCTCTCCGAAGTGATATGTTTTAGGTCGGTAGGGTTCGACATGAAACCGATCTCTGTAAGTACGCTCGGCATGTCGGTGGCATACAATACTTTCAAAGGCTGGCGTCGTACACCGCGATTGTTGTAGCCGAGTTTTACATACTCCTCCTGGATAAGGCGTGCCATCATTTCACTGTACTCACCATAGGTGAATTGGAGGTTTTGGATATAGGCGCGAACAATGGTTGCGGTCTTTTGATCCGACATATCGAGCAACTCCTCTTTGTTGTTGACATAGAGGGCGTTTTGGTTCACTCGCTGTTCCATTGACGTTTCTCCCATGATAAGGGTTTCGACACCTCGTACCTCGCTATTGCGGTGGGCGTTGGAGTGAATCGAGATGAAAAGGTCGCCATTGTGCTGATGTGCTATGTCGGCTCGTGCCTGCAAATCCTCAGAGAGGACGCTCGAAAACATCTTGTCGATGGTGCGGGTCTGGACAACCTTGATGTTAGGGAGATTTTTTTCGATAAGCGCACCAACTTTGAGTGCCACTTGCAGGTTGATATCCTTTTCGGCAATACCATTATAGCCTGCACCGGGGAAGCGCGAACCTCCATGTCCGGCATCGATAACGACAACTTTTACCCCCTGCGCAACATTTTCTGCTCCATATCCGTTGAGAGGAAGAAGGAGTGTGAACAGAGCGATAATTGTAGCGAAATATACGCCGAAAGTTCGAAAGTTGGTCATAAAGTTTGCCATATACACTTTTTTCACTATCTTTACGCGCCGAAAAAACGCGTGCCTGTGCGTACAGAAAAGGCGTTTTAGGCGTTTTTGCCGACTTGTCGGCAAAAGTACGAAAAAAAATGGAATTTTTGAAACATTTTAGGCTGAAATATTTGGTTTTGTCGGTTATCGCCTTGGCGATGGCTCATGTTGTGCTTGTTTCTGCCACTCCGCGATCACTCTCGGAGCAAGCGTTGGAGCAGGTTCGTAGGAGCGATTCGCTTGCTCCTGCTGTGTCGTCACCTGTGCAGGATAGCACCAAGCAACCTTTGCAAGAGCCGGCTCGTCGTACTCGTCGCCAGAATGTAAGACGATTGGGAGAGGTGGTTCAACCTCCGAAGAGTGATACACTCGGAGTTGCGGATACTGTGGCCGTAAAACCGCTGTCACATCGCGATACTACTGCTCAGAAGAAGGGCGGCTCGATGATTGATCAAATCATTTCGGGAAAGAATACCGATTCGCTCTACTACGATGTGCTCAACAAGAAGGTTTACATCTACAATCAGGGCGATGTGAATTACGAGAACATGGGGTTGCAGGCCGACTATATGCAAATCGACATGGCAACCAAGGAGATATATGCCTACGGTAAGGCCGATTCGGTTGATGGTAAGCCAAAGAATACCCATCCGGTATTTAAGGAGGGTGGCTCATCGTACACGATGGATACCATAACCTACAACTTCGGCTCTAAGAAGGCGTTTATTCAGGGTGTGGCAACTCAGGAAGGTGATGGCTGGCTTGTCGGCGGACAGATTAAAAAGATGCCGGACAACTCAATTAATATCCGCCATGGTAAATATACCACTTGCGACCATACCGAAAATCCTCACTTCTACCTTGCGATGACCAAGGCAAAGGTTATTCCGGGCAAAAAGATTATTACTGGACCTGCATATTTGGTAATGCACGATGTGCCTATCTACTTTGCTTGTATTCCGGAGGGATTCTTCCCTGTAAACCTCGGACCAAAGTCGGGATTGCTGATGCCGTCGTATGGAGAGGACGCTTCGCGAGGCTTCTTTATTCGTGGTTTGGGTTACTACTTTATCATAAACAAGCATGTGGACCTCGCTCTTACGGGAGGTTTCTATACGCTCGGTTCGTGGGAAGTAAATGCCTCTTCGCGCTATACAAAGCGATATAAGTATCGCGGAAATGTAAACTTTGACTTCTCGTCAATCAAGACCGGAGATAAGGGCGAGCCCGATTATATCAAGCAGAACAACTTCCGCTTTACGTGGACTCACTCGCAGGACCCTAAGGCTAATCCGGGATCGACATTCTCCGCATCGGTGAACCTCTCGTCGAGTGGATATTCGCGATATTCGGCAACGACGCTGAATGACATTCTTGCAACACAGACAAACTCCTCGATATCGTATGCCAAGAGTTGGGCGGGTACACCATTCTCGCTCTCGATGAACTTGGCGGTGTCGCAGAACTCGCAGACACGCCAATTGGCCATAACCTTGCCGAATATTGTGTTCAATGTGGCGCGTGTCTATCCGTTTAAGCGTAAAGACGCCATGGGTAAGCAGCGTTGGTACGAGAAGATAGGTTTTACCTATTCGGCAAAATTGACCAACTCGGTATCGACTCCGGAGAAGGACCTCTTTACGATGCAGACGTTGAAGAATATGCGTAACGGAGTAGAGCACTCGTTGCCAATCTCGACATCGCTCAACCTCTTCAAGTATATAAACATCTCGCCATCGTTCAACTATTCGGAGCGTTGGTATTTCTCGCGCCAGAATCAGCAGTGGAATCCTGAAACCAATAAGGTTGAAACGCTCGATCCGGAGTATGGCTTCTATCGTATCTACAATTACAGCGCTTCGGTGTCGGCCAATACTACAATCTACGGTATGTGGCAGATGAAGAAAAAGACGGCGAAGGTACAAGCTGTGCGTCATACCATAACCCCGCAAATCGGTTTCTCGTATGCTCCCGATTTCAGTAATCAGAAGTATGGCTACTACAATACCGTTCAAACAGACTCGTTAGGAAATCACAAGATATACTCGCCATACTCGAATCAGCCTTATGGTGTGCCCGGATCGGGACAGCAGGCAAATCTTAATTTCTCGCTTTCGCAGTCGCTCGAAATGAAGGTTTTAAGTAAGCGTGATACTTCGGGCGTGAAGAAGATAAAGCTGATAGACGAGTTGCGAATCAGTGGCTCGTATAACTTCCTTGCCGACTCACTCGGATTGTCGAATCTGCCTGTGTCGTTCCGTACGACCATCTATGGCAACTTCGGATTAAACCTTTCGTTTACGCTCGATCCTTACGAGGTAACGCCAGAGGGTGTACGTATCAATAAACTTATGTTGAAACGAGGCCGATTGGGTCGTGTTACAAATACGGGTTGGAGCTTTGGTTATACCTTTAAGTCGCGAGAGAATAAGTCGCAACCTGCGGCCAATGATATCAACTCCATACCACCGGAGTACTTTAATCCGTTCTCCGATCCGTATGGTTTGATGGATCCTACATTGCGAAGACACTATATGGCGAGTTCGTACTATGATTTCTCGATACCTTGGAACTTCGGATTTAACTATGTCATAAGTTACAGCATATCGTATGTGAACAATGGAACAACGGGTTATAAGAAGAATGTGTCGCAGACGATAGGTTTCAATGGTAGTGTCAATCTGACACCGAAGACGGGTATTACCTTTACGTCGGGATTCGATATACAGAACCGAAAACTGACTACTACGTCAGTATCCATAACACGAGATTTGCACTGTTGGCAGATGTCGTTTATCTGGATTCCTTTCGGATCGCACCGCAGTTGGAGCTTCAATATCGGTGTTAAGGCAGCATCGCTTGCCGATCTGAAATACGATAAGAGCCAATCAATGTACGACAACCTCTTCTAACAAGAGGCGGAAACGGTACACCTTTTGCGCATACACAATAGTAGAGAATAATAAAATTTAGAGATATGACAAAGAAAAAGATTGATAATCAGGAGATTGAAGAGAAAGAGGGCGTAGTCGAGGAGGGTGCGACCACCGCTGCCGAAAATGGTGCAAATGCCAATATGGCAGAGGAGGGCGAGGCTTCGGCTGACACCGTGGCAGAGGAGCCAAAGGTGGAGGAGCCAAAGGGGGTGGAGTTTGATTGGAGAGTAAAGTATCTCCGTCTGCCGGCCGGCTTCGGCTACTTCCCTTTCCCTACATTGCGCGAGAAGGTGGCTCTTA
>JAZRGH010000055.1:0-34018 GCA_045644085.1 Alistipes sp. | reverse complement strand
AACTTGATAAAGAATAATTATGAGACACAATAAGAATTTCAATCATCTCGGCCGTCAGGCGGGACACCGTAAGGCGATGTTGTCGAACATGGCATCGTCGTTGATCCTCCACAAGCGCATCGAGACGACTGTTGCAAAGGCGAAGGCTGTACGTCAGTTCATCGAGCCACTCGTAACTCGCTCGAAGGAGGATACTACCCACTCGCGTCGTATCGTATTCTCGTACCTCAAGCAGAAGGAGGCAGTTACTGAGTTGTTCCGTACAATCGCTCCAAAGATTGCAGAGCGTCCAGGCGGTTACACTCGTATTTTGAAGACCGGATTCCGTTTGGGTGACGGTGCTGACATGTGTATCATCGAGTTCGTTGATTTCAACGAGGCATACACTCTCGGTGTAACTCCTGCTGCTGCACCTGCAGTTGAGGCTAAGCCAAAGACTCGCCGTTCACGTGCGAAGAAGGCTACCGACGCAGTTGAGGACGCAACTGTAGTAAAGGCTCCAAAGGCAAAGGCTCCAAAGGCTGCTGCAACTAAGGCTACTGCTGCGAAGGTTGCGAAGAAGACTAATGTCGGCAAGAAAATGTAATTAAAAATACATTTTGAGCGGTAAATTTCGCACCGCTCTTCAATAAGCGAGTTCCTCACATACGCTAAGTATGCTGCGGACTCGCTTTTTCGTTTGGCGCAAAATTTCCTCACTCAAAATGAATTTTTGTGGCGGTTTCACAATACGCTCAGTATGCTCCCACCTCTGTCTTTTTTGATGGCGTTGCAACTGTCTCCTTAAAACCAATTTTAATCATTCTGATTGGCTCTTTTTGAGCCGCTCTGCGATAGCCCGCTTGCTCACATACGATTAGTATGTTGCGCAAGCGGATTTCTTGTGCGCCTTGCTATCATCTGCTTAAAATGCTTTTTTTTGTGGATTGCTATTTGCAAGGTTGTTTTTGCTTGTCTGTTCACATACGCTTAGTATACTGCGCAAGCAGATTTCATGTGCGACGTTCTTTTGGAAAAAGTCGCGGAGCAAAGTCGTGTAGGAAGTCGCTAGGAAAAACTACTCGTGGTGATAGGGCTCGCCTTTGATGATTGTGAAGGCGCGATAGAGTTGCTCGGTGAAGATGGCGCGAACAATCTGGTGCGAGAAGGTCATCTTCGAGAGCGATATTTTAGCATTTGCTCGGTTATAAACCTCCTCCGAGAAGCCATAAGGCCCACCAATCATCAGTACCAAACGGCGGACACCGCTATTCATTCGCTTTTGAAGCCATTGCGCGAAGGCTACACTGCGCATCTCCTCGCCCGCCTCGTCGAGTAGTACCACATAGTCGCCTGCTGTAATACCGTTAAGGAGCATCTCTCCCTCTGCCATCTTTTGCTGCTGTTCCGATAAGTTTTTAGTATTACGCAAGTCGGGTAGATAGGTGATGCCGAACTTAGTGTAGTGGTTTATGCGTTTGGAATACATCTCTACCAACGCATTTACCTCTTTCATGTCGGTCTTACCAACAACGATCAATTCTATATTCATAAATTCAAATTTGAGCCGTAAATCGTTCCGATGAACTCTTTTTGCACCTTACTTGTGTCGTAAATTCTCACATAGGCTTACTATACTGCGCATTCTGCCACTGCGTAACGCACAAAAATAACCTTCTCGTCTCCGATTTTAATTATCTGAGGTTTTCTGCTCTCCGTTGTTTAAAGATTGACATCACTGTTCCACTCCCCATCAGCCGAGGTGCAGATTACGGCACGCTCCTTCTCTACGCCTTTGAGCCATTGGTACGCCTTGTACATATTGTAACCATTGCCTGCCATGTCGCCACCGAGTGCGTAGGCGATAATGCACGAGTGATTGCGAGTGCGATAATACATCGCCTTTATGCGTGCAAGGTATTCGGCTGCAAGATTGGGATTGTTCGATGGAGTACCACCTATTTTGCGATTTTGTGGTTGTTCGTCAGGGTTGATGTTGGCACGCTCTATGACATATACGCCCAAGCCGTCGCAGATATCGTAAAACCACTCAGGTTGCGGATTATCTGGGAGTAGGGTGTTGATACCCTGTGCTTTCAATGCCTTGATTTCGGCAAGAGCCTCATTGTATGTAGTGCGGGCATTGTAGCGAGCTGCCTTTTTGGCGATAGGTTTACCATTACGAAGGAGTTCTCCGTTGGCAAAAGTTGATGAACCGGCACCGAGGTAGAATGATATGTACTCGCGAGGTTTGCCATCGCGTTTTGTATAGAGCGTAAGGCGGTAGAGATGCGGATTTTTATCGCTCCACAGAAAACGACTCTCCTCGCCGAGAGAGGTTCGAATACGGAGCGTGTCTACACCACGTCCTGCCACAGGGAATTCGCGGACGGCGTAGTCTATCAGCTTGTTATCCGGTGAATAGATGTCATATCCCACTTGTACAATCTCCTCGAAGTTGAAGTCGTTGCGTACTGCAATATCGAGTTCGAGGTTGAGTGTTTTGCCATTCTGTACGATGCGTGCATCGTAGTCGAAGATGTGCTTGCGGTGTTGTGCAAAGAGATAGGAGCCGCTGAATTGTTCTACAAGGTTGCTCTTCGAGCCATTGTGTAACTCAATGCATTGCGAGCGACGTAGCAATAGCAAAATTTCGTTATCGCCTTGACGCAGATAGGGCGAAATGAGAAAATCGGCAGGAGTATATGAGTCCTCTATTGAAGCGACCAACTGCTCGTTTACGACAAGATCATAAGCCTTGATTGTATTCTGAACATGGAGATAGACGTTATAGTCGCTCCATGCGGTAGGCATATTTACGGTTTGTCCTACGATTTCGGTCTTCCCAACGGCCTCAATGGTCTTGGGGGCAAAAGGTATATGATGCTCGGTGCGCGAATGGTCGTTGTTGAGGGCCGCCTCTCGTAGGTCGAATACCGAAAACTCGGTACGATAGACCTGTTGTGCAGATGCTTGTCCGCAAATTATGGTTGCTAATGCCAATATTGTTGTAATAAATCGCGTCATAACGGAAATATTTGAAAACTTTCTACAAATATGGTGAAAAAGTATGAAACCGCCAAAGTAGAGGACAAAAAAACATTGCAGAGATTAATCTCTGCAATGTCACCTAACCTAATCATTTTTCAATATTGCGATTAAATCGAAATATCGAGAATCTCAAACTTGATGATACCAGCCGGTACGGTAACCTCTACAACCTCGCCCTTCTTTTTGCCGAGCAAAGCCTTTGCAATAGGTGTACCAATAGCCAACTTACCCTCGCGGAGATTTGCTTCATTCTCCGAAACGATGGTGTATGTAACCTCGCGTTTGTTGTTGTGGTTGAGAAGAGTTACTTTGCTCAAAATCTGAATCTTATCCTTGCTGATTTTGCTTTCGTCAATAACGCGCGAGTTGTTGAGTGTTGCCTCCAACTGTGCAATACGCATTTCGAGCAAACCCTGTGCCTCGCGAGCGGCATCGTACTCGGCATTTTCCGATAAGTCGCCCTTGTCGCGGGCCTCGGCAATAGCCGCAGCCGCAGCAGGTCGCTCGACAGATCGCATGTGGTCGAGTTCATCTTTCAATTTCTTGTAACCTTCTGCTGTAAGATAATTAATCTGTGCCATAATATGTTTGTATTCTATTCTCTCTTGTTAATTAATACGATAAAAAAACAACAAAAAAATAAAGAATTTCAACCCTCTTCAAGATTGAAACTCCAATTGTTATTGCACTGCAAAGATAAGGCAAAATTTTCAATTTGCCAAATGGAAAGAGCTTTTAAGCGAAAAACTATTCGGTCTGTTGCAAAAATGGTTTTCGGCCTGCAATAATCTCCTCGAACACCTCTCCGAATGGGGTTGTTGCGCGTACTCTGATGGTAGATGTCGGCGAGAGGCGTTGAACGCGGAACATGTGCTGGCAGCTGTTGCGTCCAAAACGAGGTTTTTTGCGACTATGTTTGAGCGTCAGGGCCGAGGAGGTCGCTACATATTGAGGGTCGGCCTGATGTACTTGTCGTACATGCAGAGGTTTGTTGTCCTCAAAGACCTCTAATTTTGCACCTTTTTCGTAGCCCCACCAATTGATGTATATATACTTGCTAAACTCAGGAGTGCCGTAATTGATAAAGGTTTTAGGGTGTTCTCGCAGGAGATTCTGTATGTCGAGATTGTCACGATAATACTCTCCGACACTTGCCATGTCGTATGTGCGAAATGGCTTACTATTGCCCTTCTCGGTGCGATGATGCCATGATAGATTGCGCCCCTTGACATCGAAAATCTCGAATCCGGCGGGTACGCCACCTCCGTTTATCGACTCAAAACCATTATATCCTGTTCTCCATCTGTCGCCCGAAGTGGAGGCTACGGCATGTTCGATTATGTTCGGCAACTCCTTGGCGTGCGAAATACGTCTATCCATCGACCCTGCCGTAACAAAGTGTACGTTCTCGAAATCGGCAAAGCAGTTGGTTAGTGAATCTACATCTTTTGGCTCACTGAAACGCTTCGATATGCGTCGTTTCGAGTTGGCTGTGAAAACGGTGTTGTGCATACAAACCACTATCGGGCTCTTTTTGTCGGTTACAAGAGCCAAATCCTTGCGTAACCAGTCGAGCTGGTCAGAGGTTACGAAACGATCATAATTGCGTTTGCCGACAATCTCGGTAGGGTACTTTCCTTTGCCCGCTTCGTTGCGAAATACTGTATTGTCGAGTACGATGTAATGAATATCACCGATATTCATCGAGTAATATTTGGGGCCGCATGAGAATACATATTGTCGTTCCGCCTTGTGGTCTGTCAGGCCGGTTCCCGGTACTGCACCATCGTTATCTTGGTCGCCCATAACGGTATAGAGCATGGTGGGGTAGCGCAACGATGCTATGAGCGATACGGCATCGCCTACATCGAACTCGTGCGAATACCAATTCGGGCAGTTGCTTATATCTCCCAGCAGAATGGTATATATGGCAGTCGAATCCCCTGTATCCTTCGCGATCTTGCGGGCGGCAGGAATAGTTCTGCGTTTGAACTGCAAAAGATCATCATTCGCGTTTTGCAGATAGAGGTTGGACATGAAGAGAATACGATGATCTCTCTGGTTGCACTTTCTTAGATGAAAGTCATGTTGCTCAGCAATATATCGCTTCTTTTGCAGTAACGACCAGAAGAGGGGGAGAATGCCCTTCTTGCGTTCAGGCTCATACCCCGAAGGCGTGATTACAAATACCGTATTTTGAAATTTGTGCGAAGCGATGGCGTAGCGTCCAAGTGAGTCGGTCTTAACGATGTGAACACCGTCGGATACCGGTACGTCGGCAAGAGGTTTTCCTTCGCATAATACTCGTCCGAATATGGTGATCGAGTCGCATTTAGCAACTTTCTTCGCCTCGGCTGTCAATGCCGAAACCATCAAAACAAGTATCACAAAAGCTCTACGCATCTCTTTTGTTTGTACATTTACATTCTCTACTCTTTGGAATAAACTACCTGTTTGGTCTCGAAAAACTCCTCATCGAAGAACTCCGAAATATAGTGGCGTTCCCACTTACGATGACTTGCCTTCAACTCCTCTGTCAAATCGCCACCTTTGAGGTAGAGAATACCATTTGGGCGACTTCCTTTTTCTCCCTTGCGTACCATTCCGCGCACCCAACCGACAAAGGTCGGCATGTCGGTAACGGCACGTGAAACGATATAGTCGAATTGCTCCTTCAACTGCTCGACGCGACCATTTACCGTGCGGATATTTTTGATGCCTACCGCTTCGCATACACCCTCGACAACGCGAATTTTCTTGCCTATCGAGTCGCACGAAGTGAATTGAACATTCGGGAACATGATTGCCAGCGGTACCGACGGAAAACCTCCGCCACAACCTACATCGAGTACCTTGGAACCATCGTCAAAACTACACACTTTGGCTATCGCCAACGAGTGCAGAATATGGTGGAGATAGACGTGTTCCATATCCTTACGAGAGATGACATTGATCTTCGCATTCCATTCGGCATAGACCTCGCCAAGTTTCGAAAACTGCTCTCGTTGTTGTTCTGTCAGATTCGAAAAATATTTCTCGATAAGTGCTATACTATCCATGTCTGTTGAATTTTTAGATATGCTTTTCGCCCTCGATAATGAGTTGACACATCATGTTTCGTACTCGGAAGATGCGTGTCTTGACCGTGCCAAGTTTCATGTCGAGTTTCTCGGCAATCTCATCGTAGCTGTACTCGTCGATAAATCGCAACTCGAAGAGTTGTCTGTAATCCTCGGGTAACATTGCGATATATCTCTCGATTTGAGCATGCTGTTGGGCATTGATGATGTAATCTTCGGGTGTCGGAGATGAACCTTGTGCCGTATTGTCAATCTCGGGTGATAGGTTTTGCGGATTGAGAGCGTTGCTCTTGCGGGTACGACTGAAATCGACAAAGGTGTTTCGAGCTATGGTGTATATCCAGGCACCAAAGTCGTATTTCGGGTTATAGAGGCCGATTTTGAGGTAGGCTTTCATAAAGGCTTCCTGCATCAAATCATCGACATCGTCGCTGTTACCCGTAAATTTTAGTAACGTGGAGTATATCATCTCGCTGTGGCGTGCGAACAGTGTATCGAAGGCTGTGCTGTCCCCTTCGATAACCATACTTACCAAGGTGCGGTCATCATAAACGTTATACTCCTTGACTGCCATTAAAAATACAATTTTTTACCCTTCTTGCGTATTGATATAGCGAGTGCAAATCGCAATACTGGCTCAATGAGGTCGTACACAAAGTGTAAAGTTACGATACTTGTTTCACCGAGTCGGCGAGCATTGCGAACTACCACAAACATTATCACGAAATATCTTAGCAAGGTGATGATTGTGGCCGCTATCTTGAACTCCCAAGGCATAAATACGAGAGCTGTTGCGATAGATGCAAAAAAGAGGACTCGCATTATGAGCTCGGCTACCATCGGAGCCAGAGAGCCCTTTGGATAGTATCGATGTGTCGTTAGTAGCAACTTTGCGCGTCGCCACCACCAGCCCCAACCGCCCCAGGTGCGCTCGGCTACTGTCGCACGAGGCGAGAGCACTACGCTGACATTATCGCGTGTGGCGATTTGTTGGACAAAGAGATCATCTTCGCCAACACTCATGTTGAGGTGGTTGAATCCTCGTACATCGAAGTAGAGGCTCTTCTTGAATCCGAGGGCATTTCGTGAAGCCGAGTAGGTTCGGTGTCGAATAGCTGATGAGAGCCATGCTATCGAATCGTTGAACTGATACTCTCGGAATATAAAGTTTGCAAATCCACCTTGTCGAGCAATACCGCTGTAACCTAATACGACGTCTCCATACATGAAGCCTTTGGCAAGGAGTGAGAGCCAACGCTCCGACGAAGGTGTCGCGTCCGACGAGGTTGTTACGACAAAGTCGTATTTGGCACTCTTGATACCCACGTTCAATGCTATTTTTGTGGATACCGGATAGTGTGGTGAGTAGTCGATATGTACGGGAGAGAGATGAGGATATAGTCGTTGCAGCGACTTGGCATCGGCAAAGAAATCGTCACTGTTGCCTACATAGACCAAAACGACCTCAAACTCTGGATAATCTTGTGTTAGCAGAGTGGTTAGGGCATTGTCGAGGTACTCCGAATCCTCGGCAAAGAGTGGTACGACAACCGAAATTCCTGGCTCCTTGTCGCGAATCTGTTTTCGGTTCATCAGACGGAACGATGCAATACGACCATATATGCCGAGATGCAACGAAATCTGAATGATGAACAGCGCAAGAATTATGGCTCCGAGAGCAATGCCAATTTCCCCGTAAGCCATTAAGGCACTGTAAATTATGTCGTATATTTTCTCCATTAATTAATGTCGTGTTGTCAATTATTTTGCAAACTTACGCAAAATTTCGCGAAAATTAGTAATTTTGCACAAGATTATGAAGTTTACTTTACAACATAAGGATACAGCAACTAACGCGCGAGCTGGCGAGATTGTCACCGATCACGGTGTGATACAGACGCCTATCTTTATGCCTGTGGGTACCGCCGCAGCCATGAAGGGTATATTTCATCGTGATGTTCGCGATGAGGCCAAGGCTCAGATTATCTTGGCGAACACATATCATCTTTACCTCCGTCCGGGAATGAAAATTTTGGAGGAGGCGGGTGGTGTGCATCGTTTCTCGACATGGGACAAGCCGATGCTTACCGATAGTGGAGGCTTCCAGGTCTTTTCGCTTGCAGCATGCCGTAAGTTGAAGGAGGAAGGCTGCCATTTCCAGTCGCATATTGACGGCTCGCGTCATCTCTTTACGCCGGAGAGTGTAATCGATACGGAGCGTACCATTGGTGCCGATATCATGATGGCGTTTGACGAGTGTCCTCCGGGCGATGCTCCGAAGGAGTATGCAGCAAAGTCGTTGGCTTTGACTGAGCGATGGTTGGATCGCTGTTTTAATCAATACCACAAGACGCAGCCGAAGTATGGACACTATCAGTCGTTGTTCCCTATCGTGCAGGGTTGTGGCTATCCTGATTTGCGAGCTAAGGCGGCGGAGAATGTCTTGCAGTACAATGCCGATGGCTATGCTATCGGAGGTTTGGCTGTCGGCGAGCCTACCGATGTGATGTATGCAATGATTGAGGTTGTGAACGCGGTGTTGCCGCAGGATAAGCCTCGTTATCTGATGGGAGTCGGTACTCCGATTAATATCTTGGAGGGAATTTCGCGAGGTGTCGATATGTTTGACTGCGTGATGCCTACTCGTAATGGTCGAAACGGCCAGCTGTTTACGAGCGAGGGAGTTATCAATATCCGCAACAAGAAGTGGGAGAATGACTTTTCGCCAATTGATCCTAACGGTCCGACCTTCGTAGATCATCAGTACTCGAAGGCCTACTTGCACCACCTTGTCGTATGTGGCGAGATGTTGGCGGCGCAGATTGCATCGTTGCATAATACGGGATTCTATTTGTGGCTCGTGGGTGAGGCTCGCAAGCATATTATCGCTGGCGACTTCGCGCAGTGGAAGGCTATTATGGTCGAGAAACTCGGCAGAAGACTTTAAGAAAGAGAGGAGAGAGTAGTTAGTAGAGAGTAGTTAGGAGTTGATAACGGAAAACTAATTTTGCATTCTGAATTCTACATTCTGCATTTTGAATTTTGCATTTAGTCTATGATGGAACCGCAATACAGAACAGGGCGTAGTTGGTGGCCGGGATTGAAGATCCTGGACCGCTACATTATTCGTAAGTTCCTCGGAACATACCTCTTTGCTATTGCCATGATTATCGTGGTAGTGGTGATCTTCGACTATGTGGAGAAGATTGATGATTTTACCTCTACGCATGCCCCGTTGAAGAGCATCATTGTTGACTATTATCTGAATTTTATTCCGTTCTTCATAAACCAATTCAGTGCACTTTTCACCTTTATTGCCTGCATCTTTTTTACCTCGAAGCTGGCATATCAGACCGAGATTATCGCCATGTTGTCGGGAGGAATGAGTTTCCGCAGATTGATGTGGCCATATTTTATCAGTGCACTCGTTATTACGATTATATCGCTCGGATTGAGCCTTTGGATAATCCCTATCTCGCAACGTACCTGTGTGGCATTCGAGCAGCAGTATATCCCACGACGCCAGCGTTTCCAATACGATAGACATATCTATCGTCAGGTTGAGCCGGGAACATTCCTCTACATTCGAGGATTTAGCAAGAACTCTTCGCAAGCATCGTTCATTGCACTCGAAAAGTATGATGGCAGCTTTATGCGTTCCACATTGGAGGCTTCGGAAGCTAAGTTCGACAGTGAAACAAAGCGTTGGACCGCGCAGCGATACATAACCCGACACTTTGCCGATGACGGACACGAGACTTTCGAGCAGCATCGTAACCTCGACACTTTGCTCAATCTCGATATTGTGGAGTTGGGTAATTTGCAGGCGTTGGTCAAAACGATGAATATAGTCGAGCTGAATGACTTTATAGACCAGCAGCGAGCCAAAGGTTCCGACTCGATACGACATATTGAGGTCGAGCACCATACTCGTTACGCATATCCGATAGGTACGTTTATCCTTACTCTCATTGGCGTATCACTCTCTTCGCGTAAGGTGCGAGGTGGTACGGGTTTGCATATCGGAATCGGTATTGCCTTGTGTTTCTCCTACATTATGCTCACCCGCGTATCCGAGGAGTTTGCTAAGGGTGGCTCTCTGCCGCCGATGTTGGCAGTGTGGTTGCCGAATGTTATCTATGCGATAATAGCTGTTTATCTCTATCGCAAAGCACCGAAATAGTATGACCGTCGAAGCTATTGCCGAAAAGTTGTTGCGCGGAGAGCGTATCGACGCCTGCGAAGCCAAACTCCTTTGGGAGAAGGCTCCGTTGTGGCTGTTGGCGCGTTTAGCTACCGAAGCGAAGGTGCGCAAGAGCGGCGATAAGGTATTCTATAATAAGAACTTTCACCTCGAACCTACTAACATTTGCCTGTTCGAGTGTCGTTTTTGTTCGTATCGCCGTCGCAAGGGCGAGGCGGGCGCGTGGGACTACTCCATGGAGGAGATTTTGGAGCAGGTTAAGGCTCGTAAAAATAGTGGTGCTACGGAGATACATATTGTCGGAGGGGTACATCCCGAGCGCGACTTGTACTACTATGCCGAGATGATTAGGCGCATCAAGGAGATTATGCCAGAAGTGTGTGTCAAGGCATTTACGGCGGTGGAGTTGCACTATATGATTCGCAAGGCAGGCCTGACCATTGAGGAGGGCTTGCGACTGCTGAAAGAGGCAGGTATGGAGTCCATTCCTGGTGGTGGAGCCGAGATTTTCGACGAGAAGATTCGTACCGAGATATGCCCGGGCAAATGCTCGTCGGCTGAGTGGTTGGAGATGCACGAGAAGGCGCACAAGTTGGGCTTTGATTCGAATGCGACTATGTTGTACGGCCATATCGAGAAGATTGAGCATCGCATCGACCATCTTATGCGCTTGCGCGAGTTGCAGGATAGAACGGGAGGTTTAAATGCCTTTATCCCGTTGAAATTCCGTAGTGCAAACAATGGCTTGGAGTCGTTGGGCGAAACATCGGTTGTAGATGATATGCGAACATTGGCGATGAGCCGACTCATTCTCGACAATGTGCCTCACATTAAGGCCTATTGGGTAATGTATGGCAAGGAGAGTGCCGAGTTGGCGTTATCGTTTGGAGCAGACGATATCGACGGCACAATCGAGGATTCGACAAAGATATATTCGATGGCGGGAGCAAAGGATCAGCGCCCTCGATTGACGATTGATGAGATTGAAAGAATGTGCGCTGCTGCGGGTTTTCGAGCTGTCGAGCGCGACACTCATTACAACATAATTGAGAAGGAGTAGTTATGAAGAAATTTTGGTCTTGGTTGAAAAGACATACAATAGCATACAACATTGTCGTTATTGCGTTGGTGTTTTTAGGGTTGGCGGTAGCATCGTTTATCGCTATGGCTCTCGGCACACGCCACAGCGCACGCCGTACTGTACCGGACTTTGTTGGTTTGAGAATGAACGATGCGGAGTATTTTGCAGGTCGTAGAGATTTGCATATTATCGTTAATGACTCGCTCCATGTTTCGGCCTATCCGGGTGGTGTTATCCTCGATCAACTTCCGAAGGGAGGGGTTGTGGTTAAGCCAGGTCGCAAGGTATATGTTACGGTAAACTCTTCGCGTCAGCGCATGGTTGCAGTGCCGTATGTGGCGGGACGTTCATTGCGTCAGGCGAAGAATATGCTCGAAACGGCAGGTCTGACAATCGACCACCTCGAATATGCCGAGGATATCGCTACAAACTATGTCTTGGCAGAGTTTGTGGGTGGCGAGGAGGTCTTGGAAGAGAGTGAATTGCAGGCAGAGATGGGCAGTGGTGTTGTGTTGCGTGTCGGCGTGTCGGCAAAAGATACATCGACAGTTGTTCCGCAAGTTATAGGTCGCTCGTTGTTTGAGGCAAAGAGCCGACTTTGGGAGTCGGGCCTGAATATAGGCGAGATAGAGTTTGACGAGGGAATGCCTGCACTTGAACGCAATCGTGCCAAGGTCTATAAGCAGTCGGTGTTGCCGAGTGCGGAGGTGGCGTATGGCTCGCGCGTGTCGTTGCGCTTGACGCTCGATGCGGCATTGGTTGATAGTATGATTATGGAGGAGGAGCGCCGTGTCGAGGAGGAGTTGCGTTTGAAGATGGAGGCCGACTCTATCGCTAAGGCGGAGCAACGCTTACTCGATTCGATTGCCAATGCTCAAAAGTCGCAGCCGCATGGCGAATCACAAACCGAAGATAACTTCTTCTTTTAACCGAAGATTATGACAGACGAAAGATACATAGACGAGGAACTCGACGAGGATATCGAGGTCGATTTCGAGGGTGATGACGACGAAGAGGGTGGTGTAGGCGTTATGCCACGCCGCTTCTTGTCCGACCAAAAGCCTGACGAGAACGGCTTGTACGAGCACTACGCCATAACTGTCGATAAGGGGCAGTCGATGATGCGTTTGGATAAGTATCTCACCACGCATATCGAGAACTGCTCACGCAACCGCATCCAGAATGCTATCGACGATGGTGGTGTCTTCGTGAATGACAAACCGCAGAAGGCATCGTACAAGATTAAGCCTTTCGATAAGATTTCGATGCGCTTGGCATTCCCTCGCTACGAGGTGTTGCTCACACCCGAGGATATTCCAATCGACATCATGTATGAGGACGACGATGTTATCGTAGTTAACAAGGAGGCGGGAATGTGCGTGCATCCTGGCCACGGAAACTACTGCGGAACACTCGTCAATGCGCTCACTTTCCACTTGAAGGACAACCCGATGTTCCAGCAGGGCAATGAGCGAGCCGGCTTGGTACATCGTATCGATAAGAATACCTCTGGTATTCTAGTTGTTGGCAAGACGGAACACGCCTGCCAGCACCTCTCAAAACAATTCTTCCACCACACCACGCAGCGTCGCTATGTGGCACTCGTGTGGGGTAACCTGGCTGATGATGAGGGTACAATTACAGGTCATATCGGGCGCAACCCGAAGAACCGCCACCAGATGTATGTCTTTGCCGACGGCTCGGAGGGTAAGCATGCTGTTACGCACTATAAGGTGCTGAAACGCTACGGATATGTAACTTTGGTGGAGTGCCGACTCGAAACGGGTAGAACGCACCAGATTCGTGTTCATATGCAGTATATCGGCCACCCGCTCTTTAACGATGAGCGCTATGGTGGCGACAAGATATTGAAGGGTACCACCTTCTCGAAGTACAAGCAGTTTATCGAGAACTGCTTCGAGACAATGCCACGCCACGCCTTGCACGCACGATTGCTCGGCTTTGAACACCCAAAGACGGGCGAGTACAAGGAGTTTACACTCGGCCTACCGAAGGACTTCGAGGCGGTCTTGGAGAAGTGGGATACCTATTCCAAAGCAGCCCAAAACGCATTTTAGGAGTAGTATATGGGATTTTTGCCAACAACAGTCAAGGAGATGCGCCAACTCGGTTGGGACTATGTCGATATAGTCCTCTTCTCGGGTGATGCCTATATCGACCACCCCTCATTCGGTACTGCGGTGGTATCCCGACTCTTCGAGGACGAGGGGTTGCGTGTGGCTGTTGTTCCGCAACCAAATTGGCGTGACGACCTGCGAGACTTCAAGAAGTTCGGCACTCCACGCCTATGTTTCTGCGTTACGGCGGGTGTGATGGACTCGATGGTAAACCACTACACCGCAAACAAGCGACTCCGCAGCAACGACGCCTACACCGCAGGTGGTGCGGCTGGTTTCCGCCCCGACTACGCAGTTACAACCTATACCCAAATACTCAAAAAGTTGTTCCCTTCGACACCCGTTTTGATTGGCGGTATCGAGGCGTCGCTTCGTCGATTTACCCACTACGACTATTGGCAGGAGGGGTTGAAGCCTTCGATTTTGGTCGAGAGTGGTGCCGACTTCCTGCTCTACGGCATGGGTGAGAGAGTTATCCGCGAGGTGGCTCGAGCAATGCGCAACGGCTACAACGCCAAATTGCTGCGAGGCTTGAAGCAGGTGGGCTTTTTGGCCGATAAAAAGTATGTAGACGCACTTCCGAGCGAGAAGGTTGTTGCCTTGCACTCGTTTGAGCAGTGCAAGAAGGATAAGCACGCCTTTGGCGAGAATTTCACCAAGGAGGAGATTGAGAGCAACCGCCTCGAGAGCGAGAATATTCTGGTCGAGAAGACGGGCAATGACTATGTCGTTATAAACCCTATGCACTCGGCACTTTCGAGCGAGGAGCTCGACTCGGCATTCGACCTTCCATATATGCGAGCACCGCACCCGCGCTACAAGGGGCGTGGCGATATCCCTGCGTGGGAGATGATTAAGCACTCGGTGAATATCCACCGAGGTTGCTTTGGAGGTTGCTCGTTCTGCACTATTTCGGCACATCAGGGCAAGTTTATATCGTCGCGTAGCGAGGCGTCGATTATGCGTGAGGTTGAGGCGGTAACCAAGATGGCCGACTTCCGAGGTACGATTACCGATATCGGCGGTCCTTCGGCAAATATGTATGGTCTGGGTGGCAAGAATAAGGAACTTTGTGCCAAGTGTCTGCGCCCGTCGTGCCTGCACCCGAAGATGTGTCCGAATTTGAATAACGACCACCGCCCATTGCTCGACCTGTACAAGAAAATTCGCACCTTCAAGGGGGTGAAACATGCCTATATCGGCAGCGGTATTCGCTACGATTTGTTCGATAAGTCGGACTATCTGCGTGAGGTGGTTTTGTACCACACATCGGGTCGTTTAAAGGTTGCACCCGAGCATACCGAAGATGGTGTATTGAAGCTTATGCGCAAGCCGTCGTTTACGTTGTTCGAGGAGCTGAACCGCAATTTTAATAAGATTTGTCGCGAGAATGGTCTGCGCTATCAGCTTATACCATATTTTATCTCCTCGCATCCGGGTTGTCGTGAGGCCGATATGCGTGCCTTGTCGCAGAAGGTGCTCGGCAAGTTGCACTTTACCTTGGAGCAGGTGCAGGACTTGACTCCTACGCCGATGACGCTCTCGTCGGTGATGTTCTACATGGGCGAAAATCCATATACGGGCGAGAAGGTATTTGTTGCGCGCAACCAAGACGATAAGCGCAAGCAAAAACAATATTTTTTCAAGAAAAATCATTATTCACAATAAAAACAACTAACACTAAAACTATGAAGACATTTTTTATTTTATTGAGCGCTTTGATGTTGGCATCGGCTTGCGATAAGGCAACAGACACGCCGACACCTTCTCCATCGGGATCGAAGTATCAGAAGTACGCAAAGGAGAACGAGATTAAGATTATGAGCTTCAATATCCGTACCTCGGGTATGGATAAGGATACCCCAAACCATTGGGATAACCGTAAGGAGGCAGTCCTCGCACTTATCAAGGACCAGATGCCTGATATTATGGGCGTTCAGGAGGCTACCTATACCGACCAATGGAAGTGGTTGAAGGATAAGTTGAAGAGCTCGGGCTACGACGGCTATGGCCTAAACCGTCAGACAGGTAAGGAGTCAGGCGCAGGTGAGTGTCCGGGTATTTTGTACAACACCAAAGTTATTAAGATGATTGATGTTGGCACTTTCTGGCTCTCGGAAACCCCTGATGAGCTATCGAAGGGTTGGGGTGCAAGATACTACCGTACTGCTACTTGGGGATTGTTCAAGCATATACCAACAGACAAGGAGTTCTTCTACATTAACACCCACCTCGACCACGAAGTAGAGAAAGCACAGATTGAGGGAATGAAGCTTATCTCTACGAAGTTCGAGGAGTATAAGAACAAGTGCCCTCTATTCCTCACAGGAGATCTTAACGTGGAGGCAACCCATAAGGCTCTTAACGCTATCAGAGATTATATGGACAATGCTCGCCAAACTGCTAATAAGAAAGATTCTTATGGTACGACTAATGGCTTCGAGACTGATGCTAAAACCAGTAAGATTGACCACATTTATTATAGCAAAGGTTTGAAAAAACCTGTCGAGTATTATACTATTCGTGATGCATATAATGGGGTGAAGTTTGTTTCGGACCACTATCCTATTTATGCTATCATAAAATTAAAGTAAAATCGTTTCGTCGAGTTTTCTGTATACGTTGCAGGAAAATAAAAATCACAAGACTGCTATGATAACACTGCTGTTATTTATTATAGCGTTGTTCTCTAATGCTTGTTCTTCGAATCAACAAGTTGCGGAGTACACCGAATTCATTGAGGCAAAGCCTGTTTGGAGCGAAGCTCGTGAAAAAGAGCAGAATCTGACACTCTCGTTTCGAGAGATTGTTGAGGTCGGTTTTATAAAGGAGGCCACTATTCGCCTCGCTGCATCGTGCGACTATCGCTTACGTATAAACGGTGAGTTTGTTGCACATGGCCCTTGCGTGGCAGCGCACGATTACTATCGTATAGACGCTTACGATCTGAAACCATATCTTCGTTGGGGAAAGAATATCGTTGCAGTTGAGGTTGCCGGCTACAATTTGCCAAGCTTCTATCTCCTCGACCAACCTGCGTTTTTACAGGCCGAAGTAGTGGTAAATGGAGAGATTGTGGCGGCTACGGGCAGCAACTTTGTGGCTTACGATCTTGGCCAGCGAGTTCAAGATGTAATTCGCTTTTCGAAACAGCGTACACACATCGAGAGCTATGTACTATCGCCCGACTTCGAGGCGTGGGCAACCGATTATGCATGGCAACCGGACATTGCTTCCGAAAAGTTGGTTGAGCAGGAGCATAAGACTCTGCTTGCTCGTGGTGTAGCATATCCCGATTATCGTCTTCACAAAGCTAAATCGATAGATAAAAACCTCTATAAGTTTGCAACTAATAGTAGCGGTTTCCTCCGTGCCAAGATTGTCGTAAAGAGCCCTTGTAAATTGGAACTCCGCTTCGACGAGTTGTTGAACGAGGAGGGCCGTGTGGCAAATAACCGAATAAGGTGTAACCCGTATGTCCTCTATGACTTGCAGGCGGGAGAGTACGAGTTGGAGACCTTTGAGCCATACACAATGCAGTATGTTGAGGCTATCAGCGATAATGCAGATATTGAAATAAAGGAGATCTCAATGCGCGACTACTGCAATTCTAATTGTCATCGTGCCAAGTTTGAATCGAGCAACGAGGATCTGAACGGTATCTTCGAGGCTGCGCGCGAAAACTATCGCCAGAATGCACTCGATATCTTCATGGATTGTCCGGGACGAGAGCGTGCCGGTTGGCTCTGTGATGCCTATTTTACAAGCCGAGTAGAGGCGGTACTTTCAGGTAACAGTCGTATAGAGCGCAACTTTATGGAGAACTATCTGCTCCCTACCGAGTTCAAGGATATAGCCAAAGGCATGTTGCCTATGTGCTATCCTGCCGACCACCGTAATCACAACTACATTCCGAATTGGGCGATGTGGTTTGTGTTGCAATTGGAGGAGTATCTCAAACGTACAGGCGACACTGCGACTATCGAGCGTGCGAAGGAGCGAGTTTATGGTCTGGTAGATTTCTTTACGCAGTATATTAACAAAGATGGTCTGCTTGAAAAGCTGGATAAGTGGATATTTGTGGACTACTCCTACTCGAATAAGTGTGTGAGAGATATAAGCTATCCTTCGAATATGCTCTATGCCGAGATGCTCGATGTGGTGGCTCGTTTATATGACGATAAGGAGTTGGCGCAGCAGGCTGACCACGTCCGCAAGACAATTATCGAACAGTCGTACAATGGCGAGTTCTTTATAGATAATGCTGTGCTTGATAAGCGAGGCAAGGCGGTGTTGACCGAAAATGTTACCGAGGCGTGCCAATACTATGCATTCTATTGCGATGTGGTTACGCCGCAGAGCCACCCCGTATTGTGGCAGACGTTGTGTGTGGATTTTCACCCGGAGCAGCGTAAGGCCGGTTTCTATCCTAATGTTCACCCTGCGAATGTCATTATCGGAAACTTCCTTCGCTTCGAATTGCTCTCACGCTACGGCTTGAATAAACAACTTGTTGATGAGATCGTTAATCTCTACAAGCCGATGGTCGAACTTACAGGTACGATTTGGGAGTTCTTTAAGCCAAAGGCGAGCTGTAATCATGGTTTCGCTTCGCATTTGGTAAACGTTGCCTATCGCGATGTCTTGGGTGTATATGAGATGCTCCCATGTGAGAAAAAGGTGCGTTTACGCTTTATTGATAGCGGTATGAAGTGGTGTAAAGGCTCAATACCTGTGGGTAATGAGAAGATTGATGTAGCATGGCACTACCGCAATGGCGAATTTGATGTGAAGCTGAAATTACCACAAGGTTTCTCTTACGAGATTATTCCTACCGAATATAAAGTAAATATAAAATAGGTATATATCGTAACCATACAAAAGTGGCTGTCCAACAATCTTGTTGTGACAGCCACTCTGTTTTATGTGAGATGTCGGCTCTTATTTGCCGAGTCCCATCTGATCAATCAATGCCTTGGTCTGAGGCTTATGGCCACGGAAGGCAACATAGAGATCCATAGGGTGCTTCTTGCCACCCGATTCGAGGAGTGTGCGGAACTTCGCTGCGGTAGCCTTGTCGAAGATGCCGTTCTCGGTGAAGAGCGAGTATCCGTCAGCAGCCAAAACCTCTGCCCACTTATATCCGTAGTAACCTGCGGCATAACCACCAGAGAAGAGGTGCCCGAAGGTTGGCGACATAGCTGTACCCTCCACAACCGGCAAAATCTGCGAAGGAGCCATAGCTTTCTGCTCAAACTCTATGATGTCGCCCTCGTAAGGTGCGGTAAGAGTGTGCCAAGCCATATCGGTCATACCGAATGATACCTGACGAACATTTGCGTATGCTGCCAAGTAGTTCTTTGCTGCGATAATCTTTTCGATAAGCTCCGCAGGCATGGTTTCACCTGTCTGGTAGTGCTTTGCCCAAAGGTCAAGGTACTCCTTCTCGTATGCCCAATTCTCCAAAATTTGCGATGGCAACTCCACGAAATCGCGGAATACGTTTGTACCGTTCAATGAGCCGTGCTTACCCTTTGCCAACATGCCGTGGCAAGCGTGTCCGAACTCGTGGAGGAAGGTGGTGAACTCATCGAATGTGATGAGCGAAGGGGTAGTCTCGGTAGGCTTTGTGAAGTTCATCACGAGTGAAACCAATGGACGAATGTCGCCCTCTGCACCACGGAACTCGGTCATCCACGCTCCTGCACGCTTCGAATCGCGAGGGAAGAAGTCGAGATAGAGGATAGCCAAGTGCTTACCATTCTCCTCCGATACCTCATATACGGCAACGTCCTCGTGGTACTTTGCCACGCCCTCGGCAGGTTTGAACTGCAAGCCGTAGAGTTTGTTTGCGAGCATAAACACTGCCTGCTTAACATTTTCGAGTTCGAGGTATGGTTTTACAGCCTCGTCGCTTACGGCATACTTCTCGTTCTTGTACTTCTCGCTGTAATAAGCCCAATCCCAAGGCTGAATATCTCCCTTGAAACCGAGCGAGTGAGCATACTCGTTGAGGGTCTGATAATCCTTGTCGGCATACTCCTTGGTCTGTGCGAGCAACTCAGCAAGGAATGAATTTACGGTTTCGGTCTTCTCGGCCATACGGTTGTCGAGAACATAGTCTGCGTAGCACTCATAGCCGAGCAGGTTCGCGATTTTGAGACGCAAGTCGGTAATCTTACGAATGTTTTCTGTATTGTCGAACTTTCCTCCGATAGCACAGCTGCTGCGAGCCTTGTAGAGCTTCTCCTTCAAGTCGCGCTGCGACGAGTATGTAACGAAAGGAATATAGCTTGGAGCCTTCAATGTTACTGTCCAACCCTTTTCTCCGCGAGCCTTCGCCTCCATTGCCATACCCTCCTTTACGAAGTCCGGCAACTCTGCAACCTTACTTGCCTGCTTGATATTGAGCGAATAGGCATTGTTCGCTGCCAACGAGTTCTGACCGAACTGCAAAGTGAGTTGCGATAGCTCCGAAGAGTACTGACGATACAACTCCTTCTCTGCATCTGCAAGGTTTGCTCCGCTGCGCACAAAGCTCTTGTAGGTGTTTTCAAGCAACTTCTTATCCTCCTTGGTGAGGAACAAACCAGGGTTATCATTAACCTTTTTTACTCGCTTGAACAACTCAGGATTGAGCGATACATCGTTACCGAGTTCGGTCAATTTAGGCTGAATACGCATTGCTATGGCCTGCAACTCTTCTGAGGTGTTGCACTCCAAGATGTTGAAGAATACCGACGAAATACGGTCAAGTAACTCGCCCTGCTTTTCGAGTGCAAGAATAGTGTTGTTGAAGGTAGGCTTTGCAGGGTTGTTTACGATGGCATCAACCTCTGCACGACTGACTGCGATAGCAGTCTCGAATGCAGGCTCGTAGTCCGAAATCGAGATTTTGTCGAATGGAGGTGTTGCGTGCGGGGTGTCCCACTCTGCCAACAATGGATTGTTGGTGTCAATCTCAGGTAATTGTGCTACGGGCATATCGTTGCCTGCACAAGCACCCAAAAGTGCAGATACTGACATAATAAATAAGAATTTTTTCATAGTGTTACATTAATTTATTTGGTTTCTAATTCTCCATGTTTGGGTTATCCTCTTCGGTTTGCTCCGGCTCTACCCACAAACCTCTGGCTTTGAGCAGTGGCTCACGACTTGGCTCGGCACCGCGGAATTCGCGATAGAGTGTCATACCGTCCTTCTTGCCACCGCTTGACAACAATTTGCGGAAAGCTTGTGCTGTGCGGCGATTGAATACATCTCCTGTCTCGGCAAAGGCAGCGAAGGCGTCTTTATCCAATACCTCGGCCCAGGTGTAGAAGTAGTAGCCTGATGAGTAGCCGCCTGCGAAGATGTGTGCAAAATAAGGAAGACGATAGCGAGGCTCAATCTCCGAGATCATGCCGCGTTTCTCGTATAGTGCGTTGTATTCAAAGGCGTCGATATCCAACTCCTTGTATTTGGTGAGCGAGTGAATATCCAAGTCAACAAGAGCTGCAGCCAACAATTCGGTTGTCATGAAACCTTGGTTGAATTGTGCGCTACGATTAATCTTGTCGATAAGGCTCTTATTTATAACCGAATTGTTGCGGTAATGTACAGCATAGGTCTTTAAAAGTTCCTCCTCCAAGGCCCAATTTTCGAGAATCTGTGACGGTAGCTCTACGAAATCGCCCTCTACATCGAGTAGTCCGTTGTATGGTACGTCGGTGAAGAGGAAATGGAGCGCATGGCCAAACTCATGGAAGAGAGTTGTAACCTCGTCAATAGAGAGCAATGCCGGATTGCCGCCCGAAGGCTGTGTGAAGTTGCAGACGATGCTTACCACAGGAGTAATGTGCTTGCCTTCGCGATTGTATGATGGACGACGGAAATATCCGCACCATGCACCTTGCGATTTGCTTGCGCGAGGGTGGAAGTCGAAGTAGAGTACTCCGAGATGCGAACCGTCGGTGTCCATAACCTCGTAGGCCGAGGCCTCGTGATGGTACTGCGGAACAACAATCGGACGGAATGTCAAACCATATAAACGATTTGCGAGGTTGAAGGCACCTTGACGCACGTTGTCGAGTGCGAAGTATGGTGAAGTCATCTCCTCGTTGAGGTTATACTTTTGCTTGCGCACCTTTTCGGCATAGTACCACCAATCCCATGAAGCAAACTTGTCGTTATCGCCGGAGTGGTCGCGCTTGAACATTGTATTCATCTCGGCCAACTCCTCTTTTGCCTTCTCGTTGGCCTGGGTGAAGATACCTTCTAGCAACTCGTAAACAGCCTTTGGTGATTGTGCCATCTGCTCCGAGGTAACATAGTCTGCGTATGATTTATAGCCCAAAAGGTTCGCTTTCTCGATGCGCAGACGAATAATCTCGTTGATGATAGCCTTGTTGTCGTGCTTGTTCTCGTTGTTTCCACGATTGAGATATGCCTTGTATAGCTTTTCGCGCAATTCGCGGTTTTGCGAATATGTCAGGAACGGAATAAGGCTCGGCTTGTGGAGTGTAAAGATAAACTTATCCTTGTTGTCGCCATCTTGTGCTGCATCGCGTATGGCCTTTGGCAACTCTTTGCACTCTTTGGCCGAAAGTTCCAACTTGAAGTCATTGGTCTCGGCAAGCAGGTTGCTGTCAAACTTAACCGTAAGGAGCGATAACTCTTCGTTAATCTTTTGCAGACGCTCTTTCTGCTCACCTTTAAGGAGTGCGCCCTGGCGTACAGCGCCGTCGTACATCTTCTCGACAAGGCGAATCTGTTCGGCATTCAAATCGGTACTGTTGCGTTTGTCGTAAACAACCTTTATGCGCTTGAACAACTCGTCGTTCATCGATATTGCATCGTAGTGTGCAGCCAATTGCGGCATGATCTCCTCCTGTAACTTCTGCATCTCGTCACTATTCATGGCAGCGCACATCATACCGAAGATATCCGATATCTCGGCCAATAACGTGCCTGAGTGGTCAAGTTCGAGAATAGTGTTTTCGAAGGTAGGCTCCTCTTTATTTGCGAGAATGGCCGCCACCTCGTCGTTATGGAGCGACATCGCAAACTTGAAGGCAGGGGCATAGTGCTTTGCCTCGATTTTGTCGAAAGGAGGCACACCATAAGGTGTGGTGAATTCTGTGAGGAGCGGATTCTCCTCTTTTTGCACCTGCTTCGAGCAGAATGTTGTGTTAAGTGCAGTCATAAGTAGTGTTAATACAAATAGTATGCGCTTCATTTCAATAAAATTTATTACTTTTGTATCTGCAAAGATAATAATTTTTCAATCGTTATGCAACTATTCTACGCCGCAGACTTTACTGCACCCGAATATATGCTCTCCGAAGAGGAGTCGCGCCATGCTGTTAAGGTGTTGCGCTTGGTGGAGGGTGATACCCTCCATATCACCGACGGACGAGGAAATCTCTATCGTTGCGAGGTCGCTTCGGCGCACCATAAGCATTGCCTTGTGCGAGTGGTCGAACATTTCGAGGAGTTCGAAAAGTTGCCTTATCGCCTGTCGATGGCTGTGGCGCCAACTAAAAACATTGACCGCTACGAGTGGTTCTTAGAGAAGGCTACCGAGATCGGAGTTGCAGAGTTTGTGCCACTTGTGAGCGAACATAGTGAGCGAAAGGTCATAAAGCATGATCGCGAAGAGAAGGTCATAACTTCGGCTGTAAAGCAATCGTTGAAGGCTTATCACCCCGTTTTGGCTGAACTTACATGCTTTGATGACTTGATGAAGAGAGAGTTCTCCGGACGTAAATTCATCGCTCATTGCGGAGATGCGGTAAATGGTAAAAAATATCTTGCCTCGACCTTGAAGAAGGGTGAAGATGCCTTGGTGTTGATCGGTCCGGAGGGTGATTTCTCGCCTGCAGAAGTTGCCTTGGCGGTGGCAAATGGCTTCGAGGAGATAACTCTCGGAACACAACGTTTCCGTACCGAAACGGCTGCCGTAGTGGCGGTTGATATGGTTTCTATTGTTAATAATTTGTAAGAATCATGCCTATATTATTGCAACTCTTCACAACTTTTTTCAAAATCGGACTTTTTAGTTTCGGTGGAGGCTTTGCAATGATACCTTTAATTCAGCGCGAGGTTATCGAGCGACAGAAGTGGATAGGTGACAAGGATTTTCTCGATATGCTCGTCTTGGCGCAATCTATGCCGGGCCCTATCGCTGTAAACACGGCAGTATTTGTCGGCTACAAGACGGCAGGTATGATGGGCGCAATAGCCGCCACTCTCGGAACAGTTCTTCCCTCGTTTGTCGTGATTCTGTTGTTGGCTCTGTTTTTCGCCGAGGTGCGCGAAAATAGATATGTCGATGCAGCATTTCGTGCTATGCGTCCTGCGGTTGTAGCATTGATTGTTGCTCCGCTTATGGGCTTGGTCAAGGGTATGAAGTGGTATTTGGCCGCCCTTGCAGCAGCGGTAGCAATGGCTGTATGGTATTTCGGAGTGTCGCCAATGTACCTGATTGGCGCAGGTGTTATTGTGGGTGTTGTTTTAGCCATCTATAATGGCAGAAAGGAGATAAAACGATGATTTACTTGCAACTTTTTCTCTCCTACTTGAAGATTGGCTTCTTCGGTTTTGGTGGCGGTTACGCGATGTTGTCGCTTATCCAAAACGAGATTGTTGAGCAGCGAGGTTGGCTCACGGCTACGCAGTTTGCCGATATTGTGGCGGTGTCGCAGATTACACCTGGCCCTATTGCAATCAACTCGGCAACCTATATTGGCTACACCGTAGCAGGGTTGGGTGGCTCAATAATAGCGACCTTTGCGGTCTGCTTGCCGTCGCTTACGCTGATGTTGTTCTTGACGAGATTCTTCCTTCGCCACCGCGAAAATCGCTATATCCAGACCGTAGTTAAGGCGGTAACGCCGATTGTAGTGGGAATGATTGCGTCGGCGGCGTTGCTGATGATGGCACCGCGCACGGGCGAAAATGAGAACTTTATAGATGTGTGGTCGTGGCTACTCTTTGGTGCGGTGCTCTACGGCTCATACCGCAAAGTGAACCCTATACTTATGATTATCCTTTCGGCAGTTGCGGGCGTGGTGATTTATGCCTTTTAGACTCCATTAGAAGGGAAATATAATCGAGGCTATTCCAAGTAGTATTGCTGCGACAATCAGCACCAATATAATAGTGCCGAGGAGGCCGAATGTGTATCCCAAACAACCATACTTTGGCTCTGCACCTTCGGGCAGTCGCTCGGATAATAGCACCAAGAGAAAGCCGACAAGTGGTGTGAAAATTGCCGATAGAATAAATGCCCAGCCGAAGCCGATATTGCGACGGCTACCGAATAATCCGATCAATACATCGAACAATAGATGCCCTGATAGTAATCCGAAAATAATAATACTCGAAATCATATTATTTAGCTTTCCGTTTCATTCGATAAAATGTTCCGAAAGGAAGTTCCTTCCCTGCTCTATCGGTGAAGTACAACTCGCCAAACTCCTCCGTTGCTGGTGTGCCGAACATCTGATGCACAAGTGTGCGGGCGATGGTCGAAGATAGGCCCATAGAGTAGAGGTTCAGCACCAAGAATCCATCTTCGGCAAGCAACTCCGAGCACGCCTCCAACATCTCAGCGATGTTCTGCTCCAATACCCACTTCTCGCCATTTGCACCACGACCATAAGCCGGAGGGTCCAAAATTATGCCATCGTAGCGATTACCTCGGCGCACCTCGCGCTGAACAAATTTCAACGCATCTTCGACTATCCAACGAATACCGTCGAGGTTGCTCGACTCCATATTCTCGCGCGACCAGGTAACCACCTGCTTTACCGAGTCCACGTGGGTAACCTCTGCGCCCGAAGCGGCTCCTGCGAGGGTTGCCCCGCCTGTGTAGGCAAACAAGTACAAAACCTTTGGTTTTGCACCCTTGCGCTCGATTTTCGCGCGACAAGTGTCGTATATGAAGTTCCAATTTGCCGCCTGCTCTGGGAAGATGCCGATGTGCTTGAATGCGGTGCAAGCGAGTCGCATCGTAAGGTGCATATCCTTATAGTCGTAGCGGATATTCCAGCGGTCCTTCATCTGCGGCTTGTTGCGCCACTCGCCACGCTCCTCGCTACGGTCGGTGCGGAGGAATGAGGCATCGGCGAGGTGTTGCCACTCGCGCTCATCGAGCGACTTGCGCCATACAGCCTGAGGCTCAGGTCGGCGCAGGGTGTAGCGACCAAATCGCTCCAACTTCTCGCCCTCACCAGAGTCAATCAACTCGTAATCCTTAAAGTTTGGTGTTAAGTTCATATAGAGTTCTATTTTTCGTCAATTATCTTCATCTGGCACTTTTTGCAGTCGAAGCAAAGGCGATACTTCTTCGTTCCGCGTACCAAGTAGAGGTCGCCTTTTAAGCGTGGTCGCTCCAACAAACACTCGCCAATCTCTCGGCGTATGCAGTAGTCTGAAATTACCACCTGTTCGCCCGAAGTCGAAGGTTGGCAATCCAACCCTTCGGCAATCTCCACCACTCCGTGGTCTGTGTAAAACTCTCTCGCCAAAGGATTGGTTACATTGTCTTGCGGAGTGAGTGTGTCGGTAGGGTATTTTATATCTCGTTTTTCGGTAAACACCTCTTTTTCTCTCGTCGAAAAACGATTTATTCTCTCCTTTTCGAGAAGTTCAAACACCTCACGGCGCAACTCTGCTACCACCGACATAGGCACAAAACCGAGATTCTCAATTGTAATATCTCGCACACTGAATATCGTATCGCCCGAACGAGAGAGTTGTCGGCGCAGAGCCTCCTCACCCTTTGCTCGGTCGCGTACCTCCTCAAAGGTGTATGGAATAGAAGCCAAGCCCTCGCAACCCGTTTCGTCAGTTGCGGTGAGAGTCATTTTATCTTGCTCAAATTGTAAATTCAAATCAACTGCAATGGTGCGCTTTACTCGACTGCGCTCCACCGCTTGCGAGAATAGTCGGTTGTAATTGCGGAACAGCTCCACGCTCACCTCCACGCCATCGTAGCGGTTGAGTTGAACGCGCTCGCCCTCCACGCCCACGACATTTGTGCCAACCAACGAGCCATTCGAGATGAAACACACTCCGTCGCCCGTTGCAAGGTCGTGCTTGCGGTTGAGAACGATACCTCTGCGGTCAGCTTTTACGATTTGACCAATTCTCTCGCCCATAGCCTTTGGTGTGTCGAATGAGGCTACATTGCGACATTTGCCATCGAAGAAGTACTCGCCGGCACCGCGAGTGAATGTACGTGAGGCGTTAGGCTCAAACTCTACTGTGCTACGACCAACCGAACTGCGCTCGACATCGTTGCGTTTTGCAATCTCGTTGTCAAGGAGTTGGCGGTAAAGGCTTACGATATTGCGAACATAGGTGCGATCTTTCAAACGGCCTTCGATCTTGAACGAGGTGATACCCAGATCAATCATCTCGCCCAAGCGGGCCGAGAGGTCGAGATCGCGCACCGAAAGGAGGTGCTTGCTCTTGATGATTATCTCACCCTTGTCATTGCAGAGGTCATACTCCAAGCGGCACGGTTGGCTGCACTCTCCTCGGTTGCCGCTGCGCTCCGATGTTGAGCGAGAGAAGAAACAGCGACCACTCTGCGATACGCATATTGCGCCATGGACGAAAGCCTCCAACTCGATAGTCGTAGCTTTGCGAATTTCGGCAATTTCGGTTTTCGAAAGCGAGCGCTCTAAAATGGCTCTTGCGAAGCCTGCATTTTCGAAAAATTTCACTTTTTCCGCCGAAACGCAGTTGGTTTGTGTCGAGGCGTGTAGTTCGATAGGCAGTCCCATACGGCAGTAAGCCATATCCTGCACGATAAGAGCATCAACACCTGCATCAATCAGGGCAAGAGCCTGCTTACGAGCCTCTTCCAACTCATTGTCGAAGAGTAATGTGTTGAGTGTTGCATAAACTTTTGCTCCATAACGATGTGCATATTTTGCTACATTGGCAATATCCTCTACTGCATTGGTTGCCGAATGACGCGCGCCGAACTTTCCTGCTCCTATATACACGGCATCTGCACCGCAGTCAATAGCATCAACCGCAGTCCTGAGATCCTTTGCAGGAGCCAAAAGTTCTAACTTCCTCATTGCTTGCACAAAATTATAGCGCAAAGATAGTGAAGATTTCCGTTTTATGTTTTCGAAATTTGTTTTATTTGCCTAACTTTGTGCCAAATAATTTGAAAAATCAACTATTAAAACAATAACAAATGAGAAAAATTTACAATTTTTGGTTTATGGCCATTGTCCTCTGTTTTGTTGGTTGTACCATCACAGAAGATGTAGATGAAACCATTGACGTTTCGGGATCAACAACTCTGGTTGTAAATATTGCCGATACGCATACCAAAGTGAGCCTTGGCAACAAAGGTGAGGACGGCAAATATTCGGTTTACTGGAATGACGGGGATCGAATTTCGGTAAATGGATATATATCCGAGGTGGCTATTATCGATGAGACAAATCCAAGCCGTGCTAGTTTCGACCTCCATAATGTAGTGTTGGACTATCCATACAATATTCTCTATCCTGTTAACGATGTGATCTTGGAGAGAATCCCTGTTGCAGGAGGTGCGCAGACCTTCTCGTCGTCAACAAGTGCAAGTGCTTATGGCTCAAATGTGGTGTTTGCATCGCAGCAGAACTACAAGGAGGGTACTTTCGAAAGCGGAACAACCCCTATGTATGGTCAGGTAACCAATAGAGGTGAGGGTATAAAGTTGAACCATTTGAGCGGTGTATTGCGATTTGGTGTTAAGAGTCCTGATAGCAATTCGGTACTTGCAAGTATGACTATAACTGCCGAGAGTGGTGCTATTGCAGGCGCTTTTGAGGTAGACTTCTCGAATGGTAAGCTCACCGCTTTGGAGGGTGCATCGAATACTTTGAACTACTCGTTTGGTGATGGCTTGCAACTCTCGACTACCGAGGCAAAGGAGTTCTTTGTAGTGCTCCCAAGTGGCGAATTCGGACTCTGCGTTGGCGTGTTGCGTTTGGCTGATGGTCGAGAGATGACAGTGAAGTTCAATACATCGGGCTCTTCGGCAATCAAGGCGGGAGTTATTCGCGAGTACAATGCGATAACATTCAAGAACGGAGAGCAGCTCATGTTACCGGCATTTGGTAGCGAAGAAGACGAACTTGACATTGACGATACTTCTTATGCCAAAGCACCAAGTGTTGTTGAGGGCGAGTACATCATCATCAATGATGAGCGTGAACTTATGTGGTTGTGCCATTACGGATTGTTGGTCAATGGTGTCGCATACAACAAGATTCGTCTCGGTGCAGATATCGACATGGGCATATTCTCTCTTATTGCGTTGCCTTCGATTAAGCTCAATGCAGGTGCTGAGATTGATGGTAACAACAAGACTATTACAGGTTTGAATATGGCTAAGGATGCTTCGTCTATCTTTGGCGATGCAAATAATCTCAATATTCACGACCTTACACTCACCGACTGCTCGGTAAATACTATGTTGCAGACAGGTGCAGGTATCTTGGTTGGTGTGGCTTCGGAGGGCTTGATCGTAAATAACGTAACCTTCAACAACTGCTCGGTTGTTGCTCCACGCAAGATTGGCTTGGTGGCAGGTGCTCTTCACTCGGGAACCTTCAATATTTCGAATGTAACAGCTAACGGTGGCCTTGTCGAGACCTCGTATGTGGCAGAGAAATCCGGATTGGCAGGAGGTTTGGTTGGTTGCATTGCAAAGAATGGCGATGGCGCAACTACCAGCACTGCAACATTCACAAATTGTACTACATCGGCAACCGTTAAGTCGTATATGGAGGCAAATAACTACTTCTATGGCAAGATTGTAGGTCAGTTGGGTGGCTACAATGGCGATGAGAAGTTGTACTTTGCGAACTGCGATGCTGCAAATGCTACACTTGTTCCGTTGTACGATCAGGGTACAAAGAATGCCGAGACCGCTGTGCTTTCGTTCTGCGAGGCGCATCGTGCGGGCTTCTGTCAGACAACTCTCACTGCGGCTACCGACCATCTCCTTGGCGGTGAGCGCTACTGCCGTGGCGAGGTGTGCTTCGATGGCAAGCGCTTTGTGGCTGAGTGGGACGGTATCCGCTCGGTAACAATGCTTACCGAAAGTGTCGATGGCATCACTCGCAACCTTGTGCAGTCGCCATACGATTTGGCAAAGGCGCAGGGTGCAAGCTATGGCGATAGTGCTGCTCTCGTATTCGTTACAAGCGTCGATATGGGAGGTCATACATTTAAACCGATCAACTATGTACGCAATCTCGACGGTGGCAACAACGAACTTCACGACTTCAAGGTTGTGCGTACTCACGATGCAACCAACAATCGTGGTGCAGGTTTGATAATTTACTCTTCGGGTACAACTACCCACAAGAACTTGACAATTGTAGGTGGCGATGTAACTTGCAACCACGATGCGTCGATTCCTGCGTTGGAGTATGGAAATGAGGATGATGGTGGTGCCGGTAACGCATACGCGGGCACTCTCGTTTCACGAGTAGCAAGTGGAACCTATACCGCAAGCAATGTACATGTTCGCAACAGCAAGGTGCGCGGTGTCTGCAAGATTGGAGGTTTGGCTGGTATGGTGTCGGCTACTACAGCAACCATAGATAACTGCTCAGTAGAGAGCTCTATCGTCGAGAACTACGATCCGAAGGTTGTAAACTACTACGCAATGTACCGAGAAATAGATGCATCTTTCTTGGGTAATTACATTGCCGAGGGCTTGCAGTGGTGGTACACAGCAGGTGAGTGCGGTGGTTTGATTGGTTTCTTGAATGCAAAGAGCGCAACCATCAGCAACTGCTCGGTAACAAATACCCAGATCAACTGTACCGGTCAAGAGAATAAGGAGGTTACGGTAAATATCTTTAATGCATCGAATTATGTTGCAAATGCCTACAAATCGGGCGTAAGTACATTTATGCTTGCATACACTACCATAGCAGGTCGCCACGTAAACCAGTTTATCGGCGATATTCGTTCACATCGTACCGAGACTCAACAGGAGAATGGTACCGGTGAGTACACTACAAATATTACCAACTACACCGTATCGGGTAATAGCTACAATGGCGTTTTGGCTGATAGCACAAACAGTTATAACCACAACTACGCTTCGGGTCAATATTGCCCTGTTGTGGGTTGTGCTTACTATACAGGTGTTGATATGAAAATTTTGATCAATATCCATGTAATGCATTGCGCAGGAACTTTAACGTTCAATGCGAATGGAGGCTCATCAACAACCCTTACTGAGGCTATCGGAAGTGGTAATAGTATGAGTTGGTTTGGCGGTAACAGCTCGACCGATAGTGGCAAAAGTTACTACCCGGAGGCTCCGCAGGACTAAACAAATTGGTGTAAATAAAAACTGCTCCGAAATCTCGGAGCAGTTTTTATTTGCGGTAGAGAGTTATTTCTCGGTAATCAACTCTACGATATAGTCAACGCCCGAAGGTGCGGTGCCGAATTTGAGGGTTACGCCATTCTCGCCCTTAACACACTGAACAGCCTTTTTGCCCTCGAAGGTATATGCCTTTGTAACTTTGCACGAAAGAGGCAGATGTAGCTCCTTCTCTTTGAGGTCGAAGATGTGAACGAAAAGGCGCTTGCCTTTGCGGGTTGTTACACCCCAATCTTGTTGAGGAATATCGCCTGCGGTGGTGCCATATATCGTTTCGCCATATTTGCGTAACCATTCACCCATATCTTTCAATCGTTTAAGAGCTTCCGCCGGTAATTCACCATTGGGTTGTGGGCCGATGTTGAGCAAAAGGTTAGCACCTTTGCCCGATGTGCTTACAAGGTAGCGTATAAGTTTCTCGGTGCTTTTGTAGTTCTGGTCGGCAACCTTATATCCCCACATTCCGTTCATTGTCTGGCACGTTTCGAGTGGCAGTCGGCTTACGGATTGACCTGACAGGCCCGCCTTGTTTTCGCCCGGAAGATCTCGCTCGAAAATTTGGAAATCCTCGCCTTCGAATGGCGTGAGATGGTGGTTATTTCCGATTAGACAGTCCGGTTGCAACTTGTGAATAAGTCGATACTGCTCTTCGAGCTGCCAATTAAACGGCTCTTTCGCCTTCTTGTGGTCCCATACGCCATCAAACCATATTGCGCCAATCTTGCCATAGCGTGTGAGCAACTCGGTAAGTTGCGAGTTCATGAAATTGTAGTAGTTCGGCCAGCCTCCTTCTATGTGATCTCTGTCGCGAACCTTAACGGTGGAGTATCCCCCGGGATAGTCATCGCGACTCCAATCCACGTGCGAGTAATAGAGGTGAAGTTTTATTCCCTGGCGATGACATTCGCGAGCCAACTCCTTGATAATGTCACGTTTGAAAGGCGTAGCATCGACGATGTCATACTTCGAACAATCGGTATCCCACATCGAGAATCCCTCGTGGTGGCGCGATGTGAAACAGATGTACTTTGCCCCTGCATCTTTTATCGCCTTAACCCATGCTTTTGCGTCGAAGTTGTGCGGATAGAAGGCGTCGGCAGCCTTTTTGTACTCTTGGTGCGAGAGTTTGCCTTTGCTCAAATACCACTCACCCTGAGCAAACGTGCTGTAAAGTCCCCAATGTAAGAAGATTCCGAATTTGCTGTCGGCAAACTCTTGTCTTGCTTTGAGATTTCCTTCCGATGGAGTGTATGTTTGCTGTGCAAAAGAGGCTGTGGTAGCAACCAAAAGGAGTACTAAACCGATCAGTTTTTTCATGATTTTTAGGTTTTTGTATAGTGCAAAATTAACAAACTTTGGCTTTTTGTGCAAATTATCACTCTTTTTTTATAAATTTGCACGATAAATCCATAACGCGGGACAAATAATATAAAATATATAGTATATGCTTACATTACAACAATTGCGTGGCGATAAGGAGTTGGCTATTAAGCGACTTGCAAAGAAGGGCGTAGATGCCGCACCTATTATCGCAAAGATTGAGGAGTTGGACGATGCTCGCAAGGCATTGCAGATGGAGTTGGATAACTGCCTCGCTGAGCAGAATAAGGCTGCCAAAGAGATTGGTATGCTTATGGGACAAGGCAAGCGTGAGGAGGCAGAGGAGCGCAAGCAGCAGGTTGCAGCATTGAAGGCACGCTCGGCTGAGCTCTCGGCACAGCACGAGGAGGCTTGGGCTGCATTGCAGGCACAGATTGTATTGCTCCCGAACTTCCCTGCCGACATCGTTCCTGAGGGAAAGACAGCAGAGGATAACCTCGTGGTAAAGCTCGACGAGAACTTCTCGGAGTTGCCGGAGAATCCACTTCCACACTGGGAGTTGGCGAAGAAGTACGACATCATCGACTTCGACCTCGGCGTGAAGCTCACAGGCGCAGGTTTCCCAGTTTATAAGGGCAAGGGTGCTCGCTTGCAGCGTGCGCTTATCAACTACTTCCTCGACTACAACACAGCCGCTGGTTATCAGGAGGTTGAGCCACCGGTAATGGTAAACGAGGCTTCGGGCTTCGGTACAGGTCAGTTGCCTGATAAGGAGGGACAGATGTACCACGCTACAGCCGACAACTTCTACCTCGTACCAACAGCAGAGGTTCCTGTAACAAATATCTTCCGCGATGTAATCCTCGACGAGAAGGAGTTCCCTGTAAAGATGCCCGCCTATACCCCTTGCTTCCGTCGTGAGGCAGGTTCGTATGGTAAGGACGTGCGAGGTTTGAACCGCTTGCATCAGTTCGACAAGGTCGAGATCGTGCAGTTGGCTCTCCCTGAGCAGTCGTACGAGGCTCTCGATGGTATGGTTGCCCATGTTGAGGGATTGGTTAAGTCGCTCGGCTTGCCATATCGTATCTTGCGCCTTTGCGGTGGCGATATGTCGTTCACCTCGGCTCTCACCTACGACTTCGAGGTTTATTCAGAGGCACAGAAGCGCTGGTTGGAGGTTTCGTCGGTTTCGAACTTCGAGTCATTCCAGGCTAACCGTCTCAAGCTCCGTTACAAGGACGCTAACAAGAAGACCAAGTTGGCTCACACCCTCAATGGCTCGTCGTTGGCTCTCCCTCGTATCGTTGCAGCTCTCCTCGAAAACAACCAGACCCCGGAGGGTATCAAGGTACCTGAGGTGTTGGTTCCGTATACCGGATTCTCGTTAATTGACTAAAGCAATTGATAATTAAAGGTATCGCCAAGCGGAAAATTCTGCTTGGCGATGCTGTTTTATAGTCAAATTACTACTGCTAAAGGTGCTTATTGCACTAAAAAATAGAAAATTTTGCATTTTGAATTTTGCATTTTGAATTTTATTCGTACCTTTGCACCGCATTAAGTACTTAATTAATAAAAACACAAAAAGATGAAAAAGGGAATTCATCCAGAAAACTATCGTTTAGTGGCATTCAAGGATATGTCGAATGACCACGTGTTTTTGTGCAGGTCCGCCGTTTCGACAAAAGAGACCATCGAGGTGAACGGCGAAACCTATCCCGTGTATAAGATGGAAATCTCTAACACATCTCACCCATTCTA
>JAZRGH010000054.1:0-5234 GCA_045644085.1 Alistipes sp. | reverse complement strand
ACCTGCCTCGTAAATCTCTGGCAATACATCGATTGCTACGCCATCAATTACGTGGTTAGGGCCACCATTGATGATGATACCCTTAACATTTGGCAATGCCTGCAACTCCTTTGCAGTGATGTCGTGCGGATAGATCTCGCTATAAACGCCGAGCGCACGAATTGCTCGAGCTACCACGGTGTTCTCGTGGCTACCCAAGTCCAAGATGACAATCATGTCTTGTTTCATAACTCTATTTTAGTTTTTTAATTCTTAATTCTGCATTACTCGCCACGCGAATAGTTCGGTGTCTCGCGGGTGATGGTGATATCGTGTGGGTGGTTCTCCACTACGGCTGCCGAGGTGATGCGTACGAAGCGTGCCTTCTGCAACTCCTCAATCGAGCGTGCACCACAGTAACCCATACCTGCACGAATACCGCCAACAAGTTGATATACAGTCTCTGCCAATGAGCCCTTGAATGGTACGCGACCTACGATACCCTCCGGAACGAGCTTCATTGCGTTAGCCTCACCGTCCTGGAAGTAGCGATCCTTCGAGCCTGCCTTCATAGCGTCAATAGAGCCCATACCACGATAGGTCTTGAACTTACGACCATTGTAGATGATAGTCTCGCCCGGAGACTCCTCGGTGCCCGCAAACATTGAGCCGCACATCACGCAAGTGCCACCTGCCGAGAGAGCCTTCACGATGTCGCCTGAGTAGCGCAAACCACCGTCTGCGATAACGCCTACTCCACTACCTTGTGCTTGCTTTGCGCAATCGAAGATTGCTGTAAGCTGTGGTACGCCCACGCCCGCAATGATACGGGTGGTGCAGATTGAGCCTGGGCCGATACCAACCTTGATACCGTCAGCACCAGCTTCGATGAGATATTGTGCAGCCTCGGCAGTGGCGATGTTACCAACCACTACGTCGAGGTTTGGATATACCTCCTTAATCTTCTTCAAGAGGGTTACAACGCCCTTAGAGTGGCCGTGTGCCGAGTCGAGAACTACGGCGTCAACATTCTCATGTACGAGGGCTGCAACGCGATCCATGGCATCAGGTGTAATACCGATACCTGCTGCTACACGAAGGCGACCCTTCGCGTCCTTACAAGCATTTGGGTGATCCTGCGCCTTGGTCAAATCCTTGTAGGTGATGAGTCCTACGAGGTGGCCTTCCTTGTCGATTACAGGCAACTTCTCAATCTTGTTCGAGAGCAACACCTCAGCAACATCGGTGTTCTCGCCCTCGGTGATAGTAACCAAGTTCTTCGAGGTCATAACCTCGTCAATCTTGCGCGACATATCCTTCTGGAAGCGGAGGTCGCGGTTGGTTACAATGCCTACGAGGAAACGATTTTCGTCCACAACAGGGATACCGCCAATCTTATTCTCGCGCATCATAGCCAAAGCATCGCCTACGGTATTCTCGCGAGCGATAGTTACTGGGTCGTCAATCATACCGTTCTCGGCACGCTTAACACGACGTACGTGTGCAGCCTGCTCGGCGATAGACATATTCTTGTGAATCACACCGATACCACCCTCGCGAGCTACGGCGATAGCCATAGGAGCTTCGGTTACGGTGTCCATCGCAGCCGAAACGATTGGGATGTTGAGTGTGATGTTACGCGAGAAGCGGCTCTTAGTGCTCACCTCGCGTGGCAAAACCTCCGAGTATGCCGGCATAAGCAATACATCGTCAAAGGTCAAGCCCTCCTGATAAACTCTTTCGTCCAAAAACATAATGATACCTATATTTATATATTATTGAAAATTCAAAATTGTTTAGAGTTACTATTGTTTATACAAAAAAGACCGCTACACACCCGTGTAGTGGCCTTTTTATTCGCGCACTCCCGCCCCTTTGCACTCCGAAACTTGCGGAGTCTTAGGCTTAATTATGTGGCGGATTGCGTACATTTACTCAAACTTTTGGCAAAGATAGAAAAAAGAATTCAAAATGCAAAATACATAGTGTAAAATTCTTTCAATTTTTATAAAAGATAGCGACCATTTGGTTGCTGCTAATGTGCTTTTATTTTATCAGATGAAGAGCCTTTTTTTTGATGTCTCAATTGCCTGACGTCGGCGCCCCGTATATAGTTCGATATGGAGCTAGTTGGAATGTGAATTGTTCGGCTCGGTGAATTTTTTTACTTTGCTATATTGTATTGATAATCAGGTATTAATCACCTGTAAGATGTGAGTTGTGTTTTATCGTTGAGAAGGCTTATTTTTTCGTCTTCCCTGTCCTTGTAATTTTGAATTTCGGCATAAAGAAAATACACTCCCTGACCTACTGTTTTCTCTACTTTATCTTAAAAAAAACTTTACTATTTTAGAGTGTTCCAAATCGATCTCTTTGATTCTGTCGCAAGTGATAAACACAAGCGGTGGTAGCAGTGCGATAATAGATTTAAGTTCTTCGTAATTTGTTGTTTCTTTATATGTTTGACTTGCAAATCTGTCCTTGTCTTGATGTTTTCAAATTTTGAGTGATAAAAAGATGTTTTTAAGTATGCTTTTTATGCTTTTAGATGGCGAAAAATTCTTGTTGCAAAATTTTAACTAATTGTTGAAAAATCTGCTTGAAGGTCTTTTTTATATAATAAAAAAATTGTACCTTTGCACTATGTTTTTGCAGTGCGTACATACAAGCCCTCTCGTGCAGCAGCGTCGAAAGCAGTCGCAGCAGCAAATGTTGGGGAGCGTGTGCAGATAAAAAGGCCACTACACGGGTGTGTAGCGGTCTTTTTTGTTTAGTGAGGATTGAATAGGAGGCAGTCTAATGACTGCTTGAATAGGAACGGGCTCAAAAGAGCCCTTAAATAGGATTGAATAGGATAGGCGCATAACCTTTCAGCCATCCTATCAAGCACCGCAGGTGCGATCCTATCTAATCCTATAAAGTCCTATTCTAGTTGCGCTGTGATGAGGGTGGGAGTTTGCAAAACAAGAAAAGGGAAACAACAAACAACAAAACCGTTCTTTTGCGTAATACTTATCCTCCGCAGGAGGACCAAGTCCCACATTATCAATGGGGGATTTAGGGGGGAATGTCAATACCCTACCTTCATAATGAGGGAGGGTGTGCAATAGAACGATAACAAACAGAGTGACAACAAACAAACAACAAAAATATTACATTATGAAGGTAGCAGTAGTGATGGGATCGACAAGCGATTGGGACGTTATGAAGGCGGCTTGTGAGACCCTTGCAGAGTTAGGTATCGAGTACGAGAAGCGTGTAATCAGCGCACACCGTACTCCGGATTTGATGTTTGAGTTCGCTAAGTCGGCTCGCGAGCGTGGTATTGGCGCAATTATCGCGGGCGCAGGCGGTGCAGCACACGTTGCTGGCGTGACCGCAGCGATGACCACTGTACCGGTTATCGGTGTGCCTATCAAGACCTCAGCACTTGGTGGTCTGGACTCGTTGCTCTCGATTGTGCAGATGCCCGGTGGCATTCCTGTATCGACCACAGCAATCAACGGCGCAAAGAATGCAGCACTCATCGCAGCGTCAATCTTTGCATTGACCGATAAGGCTGTCGAGGAGAAGCTCGTTGCGTTCCGCAAGAAGCAGACCGAAGTGGTATTATCTGCCACCCTACCCGATTTGGAGTAAAATTAAATTTTGAATAACGAAGTTATGAAAAATCACCGTATATATGTTGAGAAGTACGCTCGCTTTCAGGTCGAGGCCGAGTCGCTCCGCAAGGAGTTGAACGAGAACTTGGGGCTCGCTATCAAGGAGTTGCGCGTACTCAATGTTTATGATTTGTTCGGTTTCAGCGAGGAGTTGGTTGAGCGTTGCCGCTACTCCGTATTTGGCGAAATCGTAACCGATACCGTATCGGACGAGTGCGACTTGGAGGGCAAGAAGTACCTCGCAATCGAGTACTTGCCGGGTCAGTTCGACCAGCGCGCATCATCGGCTGTGGACTGTGTGCACTTGTTGGAGCCTGCGGCAGATGTGAAGATTCGCTCATCGCGCCTCTACATCTTCGACGAGGGCGTAGGAGAGCAGGCTATGGCAAAGATTAAGCACTACCTTATCAATGCCGTAGAGTCGCGCGAGAAGGAGCTCTCAATCCTCTCGGAGGCGGAGCAGGCCGACATCAAGCCTGTACCTGTATTGGAGGGCTTTATCGATATGAAGGAAGAGGAGTTGGTGCCATACTGCAAGGAGAATGGCTTGGCAATGAATGCCGACGACTTGCGTTGCGTGGTTGAGTACTTCAAGAGCGAGCAGCGCAATCCTACACAGACCGAGTTGCGTATCCTCGACACCTATTGGAGCGACCACTGCCGTCACACCACCTTCACCACCGAGATTGAGGAGGTTAAGATTGACGAGTCGTTTATGAAGAGCGAGTTCGAGACCGCCTTGGCTGAGTTTGGCGTAATGCGTAAGGAGCTTGGCCGCGAGCAGAAGTCGTTGTGCTTGATGGAGTTGGCAACTATCGGTGGCCGTTACCTCCGCAAGATTGGCAAGTTGGACGATATGGAGGTGAGCGAGGAGAACAACGCCTGCTCTATCTTCGTCGATGTCGATATCGAGGGCCAGAAGGAGAAGTGGCTCTTGCAGTTTAAGAACGAGACTCACAACCACCCTACCGAGATTGAGCCGTTTGGTGGCGCTTCGACCTGCTTGGGTGGTGCTATTCGTGACCCACTGTCAGGTCGTGCGTATGTCTACCAGGCTATGCGTGTAACGGGTGCTGGTGATATATATAAAGGTGTAGACGAGACTATGGAGGGCAAGTTGCCACAACGCATCATCTCGCGTAAGGCAGCTGCTGGATACTCGAGCTACGGAAACCAGATTGGTTTGGCTACAACCCATGTACGTGAGATTTTCCACGACGACTATGTTGCTAAGCGTTTGGAGGTAGGAGCTGTTGTAGGTGCTGTTAAGGCTGCTGACGTACGTCGCGAGAGCCCTGCACCAGGCGATGTAGTCCTCTTGCTTGGTGGCCGTACAGGTCGTGACGGTATCGGTGGAGCTACAGGCTCATCGAAGCAACACACCACCGCTTCGTTGGAGGAGTGTGGCTCGGAGGTGCAGAAGGGAAATGCCCCTGAGGAGCGCAAGATTCAGCACTTGTTCCGTCGTGGCGATGTAACCCGCTTGATTAAGAAGTCGAATGACTTTGGTGCGGGAGGTGTATCGGTGGCTATCGGCGAGTTGACCGACGGCTTGGATATCTACCTTGATCGTGTACCTGTAAAGTATAACGG
>JAZRGH010000053.1:0-71488 GCA_045644085.1 Alistipes sp. | reverse complement strand
TCGCAGGCTGTTTATAGATGAATATTTCAGGCTCAAGTACAAGTGAAAAATGCGGGCAAATACCCGCATTTATGTACTATTTTTGACCAATAAACAGAAACTGCCCCGATTTTATGTACTATTTTGACCAATAAGCCGATTTAATACGCACTATATCAGCGAATTACAAAAATAACGCTACAAAAAAAGTGGAGAAATCTTGCGATTTTTCCACTTTAGTAGCGGGAGAGAGATTTGAGTTTCTCTCTTTTGACCAAAGGAACAATCGCTTATTGTACTGATAATCACCGGTGTAGCAATTTGCTTATTTGGCATAATTTAACTTTTTTGTCCCGAATTTGTCCCGGCAAGGCGTCAGTACTTAGGTAATACATAACGCCTTCCGGCAAAATGTATTACATGGCATCGGCACTGACGGCATCTTCTTCCACTCGGACAATGCCCCCTTTATTATTTTCTATAACTCTTTGCTGGGACTCTATTGTTCGTTGTTGAGAACTAATAGTATCGACTAACTGTTGGATAGAATTAAAGACCTCTCTGCTCATAGTCACAGTATCAGATGGGATATCGTCTGCTGCCTCAATAATCATTGAGGTATCATATTCTCCTGCATTTAAGAGAAACTCTATTTTCTCCGAAGACAAATGCGACTTACCTTTTATTATTTGTGAAATGAAAGGTTGTCCTACGCCAAGAATCTTTGCTAACCCTTTTTGAGTTAATTTATTTTTCTTGATAAAAGTCTGTAAATCAATCTTATACATAATACGACAAAAAATTAGATACAAAATATCACTAAATTATGTGCATATATTAGCAATAATTTACTATATTTGCATCGGTACTCACAAAGTCCGCACAATGTCCGCACAAGTGCGGAACAAATATAGTAAAAATTTATCATAAAATACGCCAAAATGGAAGAGATTAAATTTACTGAGTTCTGGAAGAAACTCGATTTCATTCAGAAAAATGAGTTGAGACGACTTCTTAGTCAAAAAGCGGAGTGTTCTCCTTCAACTGTTGATAGGTGGGGAACTGGGTACAGAACACCCAACCCATATAAGAAGGTGAAGATATGTAACTTGGTCAAGAAGAACTACAATATAAGTGTTACCTTCTAATACCTATATATATGTATGTTGATAAAGATGGTCGAGGGCTCTACTCGATAATGGACTTGGCACCAGACGAAATAGAAACTATTCGTAGGGCAATAAAGGCGTTTCGTGCAGGAATGATAATGAGCAATTCGGATTCCAAAGAGAACGAGTGCCACAGACAATATGTCCGAGCAACAAAGATACTAAACACACTCTCTGAACTACCATAAATTTCGGGGGGGGGAATTTCCCTTATAGATATGATTTCACAAAATGTTATAGACAGAATCCAAGACCTAGATATTATCACGGTCATAGAGAATGAAGGTGTCCATCTCACAAAGAAAGGCGTGGACTACGAGTGTTGCTGTCCATTCCACGGAGAGAAGACACCTTCTTTTAAGGTGTCAATCAAACGAAACAGATATCACTGCTTCGGTTGCAATGCTGATGGCGACTCGATAAACTTCATTATGGAGACCAAGCATATGAAGTTCTACGAGGCGGTTGAGTACCTTGCGGACAAGTACGATATTCCATACGAGAAGGAAGAACCTTCTGCGGAAGAAAGAGAACGAAGGTATCTCCATTCTCAACTTATGGAGATAAACCGTGTGGCGATAGAATACTTCCGCTTATGCTATGAGCAAGCACCGGGAGCGAAAACATATGCAGAGGATAGATGGAAGGAGAATACCATCAACCTATTCCAAATTGGTTACGCTCCAGCAAGACCGGGACTGATTGAGTATTGTCAGAAAAAGGGATATAAGACCGATATCCTTCTAAAAGCAGGGTTAGTAAAGAAAAGCCAAAACGATGGATCTCTTTACGAAACTTTTAGAGAGAGGTTGGTTTTCCCAATCCTCAATCGTACAGGAAACATTGTCGGCTTTACAGGTCGATACTTCGGTAAGAAGAAAGACCTACCGAAATATCTCAACACGGAGGAAACAGAATTATTTTCAAAGAAGAGCATCTTGTTCGGACTCCACTTGGCACTTCGAGAGGCAAAGACAAAATCAACGATAGTGTTAGTGGAGGGCAACCCAGATGTTGTTAGACTCCACGAAATAGGAGTTGGCAATGCAGTGGCACCGATGGGCACGGCATTGACAATTGAGCAAATAGGCATAATCAGCCAATATGCCAAGAATGTAGTTATTGTTGGCGATACAGATAAAGCCGGAGTAACAGCAATTATCAAGAATGGTCAGGCTCTGCTCGAAGCTGGGCTCAATGTGCGACTGATGATTATTCCGGACAAGAGCAAAGACCCTGACGAGTATTTCAAAACACACCCGAGAGACTTTGATGATTGTCTTGCTCGACATACCCACGACTATATTCCGTGGATGTGCCAACGGCTGATGGCTGACAAGAATTCACAGACAGAGATTGCATCAACCATCACGGAGATAGCGGAGTTGCTGGCTCTTTGCCAAGACCAACGCACAGTTGATATGTATATTGAGCAGTTCTCAAAGTTATACAAGAATGCTCGTATATGGCAAGAAGAGTACTACAAGGCAAAGAATAGTCGTGAGCGCAAACGAAATAAAGCAACAAATGAGGACTCGGAAGAAATGGCAAAAGAGTATGGCTTCTATGTCCAAGATAATTGTTACTATGGCTCTATTAGACGAGCAGACGACAAGCGTTGGTCTAATTTTATTTTGATACCAATCATTCATATCCGAGACGAGCGCAATGCCCGCCGTATCTTTTTGATGCGAAATATCAAAAAGCAAGAGGCAGTTATCAAATTCGTCCAAAGCGAGTTGGTTTCATTTGCCGACTTCAAGACTCGCATCGAGACAAAGGGTAATTATGTTTGGGAGGCATCGCAAGCAGAACTGACGCTATTGAAGAAATATCTCTATGATGATACGCCATCAGCAGACGAAATCAAGCAGCTCGGCTGGCAGAAACGATACGGCTTCTATGCTTGGGGCAACGGAGGTCTCGATGATGGACACTTCGAGAAAGCCGATGACTACGGTATTATAACAATGAAGGGGCAAAAATTCTATTTGCCCGGCTGTTCCCGTGATACCCGTGACGACACACAGGGATATCAGCATCAACGCAAATTCGTGTATGCCGTAACAAATGACATATCTTTGATGGACTACTCGCAAATGCTGATACGCTCATTTGGAGATAACGCAAAGGTTGCATTGTGCTTTCTCTTTGCTACACTATTCAAAGATATTGTGGTAAGTGTTACGACCTCATTCCCAATTCTCAACTTATTTGGTCCGAAAGGAACAGGTAAGTCAGAACTTGGTCACTCGCTAACATCGTTCTTTATTCCAGATAATAAAGCACCGAACATCAACAACACCACAAAGGCAGCTCTGGCAGAGGCTGTCGCCGAGGTGTCTAATGCTGTCGTTCATTTAGACGAGTACAAAAACTCTTTGGATATCGAGAAGCGAGAGTTCTTGAAAGGATTATGGGACGGCACTGGTCGCTCTCGAATGAACATGGATAACGACAAGAAGAGAGAGATTACCGCTGTCGATTGCGGAGTGGTTATGTCCGGGCAAGAAATGCCGACAGCCGATATTGCTTTGTTCAATCGACTCGTGTTCTTAACCTTCTCCAAGTCGGAATTTTCAGACGAGGAGAAACAGAACTACGAAGCTCTGAAGATTGTCGAAAAGCGAGGGCTGACACACCTAACCGGAGAGGTATTGAAACTTCGAGAAAAGTTCCGAGGCAATTTCAGATCTGCGTGGGATAATGTTATCACGGACTTATCTAACAATGTCCGTCAGCACGCAGTCGAAGACCGAACTCTTAAAAATTGGGCTACCATACTCGCTGCGTTCCGCTCAATTGAACCGTATATCTCAATGCCGTTCAATTATGGAGATATGCTCGCCATCTCAACGAAACTATGCGTTGAGCAGAATAGCAAGACCAGACAAAACAACGAATTGTCAGGATTTTGGGAGATTGTTAGTATTCTCGTGGCATCAAATAAGATATGGCAAGAAGTCGATTACAGAATAAAACAAGGCAAGAAGGTTAGAATTAAAGAGTCCAAGGTTGGGATAGAATTAGACCCAAACAAGCAATATCTGTATATACAGTTCTCGAAGATATCTCAACTATATGCCAAGGAGGGACGAGAGTCTAATGGTAAAATCATTCCGAGGGAAACATTAAGGTATTATCTCGAACATTCACCAGAGTACTGCGGTACAGCACTCTCGGTAAGGTTTGCACATGCAGATAATATAAACGGATGGATACCAGATGAGAAGTCGAAGCGTAAATCGGGAGTTAATACCGCTATGATTTTCGACTATGCAATGGTATGTGAAAAATATGAAATCAACCTCGATATAACAACGGGGCAATATGATGACGAGGAAGATGGAGACGAAAAACTATAAAGAATACCACTATGAAAGATATCAAAACTATATGTAGGGATATTCATCAAAACGCCACTGAACACGGTTTTTATGATGACGAACACGATATTGCAAGCATCATAGCATTAAGTTTTGAGAATAGCGACACAAAGAATAAGTTACAAACTGCGCTTGCAGATATGGCAATAACTCAAAAAATTGCCCTAATCCACTCCGAACTATCCGAAGCATTAGAGGCGCACAGACAACGACGCTATGGAGATAGGTACACTTTGGAAGAATTAACAGAACAGTGCGGTTTTAGAACAGCTCTATTTGAGAAATATGTGAAAGACACTGTTGGTGATGAACTGGCAGATGCAATTATACGAATATTTGATTTAAGCAGCGAACTCCATATTGACATAGAGAAACACATACATCTCAAAATGAAGTATAATAAAACACGACCATACAAACATAACAAAGCATATTAGCAAACATCTAAACATATGAAACTATGAACAACAATGAAGTAAAAGTAACATTTGAGGACTCGACAGATAGCAAGGCTACGCTGTTTGTTACAATTGATGAAGAGTCAAGAGAAATGACGATGAAAGCGAAATTCGAGCCTGAAATTGATTGGGAGGATTCAAGCACAGCTTCCAAGGCGCAAAAATTTGCAGTATGGCTACTCACAAAACTTGAAAGTTTTGCATAAATCTTCAAAAAATTTCAACCTATGAAACCAAATTTTGTAATTACGAGGGTACACTGCAACCTTCCAAAGAACAAGAAGCAGACCGAGTTGGAGAACTATCTTCGAGGGCTAATACATATATCTCTGACTCTTGATGAACGCAGACAGTTAGAGAAAGATATTGACGGTGTTGTACGCTTCTTAAACTTGAAGTACCCAAGAGTCACGGAGTATTATATTTCTAAAGAGGAAGGTTGGATTACCATAAATGCCAAAGGTGGAGATAAAAGTATCTACATCGTATTGGAGCCTATTGGAGTAAGTTACACCGAACTTAATACAAGAACAATGTAATGAAAAAATATAAGTGCTATGCGTTTTTGTACAGTGCAGTAAATGACGAGGTTAGAAGCCAATTCGAAAAATACACCAATTGCAAACATTCAACCGGTTATGCCAATTGCTATGTCGCAATACCCAAAGAACACCCATTATACGGTATGTGCTATGGCATGATAAATATAAAAATCCACGGAGGCTTAACATTTTCGGGCAGCTTTGGAAGCATGAAAAGAGAGATAATAAGGAATCCGGAAAAGGTTGAATACTTAGACGGTGAGTTCTCGAATGATTGCTGGGTGTTTGGCTTTGACACAATGCATTACGGAGATAATCCACACAATCGTTCAAGGGAATGGTGTATTATGGAAGTAACTCGGTTGAAAGAAATATTAGAGAATTGGCTTGAAATAACAGCGAGGCGAGAGTCCTTACTGAAATCCTGGGAAATGGTGGTAACCCACCCGACTAGCGAGAGGTCGTGAAATCTTGCACTGGTTCTTTCGAAGGAGGGGCATATAACAGTCTAATGCCCCTCCAATTTTGCTCTCGGATAGCCGACTACGATTAAAGAGGTCGGAGATAAGTAATCGCCCGAAAGGGTATCAACGAAATCGCCAGCATTGAGGGTGCGACTCCCTACGAGAGCCCTATTTAATATATAGTAGAATTATGCTCAATTTGATACAGAATGTGCGAAATTTCGCACTATCGATGTGCGAGGTAGCCGAAGCATTGCGAAAAGAAACGGAGCTGATAAAACTCCTAAAAATAGCAAAACCGAAAAAGTGCAACTACATTCACTACATTCACTACATCACTAATAAAGAGTTAGTTAAGGCAAAAAAAGTTTGTAGTTTTTCGCTTCAAAAAAACTACAAAAAACTACATTCTATCAGAAGAAGTGTCCTAAAAACTACAAATAAAAAAGTGTAGTTTTGTAACATGCTGAATAACAGCGTTGTAGTTGTGTAGTTGATGTAGTAGCCAAAACCTATATGGTATGATTGATTTGAGGGATATAACAGATGATGAACTGAGCTCCTATTTTAGGAGGCTTATTCCTCGTCTAAAAAGATATAGACCACGAGAGTGGGTGCCTATTGAGTCGATTGCAAATGACCCTAAACGATTCCTTGACATTGTTATCTGTATGAACAATTACCGATACTTCGATGACAAACAAGGGTTTAGTATGATTGAGATAAGTAATGACGACAAGTGTATTCGTATCATTCCTGACAATTTAGAGAGAATGAATAGAGATGAGAACTGTCGTTGGAAGTGGGAGTATATATGGAATAACAAATAATTGGTTATGATTGTAAGATTGAAAGTTGATTCAAAAATGTATGCGGACTATCTCGCATACCTGTTTCCACCTGATGCTGATGGTGTTTTGAAGGTTACATCAGAGCATCTTTTGGGCAATCTTCTTATTTCTCATTGTCGAGAGGCTCCTCGACCTATTTTTAATACCGAAGAGAATCTTATGATAACTCTTCGACTACCACAGTGCGAGAGTACCCAAAATCTTCGCAATAAGTTCCTATATTATAATGCCGGGGATATGCTCCAACTGAACAAGGCTCTTCGTGCCGCTTTCGATCTGGACTTCATCGGCTATTATCGCAAAGGGCAAGCTGCCGAGTTCGCCAAGAAGGATATCATCGAGGCTTTTGTTACTTCTCGAAAACTTGTTTCTACGGATTGTGTCGATGCTCTTTATAAACGAGTCTATCGCCGTCAGCAACGAGAGGCTGCTACACTCGTTAAGAAACTGATACGAAAAGCATACTACATTGATGAGTCGATTGACACATCCGGATTGCCAAAATAATTTATAGCGAAATCGTAATTTTATCTCCGATTTAACAATGATACAGATAGTTAGAAAAGTTTTTATCAAGAGAGCTGACCTCGCTGATGCCGAGTGGTCAGAACTTCCGATTGTTCCGGCAAGCGCCACCATCAAAATTGATGTTGCTCCCGAAGCAGCTGGTTTATTACAAACGAGCGAGTTCAAAGCAAAACTCTCTCGTAAGCACCCATGGTTACTTTGCAACCTAATCGTGAAGATCCTTCTCGATGATGGAGAAACCGTATCTTGCGGTACTGCCGACTTGCCTGTTCGGCTCTCAATCGAAAAGGCTACGACACTAGATGTAACCTTTAAGCACAAAACTAGAGCTGACATGTAGTCCTTTGTCGATGGTACATACGACTATACCTTTGTAAAAAAAAGAAAAGCTATGGTCGTACATAATCAAAACAACATTCAGCTAGCACTCGACATTCGTAGAGGGCAATGGCTTGTTGCAGATGCAGAATCTCTCTTGCCTATTGCCCTTGATTTTCTCTCTCGCAAAATGCCAGAGGTTGAACATATCGAGTTTGCTACTACATCTTTCTCGTCTGACCTCATAGGTCGTTCTAACCGAGGTGGAGATATTACCCCTCCTGATCAAAAGACTGTTGTCGTAATTCCGATCCACGGTACTATCACTAAATACGACACCTGTGCTGGTGTCGGTACAATGACAATCTCGTCAGAGCTCTTGCGTTTGGCCACCGACCGAAACATTGTCGGTTTTGTATTGGATATTGACAGTGGTGGCGGTGCTTGTAATGCGATACCTCCTATGATTGCAGCTATCAACAAAGTTCGCTCAATGGGCAAACCTATTATTGCTCATTGCGACTTCTGTGCTTCGGCTGCATACTGGATCGCTTCACAGTGCGATGCAATCTTTGCCGATAACTCGATGTCGGAGTTCGGATCTATCGGTGTGATGACACAGATTATCGATAACAGAGAGAACCGTTGTGGTGATAAAACTATTACTATCTATGCCACCGAGTCAAAAGATAAGAATCTCGCTTATCGCAAAGCTCTTGATGGCGATTTCTCTTTGATGCAAGCAGAAATGACTCCTATTGTTCAGGAGTTCCATTCTGCTGTTAAGCAAGGTCGTGCCAATATCAAAGCCGAGGAACCTGGTGTTCTGTCTGGTGCTGTGTTCCGTGCCAACGATGCCATTAACCTCGGTATGGCAAATGCCATATTGGACCTCGAAGGCTCTGTTGAGAATGTGTTTGCTCGTGCCACATATAAGTAATTCACATTAAATTTTAAGTTTTATGGATGTAAAAAAGTTTCTTAGCGACAGCAAGATGGGTAAGATGATTGCCCGTTTGTTGGGTAAGGAGGAGCTTGCGTTGGATACCAACGGCAAGCCTGTTCTTTCCGAGGAGGATAAGAACAAAATCCTCTCGATGTATGGTGAGGCTTTTCTTGAGAAGTTTGAGGCGATGTCTTTCTCTGCCGAGTCGGAGAACACTCGTGATCTCTTCGATGCAGCCCTCACACATGCTCGTAATCAGGTGGCATCTGAGAAAGATGCTATCATCAACCAGTTGCGTGCAGATCTTACAACTCTCGCAGCTGCTCCGGAGAGCGCACCTTCAGCAACGGCTGTTGGTACCGTAGCCGGTGATTCAAAGTTCAGAGCAAACATGGCTTTGGCTCACAACAAAATCGCTGATTCATTCAAGCGTTCTGGTGTTCTCGCAGAGAGTATGACTATCGATGTTGCTGACTTGAAGCAGGAGCTCGGAGCTTACTCTTCGCAGGGTAACAACATTGACATGATCAACGAGCTGTACCAGGCATTCACTACTGGCAAGAAGCTCGCTTGGAAGCCAGCTGTTACCGAGTACAAGGCTGTATCGGCACAGTCGGTTGGTAGTGTTGTACAGCAGTTCTCGAAGGAGTGGAATCCGAAGGGACAGGGCAAGTTCACTTTGCTCACAGTAAAGAACTACCGTCACAAGGTTGATTTCGCTATCGATCCTGCCGATGTTGGTGAGAGCTGGTTGTTCCATCTCTACGATGAGCGAAAGACTCCTGACCAGATGCCAATCACCCGATACATTGTATCGAACATTCTCATTCCTCAGATTGCAGAGGATTTGGAGTTGGTGATGACCGCTAAGGCTAAGTATGTCGAGGGCTCGAAGGAGACTTCGGCTACCATGGACGGTATCGAGACTCAGCTTGTCGAGGCTCTTGCTTCGGAGGACAAGAAGGGTATGAACTTCTATAAAGATGCGACAAACCTTCTTGAAGGCGATGATGAGGCGGTGCTCAATGCCATCGACGATTTTGTCGCTTCGGTTGCTCCTCTCTATCGCTCTAAGCAGATGCCTATCTATTTGTCGGCTGACTTGTACTTGAAGTACAGACGAGCTTACAAGAAGAAGTGGGGCGCTGGCAGTGGCACCGAGAATCCTCAGTTCGGTACTGACCGTGTTGATTTCTCGAACTTCTATTTGGAGGTTTTGGACTGCCTCACAGGTTCTCCTATCTTCTTCAGCACACCTCGTGGCAACCTCGTTGGTTTGAAGCACAAGAATCCGCCACAGTTCATCTCGGATATCCAAAAGCACGACCGTCAGGTTCGCTTCTACTTGGAGTTCTGGTATGGTGTAGGCTTCTTGGTTGGCGAGGCTGTATTTGCCTATGTTCCTGCCGACTACACTCCTTCGGTTGTATCGACTCGTCAGGGAACTGCTGGCAAATGGATAACCGCTACAACTGCTGCGGCAACAAACGAGGAGGACGGCCCAGATGGTGCATAGTTAAACCTTAAATAAGAAAAGATTATGAGTTACAACAAAATTAGTATCCCGAAGAATGGTGATGGCGCAGGTTGCGCCACACCTAAACTCTCAGAGATCATCATTATTGATGCAGCCGACATCAAGGTTGAGCCTACCCGTACTGTTGGCGACACAACTATGACTGGTGATTTCGAGTTGCTTGAAGGTGCAAAGGCTTTGTCGATCTACGGCACACCTTCTTCTATCGAATACATCGAGGAGCATACCGGCGAGGCTGATGCTCGTGGTGTAAAGGTTGGCATCGCTTTTGAGCACCCTGGCAACAGCAAGGAGATCAAGAGCTTCAACGAGGCCTATATGAATCGTGCTGTTGTCGCACTCGTCAAAGAGTGTGATGGCTCAGCAACAGGTCGTACTCAGGCTTTTGGCTCAAAGTGCAATCCGTTGTTCCTAACAACAGAGAGTACCAACAACAAGGAGGCTACCAAGCGTAAGTTTACCTTCAAGCAGGAGATGGCCGACAAGTTCTTGCCTGGCGACTACACTGGCGCCGAGCCTACTCTTGCCGACAAACCCACTAAAACAGGACAGGAGGGTGCATAATGGGTAAGCAGAATCCGAAGACTGCTGCGGTAGAGGAGACTACCTTTGCCGCAGTTCAGCCGGAGACTATCTCCGCAGATAACACCCCACAATCCGAGTCGGAACAGTCTGCACCAAGCAGCCCGACATATCGAATAGTGGTTTGTGCTCACGAAGGAACCGAGGATCTTATTGCAAAGGCGTGGGCGAAAATGTGTGACGAGCCTATTCTTATCATTCCGATTGCGGAGGGTGACGATGACGCTCGTGCAATCCTTACCACGATAATCGCAAATTCTGATGTTTGCGATGACTTTGTGCTCGTTAAGGCAAACACGATTCCTTGCTCTCGTGTTACGATGGCCGACCTCTCTGTGCCGGTCGTCTATCTCGACAAGGCTAACAATGAGCATTATTCGCACCGCTTGCCAATGCCTTTCAATAAGGCTTTGCTAGTCGAGGCGTTTGGTGCAGAGGATTACCCAGATACCGATGAAGACGATGAGAAGTTCTTGCGTTCTTACGCCGAGAAAAATCTCTCTCGACCAATTCAGGTGTCGCATTACTTTGGTAATTACCTTACCGTTGTTCTGCGAGGTAATCCTTGCCCAGCTGTTGTCGCCGAAGGTATCAAACGCAGGAAGTTCCTCTGTGCTAATGCCGTTGGCTTCAAGGCTGTCGAACCTTTTGTTGAAGCATTGTTGTCTAAATGATAGGTGTAATCCAAAAGTGGTTGATGTCGGGAGCCGAGGTTCAGGAAGGACTTCGGCTCCTTAACCAATATGCACCAAACAAACATCTTCATCGTCTTGTTTCGCTTCGCCCAGACAAGTTCCGCCCACTTCTCATACAGACTTTGTCTGCTTTAATACCAACAGAATCGGCTAATCTCATACAGCCGGTCATACACAAAATTACTTTTCGAGAGCAATGGTCGTTCCTTGATGACAACGACTGCCCAAATGAATTAAAGATCCTTGCTGCCGATAAAATCTCCGCATATAGAAATTATGCCTCCGCACATCAACAGCTTTTTGAGTGTGTAACGGAGGAAGATTGCTTTTCGGTAGCGAAAAAGGTGGTAGAAAATTTCATTGAAAATCGGAAAATTCATTCCGAGTTAGCATATTACAAAGAACACCGTTCATTGCTTGGCAAGCACCCGATATTTGACGAGGTAAAACGCCTTGCAGAGTTAAGGGCGTTACCTATCACAGAGCTATTCAGACGCAAAACAAATCTTGAAGAGGCTATTTGGCGAATCCAAAGCGAATTGCGAAAAGGTAATAAGCCCCATCTGGACACAACGAGAGAACAGCGACTCCAAAAAAAACGAAGAGAGCTTGCCGAAGTGGAACGAATAATATCTGGTTATGGGACTATTCAACATCTGTGAACTGCTTAATAAGCCCAATGACTCTTCTCCATCACAAGATACCTCTCGTTCAACTTCGACTTGTGAAGCCTTCGAGAATATGCACATCGAGAAGGTTAATAGCCTAAAACAGCTAATGGGTAGAGTTCCTGGTCGTGGTGAGATTTATTTTTTATGGACGCTCAACTCGTTTAATGCTTTCACTTTTATTACCTATATCATTAAACACTTTGGCACCATTCGACAACTCACATTCTCGACCTACTCGATAAATGAACGAATACTTACCTCCTTGGTGCGATGGTATGACAAGGGGGCTATTGAAAAAATATATATCTGCATCTCCGACTCTATTCGTAGTCGAGTGCCAAAGGTTAATGACCAACTACAAGCGTTCTCTTCAACTCGTAATATCGAGATTGGCTATGCTTGGAATCATTCCAAAGTAACCCTAATACGAACAGACGAGCACTTTTTTGTTGTGGCTGGTAGTGGTAATTTTAGTGAAAACGCATTGAACGAACAATACATATTTTTGAACGATGAAAGAGTCTATAACTTCTTCAGCGACTGTATCTGCAATCGGTCTAACAGCAGAGAATAGAGAGCAACTACTCGCACTCGGAGCTCTTGGTTGGCCAGAACACGAAATCGCAGTCTATTTCGACTGGGATCAATCTCTCTTGCATCAAGAGTTGGTTAACCCTGATAGCGAAATATCAAAGCTGCTCCTTCGTGGCAAATTGCAAAAGCGTGCCGAAATAGAAATTCGCCTAATGACCGATGCGATTGGTGGCAATCTTACTGCTGCCAAACAATTCTCCGAAGTTATGCGAGATAAGAGCTTCCAACTCTCCAAACTCGACTTGTATGGTGGTCCAGCTGACGAAGGTGCGATGGAACGCATACAAGCATATATAGATGGTGGTTGTAAAACTGATTTGTCGCCAGGCGAACAGTTGTATATCGACCTTCTTGTAATGATATACTCGCTTGATGGGCAACATGGTAAACGCAATACTATCCGTTTCCTCACTCGTAAACCCTTTGGCTTCACTTTCGCAAGGGCAAGCGACCTATATGCAGAAGCAATAGAGATGTTTTTTGCCAATCGTCAAGTTTCCAAAGATGCGATGAGAGCCAAAGTTGCCGACCAATTGGATACGCTTCACGCAGCTGCTGTCGCCTCTGCCAAGACAACTCGTGACTATGAGGTTGCTGCGAACATCTTGGCGCAGAAAGCAAAGATCCTTCGACTCGACCAAGAAGACCCTGAGGTGCTGCCACCATCTCAATACCAAAAACAATTCCGTGTGCTATCCTTAACGCCTGAGTCGATAGGTCTTCCTTCTGCGAACCGCGATATTCTGGCTGCCCAAATAGACTCACTCAACCTTGATGGCAGTGTGCGAAAGCGTCTGCGTATGGAAGCGGGTATCGAAGATGTTGAAATTATAGAGTACTTGGAACATGTCGTACAGGAAGAAAGTTAAAGAAGAAGTTTCCGATATTGTAGATATTCAATATCAGAATAAATTTGCTCAAATAGCATCGTTGGTCGGGCCTTGTCGCCTTTTCGGTATTCTTGGCCGTGGCTCGGCTAAGACTACCGATATCCAAGTTGAGAGGCTTATCGACATTATGTACGATATGCCCGGTGCTCCTTGTGCTTGGGTGGCAGACACATTCAGCAACTTGACTGCGAATGTATTACCTGCCGTACTCGAAGGTCTTGAACGCAAAGGTTTTCGAGAGGGCGTTCACTATGTTATCGAGAAAGAGCCTCCTACATTTACCGACAAAGAAAAAGCCGATCTGCCAGATTGGCTCCGCCCGCATTTTTGGAAACCGTTTAACAAACTTGTTTCCTACAAGCGTACTATCATTTTCTTTACCGGTATGAATGTTCGCTTCGGCTCTCTCGATAGACCTTCTTCGCTTGCCGGAGCTTCGGTTGTCCACTTGTTCGGCGACGAGGCAAAATACTTCAAAGAAGAGAAGATTGCCAACCAACTTAAAGCCATTCGTGGCTATCGAGTACAGTATGGCCACTCTGTCTATTATCGTGGTGTTACTTTTACCTCTGATATCGCAGATCCTTCTCATATTGGCGAATATGATTGGATGCGAAAGGAGATAAAAAATATGAACATTGACAAAATCTTGCTCATAATGAAGACAGGCCTCGTCTATAACGAAGCTCTGCAAGAATATGTTGCTGCCAAACAACATTGGCGCAAATCTCCTTCCCCCGAAAACGCTCTTGTGTGCAAGAATAAACTTAAAACCGCCAATCTATGGAAGGCGAGATGGACAGAGCTGAGGCGTATGGACGATGCAAGAACCTTCTTCCTTCGAGCATCGAGTTATGTCAATGTAGATATCCTGACGGAGGGTTGGTTTGCTGATGCTATTGCCGCAGATCTGAACGACCTCCATACGGCGATTCTATCGTGCCGACCATCGCTTAAAAGCGGTGATCGTTTCTACGCCTCGCTTGGGGAGCAGCATTTCTACAAAGATGGTATCAACGAAGATGCATACGACCAAGTTGGTCTACTCGACAAAGAGGACTGTCGTGTGCTTAAATATGTCAATTTGCACAAACCGCTCCAACTTGGTATAGACTTCGGCAATATGTGCTCTTTAAGTATCGCCCAAGACGATCGAGTACAGGGCAAAGATTGCCTTCGTATTTTGAAGTTCCTATATACGCTGGCCCCCGAATATCTCGTGGATCTTGGCGAGAAATTCCGAGAGTATTTCGCTCCTATGATCAACAAAACCGTCTATCTCTATTATGATCGTGCTGGCAATAGTTACCACAAAGTGCAAAAAGACCAGGCTAGCGAGTTTAAGAAGGCGATTGAACGAGATAGGAACGGAGCTCGAACTGGTTGGAATGTGATTATGGAGTCTATTGGTCAGGGCAACATTGGACAGCCAGAGGAGTACCATTTTATGCAAACACTCCTCTCTGGTAGCAATCCTCGATTGCCAAACATCTTAATTGACTACTATGCTGCAAAACATCTTCGTCAATCATTAGAGGGTGCCCGGACAAAAGTTAAATCAGGCGTTGTGTTCAAGGATAAGAGTAGCGAACACCTACCTATCGACCAGCTCCCATCTCATTCAACAAATCCTTCGGATTCGTTCAAGTATTTAGTTATGACTAAACAGCGACGCCGAATAGCCAAGGGAAAAGTTCCTATTCCTTTGGCCATTGGCGATCCGCAGTTTGGCAAATAGGTATTTTGTTTCACAAAATGTATTCACCCTGCAAAGATGTTTTGCAGGGTTTTTCGATATATACTCATTCCGGAGTCTCTTCTGCTTTGGTTGGAATTATGTGTCAGTACACGCACCATTCTATATCCACCCCCGGTTCTTGCCCTATTCAGATACAAAGGAACAACGCCGCTTTTCACCTGTTCAATGAACCTCGACAATTTTTTCAAGTCTGTCGATGAAGAAATTTACCTGACGGCACTCTGAAGAAATTTCATCAAAAAAAATTCGAGAACCCTTGCAAGCAGGTCTATTGGTGCTTCGCATTTATGCTTACTGTGTAAAGGCGGTGTCGAATTCCTGTATCAGAAAGGTTTACGAAACGAGGCTGGACGATAGTTCAATGGTTCTTTGACATACTGACAAACAATTCATCGAAGCCCGATGAATAGACTCCGAAACAAATATCGAAACTTAAATAAAGGTTACTCACTCGGCAGTCCGATAGAGCCGAGAAAATCAAACTCTAAAATTCAAAATTATGTATTCAACCCCAAGCCGATGGGGGCGGACATCGGCACAAACTTATAAATTTTTAATACCTAAATTGTTATGAAAAAGAATGAAAAGACAACTGCTACAACCGTAGCAAAGGGAGCAAACATCGAGAACATTGCACCAAAGACCGCAACCACAGCGGAGCAGACACCAACCACCGCAGAACAGCCGACACCACAAGCCGAGCCAACTGCACCAAAGCAGACACCCCCTGCAACCCCCGACAAAGAGAAAACTTTGAACGAGGCAAAGCAGGTGCTTGAACTTTCCAAGCGTATCGAGGAGTTAGAGGCACAACTCAGAAAAGAGCCTCAAACAATCGAGGAACGCATCGAGTACTACGAGCGTAAGCAGGTACTAACGGAGCGATACAAGAAACTACACGAGCAGGTGCGAAACCTCGACAATCTCCGAGCACAAGTCATTGCCGGCAATCTCGAAGCCGATGACTTTGAGGATAGAAAAGAGTTCTATCGCTTGCAGTTGATTGTGCCGGGATATCGAAATGAAACTGCAATCTCAATCGGCAACCAGGCACTCATCGACTATGTGCTTGACCTCCTCAAAAACCGAATGCTCGAAAAGGCAAACGAGTTGCAGTCCGAAATTGCAGCTTAACACCAAGCAGGGGCGGATATCCGCCCCTCTTTCAAATGTTTAACATCTAATAATATAATAAGACTATGACACCAAACAACCCAACCCCGACCAAGTTACAAGAAAAGAGAGCCATTCTCATAGAGTTATCCCAAAAGGCAAAGCAACTGCGACAGGATAAAATCAACAATGCACAAACCACCGAAGAGGCTGCTTTTTGGTCTTCTCGCACTATCAACTATATGCTCCTCAATCACATATACAAGAGTGAGAGAGTGAGGTTTGAAACCTTCAAAGAGTGGAAATCGCAGGGGGCAACAATCAAGAAAGGAGCAAAGGCTACTATCATATGGGGGCAACCTCGACAGGGCATTGCAACCCTCGAACAGAAATTGCAGAAAGACCCCCACTCTTCGCCTGTTGATGATATCGCAGTAGAGGAATACGAGTTCTTTCCTTTGTGCTATCTCTTTTCCGAAGATGATGTATATTTCACAAATGCCGAGCAGGACAACGCACACGAGGCAGAGCCGACCTCTGCTCCTGTTGAGCCTGTGATAAGCGATGACACCTTCGATATTATATAAAGATATGGGCGGTTTTGCACTCTTATTCCTTATTATCTTATTGGGTGCTGCATCGGCTAACGCAAGCAACAAATAAGAAACGGAGTGCATCGGGCATCGGTAGAAACCCACCGAAAATCGGTGGGCGCCGGCAAGCGGTATCTCCATTAACTCGACAGTCTTTGACTGCCGAGTTTTTTGTTTTGCCTTGGTGTGTAATATAAGGCAAGCCCAAAACCATTCCGATATCTGTTGTTTACTTTGAAGCCTCCATTCCGTTGGACTCTTTGAGCCTCTACATTGCGACAAATCAAAGGGTTACAATAGGTGTTGCGATGCAACAATTATGTTTATGGTGGGATTTTGCACTGCGTGCGTTTCAAAATAGGAGTCGCAGGGCGACACTCGTGTTTATGGTGGCATTTTGCCATATATCACCTTTTTGCGTGTTTGCGACCGCAAGTGTTCGAGAGGGCGGGGCGGGGTTAAATTTGAGTGCGTCTCGGCGTTTTTGACAAAACGCCGAGACAACAGCCACAAATTCAAATACTTAATGAATTTATGGGGTAAAAAAGGTGTAAAAAATCCGCCTTTTTCTTGAAAAAATCGGCTTTTTTGGCTCGTGTAGCCAAAAAAGGTCAGCGGTATCTTCGCCCTTCGTACCCTGTCCTTTGTTACGGAGTTCTTCGATGTAATTTTGTACTATGAAAGTTTATGATGCAATAAAGGAGATGCGCCGCTTATCAGCCGAGAACCGACCATTCAGTTTTTCCTTTATGTCGTGCAACTTAACTGACCGCAGTAGCGAGGGCGTTGTAACTGTTCGTAGAGCGAAATTGCTAAAACGAGAGTGTGTGGCACACCACAAACACGCAGATATGGTAGAGGCTTACATTGACCTTGATACGATGGAGAGCCGAAGGTTTTACCAACCATTACTGATGTATTTTAATGGAGAAAAATGTGTATTACAATGAGTAGTATAAAACAAATATCAGAACATTCATTTGCAGCACATCTGAACGATGGCCAGGTGCTGACTTTATCTAATCGCCGAGAAGATGATATCAACTCGGTGCTATGGAGCGTTGGTCGCTCGTATAATTGGGAAAACACCCCTCATGCCATTGGTGATTTTCGGATCGTGCCGTATGGCCCGAATAATCTTTTGCCAAGCGAGCTTCGCTCAACTGTTGATGACAACAATCTTGCTCCGGGCATTATTGAGAGACAGTTGGGACTCCTCTTCGGTCAGGGAGTGTTCTTGTATCAACTTGCTTTCGAGGATGGAGAGATTAAACACCTTTGGCAACAAGATAACGAAATCGAGTCGTGGCTGTCTGATTGGGACTTTATGTCTTACATCAAAGGCATTACCACAGATTATCTCTATCTCAAAGGCTTCTTCAATGCGATATATCTAACGAGAGGTCATCGCCTCGGCTCCGCTCCGAAAATTTCTCACTTGGAGCATATCCCGGCAAAGAACGCTCGCCTCGAATGGGCGGACAGCCGTAAATTGTCAGATGTGAAGCATATCCTCGTAGGAAACTTCGAGCAGAATTGCTTTGATACAGGCATACAATCGTTCCCGGTCTATGACCGTAGAAACCCAGCTCGATACCCTGTGTCTGCGGCATACAATAGCACATATTCTTTCTCACGAGATTTCTACTCGGTACCGCCTTATTGGGGTGCTCTTCGTTGGATTGTTCGTGGCTCGGAGATACCTACTATCTTCAAGTATGTAACCGATAATGGCCTTAATCTTGCCTACCATGTTCATTCTCCATTTGAGTATTGGGAAAACAAGAGAGAGGTGATTAAACAAATGCACCCAGAGTGGAGTGAAGCACAAGTCGAGAAACGAATTGCTGAATTATCTACTCAGTTACTCGAAGACCTCACACATGTCTTGTCGGGCAAAGAGAACGCTGGTAAATTCTTCCACACCGTTGATATTACCGATGAAACAGGTGCAACTCACACTTGGAAGATTGAGGCAATAGACCAGAAAATCAAAGACTTTGTCGATAGCCAGTTGAAGATTGCGGAGGCTTCTTCGTCTGCGATTACCTCTGGAATGGGACTCCACCCTTCATTGTCGAATGTTATGGTAAATGGCAAGCTGGCAAGTGGCTCGGAAATGTTGTATGCGTTCCGTTTGCACCTTCTCTCGAATGTGGCCATTGCAGAACAGGCTATATTGGAGCAGATTAACCAAGCAATCGCCTTCAACTTCCCTAAGAAGAATTTACGACTCGGCTTCTATCACCAATCGCTTAAAGCAGAGGAGGCTCTGTCATCGTCTGACCGCATTAAAAATCAAGAGTAACTATGTTGTTCAATAAAAACGAGAACGGTGCAGTAGAGCTGTACGAATTGACAGGAACATATTGCCCAAGCAATAACTTTGAAGCCATTTTTGGCGAACTGAACGATGCAGCTCGTGAGGTTGCCAACCTCGTAGGCGAAGAGGTTGTGTCGGCAGCAAAAGATGCGTATGCCGAGGATAGCAACGCAGAGTTGGTAAAGGCTGTTCAACTGCCTATTGCTTGTCTTGCGATGATGCGATATTTTAGACAGACAACGGTTTTGCATCAAGACTCTGGGCGTAAGATTACTGCTGGCGATGACGAGAAAGTTCCTTTCGAGTGGATGATAGACCGAGATGATAGAGCAATGCAGGAGAAGTACTATCGTTCTCTTGATGCACTCTTTGCCTATCTCGAAAAGAACGAAATCCAAGGTTGGAAGGAGTCTTATTTGAGGCGTAATATGCAGTTCTCAATAGTGAAGGATATTCACACCTTCGAGTCTGTATATCCAATCGAGCAATCGTACTACCTATTCTTTATGCTCTTGCCTCTGATTGTCGAGGTGCAGACGACCAAGCTAAAAAAGGCCTTGGGCGATGCCTGGGAGCGTATCAGTAAAGACACTGTTGCTAGTGAAGACGAAGCTTTGCTCTACTGTGCTCGTAGAGCAGCTGTGCTCGGAGCTCTTGTAATCGCTGTTGAGCGATGGTCGATTGAGGTCTTTCCTCAATCTATTGCAAGACGCTTTATGCCTACTTATCAGGGCAATAGAGCTAATAAAACGGCTTCTACCGAGGAGATGGAGTGGTATCTCAACAAACTCAAACAGCAGTCTAATGAGGCGATGCAGGATTTACTATCTGAGGTTGCAGGACAAAACAGATACGAGGACTATCCTTTGTTGCCTGAAAACAAGCGTTCAAACAAGTTCTTTAATGGAGGGTGCTAAATGACGACTATTGAAATTCCGGAAACAGGCGCAAAGTGTTCTATCCCTTCATCTTGGGATGAACTAACCTCTAAACAGGTGTGCCATATCATTCAGTTATACGATAAGTGCCAGAGGCTTGGCTGGTCTTTACTCGACTTCAATGTCCGAGTTCTCTACTACCTTATGGGTATGAAGTACGATTGGAGAAGTGTACGATGGGAGAAGCTTGCGACAGAGGAGGCTATTGCTCAACGCAACTCCAACATCTATACTCTTTGCGAGAATTATCTCGGTTGGCTGTTCGAGGAGCGAGAGGATAACAGAGTGATGCTTGCATACTCCTCGATAGTCAATGCTTTGCCATCTATTAAGCCCGGACTATTCCGCCGTAGGCTATATGGCCCAGCAGACGCATTGCAGGATCTCTCATTTGGAGAGTTTCGATGTGCAGCCACTGCTCTAAATACATTCTTCAAGACACAAGACCCTAACGATATCGACGAGTGTATAGCCCATCTTTACCGTGTTCGAACAAAAAAACCTAATCGAGTAGGCCGATTTGTCGAAGATGTTACCAATGTGAATATCGAGGCTTGTTGTCGCAGAACAGCTCGATTAAAGAGTTGGCAGAAAACTTTGATTATGTTGTGGTTTGCTTCGTGTATTCACTTCCTGCAAACGGGAACGATCCAACTCGATGGTGAAGATGTAGAACTCTCTCGACTCTTTTCGGGAGGCAGTGGCTCAAAAGGCGAGTTGTCGAGTAATTGGCAAGACCTCGCTATCGAGATTGCACGAGAAGGCTCTATTGGCAACATCGAGAGAGTGAATGAGGAGCCTCTGTACTCAATCATCAGTATAATGTGGCATAACTATAAAGAGAATAAGCGAAATGAAAAGATTGGAAAATCTAAATAAACTGACGACATATCTTACAGGCTTGCGTGTGCCTGATATGGATATTAAACCTATTCGAGTTGTCGATGAGGTACAAGCAGCTTCTCGCTTGGCTATGCGACACGGCGTGCAAATCATCGTTGCACGCCCAGAACTCAAACAAGAAGGAGACTCTGACTCTTATACCACAGAATATAGTACCGCTATATTTGTGGTTGAGAAGATTAAGGGTGCAAGCGTAACCGAGGAGTCGGAAGACACCCAATTCAACCACTTGGTCAATATCGCTTGCAATATCTTGGGTAAGATAGAAGACGACATATCCTCTTGCAGTCCGGAACTGATGGGGCTTGACCTCGTTGGCACAGAGCTCTTCCCAGTTTCGTCTATCTTCGGAGGTTGGAATGGCTATTCAATGGTACTGGCTTTCAGATAAGCATTTTCATACGATTTAGGAATTTAGTAGGTCAAAATTACTGCCGTGAGGTAGAGATTAGACCGGGCGTCACGACAAAATCGTGGCGTTTTTTTGTTATTTTTTATAAAATACTTGACTTTTAAGTAAAGTTGTATTATCTTTGCAGTACAAAAAATGAAGAAACTATGAGCCAAGCACAATTAGAAATCGTACAGCAGTCGGAACTTGTTAGCCTTTACTCCATCAAATTTAATGGAGAGAATGTAACAGAATTTGAGAAATTTTTGCAGACATTCAAGGATAATGCAGAGTTGAATGTAGATTTTCAGCGTATCGTATATGCGGTAAGCAAAATACTTACCAATGGTGCATTAGAGCGTTATTTTAGACCAGAAGGAAAGTTTAATGATGGAGTGTGTGCTATACCTATTGAGTCGGGGCAGTTGAGATTGTATTGTTTGCGAATGTCGGACCAAATTTTGATTGTTGGTAACGGTGGAATAAAGACAACTCGTACATATAACGAAGATCCTATTTTGAGTGGATATGTACTCGATTTGCAAAAGTTTGAAAGACTAATAGAGTCTGGTGTAAGAAATGGCTCATTAAGCATTGAGGAGAAAGAAATAGTCGGTATTGAGGGTAAAACTTTTAATCTATGAAAACAAATGCCTTATTCCAAAGCTGTCTATCCCAGGTGTCGCAAGATGTAAAGACTGAAATAGATCTTTCGTTTGCTATCGTGGATAAGATTGACGCTGTTCTTAAAGAGAAAGGTATGACACAGCGTGAGTTGGCAGAGGCTTTGGGTAAAAACGAAGCGGAGATCTCTCGCTGGATGCGAGGAACGCACAACTTTACCATCAGAACTCTTGCCAAGATTTCAAATGTTCTCGGAACGCAGATAATCGGCGTTTCCTAGTCGCAGAGGTGGTTTCGACCACCTCTTTTTGTTTAGGAAGTTATCTTCCCGAACAAAGGGCGAATAGATTAGCTTTTAATTTTGGCAATAAAAGAAAGAAATAAACGCTATTGTATTCAAGAAAAGAAAGTAATATACTATGTGCCAGCACTTTGCTTTCTTTTTAATCTTTTCACAGAAAAAAAAGAAAGGGCATAATAACACAAAACATTTGCTTGCAACATTACTTGCAACATTGGACAACCTTATTCTATATTATACTACGAAGCGTGACAACGATAGCGAAAAATCATTATATTTGTAATCGTATTTCCTAAATTTTAAGAGTATGAAAAAGATTTTATTAGTTATCAGTTTAGTGTTATGCTTTATTGGTTGTGAGTCATCTGTCAATATTAAGTCAAGAGCTTCTATCATTTCCGAAGACTTTGTCAAAGAAAGACTTAATTATCCTGCAACCGCCGATTTTGGCTGGGATACTGTTTGGACTCCGGATTATTTAGACGAAAATCGTGGCACTTTATTGAAAAAATTTACTGCCAAGAATGTTTTTGGAGTACCAATAGAGTATGTTTATAAGATAGATATCCGATATTTAGGAGGAGAGTGGACAGATACAAGTAATTGGACTTATGACTATCTTATTATAGAAGAAGTCCAATCAAGAAAACAACACTATTATACTCCAAATAGATAGGGTGAGAAAAATTTCTCACCTTTTTTATTGCAAATTCAAAAAATCTCCTTACCTTTGTAGTGCTATCATATACGAAAGGTGTGGAGACGCACCGAAGACAAGGTGCATTTTTTGTGCCTATACATATTAAATTCAGCGGTATTTCACCCCGTACTATTGTTGTAATGGCAATAGTAAACACCTTTCGAGATGTGATAGCAGCGGGTTAGAGGAGTGCCGCTGTTTTTTATTCCTCAAATTAAATGCTATCACATTATGTCAAACAAATCACAGGAGCGTAAAACTTTACGCACAGATTGGCGAGAGTTGCCAATCGACAAAGAAAATTCGCAAAATGTTTGCAAATCCAAAATCATTCACTACCTTTGTGGTGTCCTACATTATGAACAGCGAGGAAGACTCGCACATATAGCGGGTATTTTTTATGCCCGTATATATAATAGGTTTCGTACTCCCTTGCAGAGCGTTAATGCGCCTGCTGCTGTTCATAACAGTGTAGGACAAAGGGTCAGTGCGAAGCCTTTTTTCTTTGCACATACATATTGTTTAACTTTCTAAAAATGTCCTACTATGAAAGAAAAAACTCAGGAGCGTAAAACCTTACGCACCGATTGGAAAGAACTACCAATCGACAAAGAACTCTCGCAAATTCTTTTGCAGATTGCCAATGCCAGAGCTGCATTGCTCAACTATCTCGAAGCAATCCCGGACAGAGCCACTTACGACTCGTACAAAGATTGTGTCGGCACAGCAACAGATCATCTCGTCAATGCGATGATGGAGATGGGTGGCGACCTTATGGCTCAGCAAATCGTAGGTAAACTTATCGAAGAGAAGTAGCCCTATGAAACGCAGATTGAAGTATTGGGCGATACGCACGCTCGGACGCAGATATTTATTGCTGAACTGGAAGGATAAGTTGTCGCTTATTTGGCTTGCCGTCTCTTTTTTCGCAATAGTGGTTGTTGCCGAAGCAGAGGACTGGCGGATTTTATTCGCTGCCACTGTTAGTCTTGTACTCTCGGCTATCAGGTCTTATCGAGTAATGGAAGACTTGGATAACCCTGTAATATAAGTTTAGTTACATTTCACTTTAATTCCTAATCAAGAAAACGCTATGAAACAGATTTTAGTTTACGAAATTTCGGTAGAGACCGAAGAACACAAGGAGAGAATGATTGCCGAGATTGAGTCGGTACTCGGTATGCGACCTACAAGAATTGAGGAGCGTAACGAATAATTGAATAATTTTTGTTAAATTTGTACTCACAAAGTAACTGCATTATGGGACTGATTGATACAATAGGCTTGATATTGATGCTGATAATAGCCATCGGGATTATTATTGCTGCTGGTTATGGTTTATTATTATTCTGCGGTGCTGTCATCGGCGGAATTTTGACACTAATTGATAAATTTAGGTCAGATACAGACGGCCTATAAGCTTCCTTTTCCCTGTCCTTTTGTAGCCACCTTCGGGTGGCTATTTTTGTTGCAAATTAGTTGCAACAATGTCAATCAAACAACGCTTTGTAAAATCTATCCTCGAAGACGAAGGACGCAGGCTCTTGCGAAATCAAACTTTTGCGATTGGGCAAAAGTTGAAAACTCGTAGCGGACGCTTGCTGGGTGCCCGAAGCACTACCGTTTCGAATGCCTCGACAGATGGTGGCCAATTAACATTTAGCCACACCATATATGAGCGTTTCCTCGATATGAAGAAATTGCGGTATGGCTCGAAGGAGATAAAACGAAACAGGCGTATCCATAACCGCTTTGTATTTGGTCATTACAACTCCATCGCAAAGAGATTGACATCGGAATACACGGAGGACACTATTGCACGAATTAGAACAGAGATAAACAACGAATAGATATGGGAAAAATAGTACGAGACGAAGACCTTCGCTTAAATATCATTGTCAATGGCGACCCAGCTCGCCGCAAGATAAGCGACCTAACCAGAGAAGTACGAGATTTGTCGAATGAGAATCGTGTGCTTCGTCAGGAACAGAGCCTATTAAAAGGATCTGGACAGCAGAACACAGAGCAGTATAAATCTCTGACCAGGCAGATAAAAGAGAATTCGGCTGTCATCAAGCGAAACAAAGCAGAGCTTAATAGTATGAGAGATTCCATGTCGCTTAGTTGTATGACTATGGACGACCTCTCTCGTAAGGCTACATCTTTGCGTATGGCTCTACGCCATACTGTTCCGGGCACAGTTGCTTGGCACGAGCTGGCAAATCAACTCAAAGGGGTGACACAACGACACGAAGAGTTGAAGCTACAATCCAAAGAGACTGGTCTAACATTGGGTAATTTAGCTAGCAAAGTAAATAGATATATCGGTCTGATAACCGCTGGCTTTGCTACGCTCGCCATCTTTAAGCAGATGATAAACAATGTTCGACAGGCGTATATGGAGTATGACGAAGCCTTGACGAGTGCCTCTCGAACAACCAATATGACAAAAGAGGAGATTCGTGAGTTGTCAGACGAGTTAAAGAAGCTCGATACTCGTACATCTCAAAATAATCTGCTCGCTCTTACCGAGGTTGCAGGTAAGTTGGGTATATCGGGACAAAATGATATTCTGGGCTTCGTTTCTGCTGCCGACAAGATAAATGTTGCTCTTTCGAAGGACCTCGGCGGCAATGCAGAAGAGGCTCTTCGTCAGATTGGTAAGCTGGTCGACATCTTCAAACTGAAAGATGATTACGGAATGGAGAGGTCGATGTTGAAAGTTGGCTCGGCTATCAACACTCTCGGTATGGCATCGACTGCCAACGAGGGATATATCGTTGAATTTGCACAAGGTATGGCAGGTATTGCACCGACTGCAAATATGTCGATTGAGCAAATCCTTGGTCTTGCTGCTACTCTCGATAGCCTCGGACAGCGAGGTGAAACTGCGACGACGGCTTTGGGACAGACCATTATGGGTATGTTCCGCCGCACAGAGCAGTTCGCAAAGGTCGCCCAAATGAGCCTCGAAGATTTCACTACTTTGCTCAATAGCGATGTGAATGAGGCTTTGCTACGAGTATTAGAGGGTGCTGGTCAGGGCGGAACTTTCGGAACCGTTGCAGCTCTCAGCGAACTCGGATTGGAAGGTCAGAGAGCTTCGCAGATCCTGGGCTCATTATCTCAAAATACAGAGACGATCCGACAGCAACAAGCACTCGCTGCCGAAGCGTTTAGAGAGGGTACTTCTGCCACAGAGGAGTTTAATAGAATGAACTCTTCCGCTATGGCAACAATGGAGAAGGCGAAGAAGAAAGTTACCGAAAATGCGGTGGCCCTTGGAGAGCAGCTTACGCCAATCATTACCCATTCGTTGTCATTGACAACATACGGAATACGCCTAATGTCAAGTCTGATTAGTTTTGCCACCAAATATAAGGCTGTCATTATTGGTTTGGCAACTGTTATTGCTTTGTACAATGGAGCAAAGAAGGCTATGATTGCGTGGGAGAAACTGACCGAGTTTTATAGCAAGCGTAATATGGTGCTTTTGCGCCAACGAGCCAGAGAACTCGCCTTGTTGAAGTCGGCAGAGATGGCTGTGTCTAAATCAACCGCTCTATTATGTGCAGTACAGAATTTGCTTGTTGGCAATCTCGCAGCTGCAAATATTGCATTGAAGACACTTTTTGCTTCAATAGGTCCTCTAGGTTGGGCATTTATGGCACTTGGAACCGTAGTCGGGGCTGTAACAACGGCGATGGCGGTGATGAAAGATCGCAACCAAGAGGCTGCTGATATATCGAAGAAGGCAGCTGAAATTACTGATGAAGAGGGGCGAAGTCTTGTCGGCAAAGCCGAGAAGATGAGAAGTCTGATGAGGATAATTGAAGATACAACGGTATCTGAAAATAGCCGCAATGCTGCAATAAGAGAGTTGCAGGCGTTAATGCCTGATGGTATCAACCTTATAAATCAAGAAACTATCGCTAACGGCAAAGCTGCGGAGGCGGTAAGACAGCACACTCAAGCTCTCATCGCACAGGCAACAATCAAGGCTGCATTGAAAAAGGAGCAGGAAATTCTCGATAAAGCAGGAGAAGATAAGTTGTCTGGCGAAGATAGGAAAGTCGGTTTTTGGCAAAAGGTAGGAATAGGTATGGCCGTCGCAGGTTCTGACGGTGTGCTGGACTATAATACATTGATTGCTGCTACGGAAGCCACGAATGCAGAAAAATATGAGAAAAAGACAGAGGCGAGCCTCAAAAGAGTTAGGGCGGTTGCAGAAAAGGCTCAAAAAGAGCTCCAAAGTCTAGTAGGAACAGCTGGGGGAACAGGAACAACAAGCACAACCATTAGTACCACAACAACTACATCAAGCGGAGGAAATGGTGGTGGCAACTATGACCAAAAGTGGTCGTTGAGCAGTGACGAACAGTTCTTGCAGGCTCGTCTTGCCTTGAAAAAGGAGTATCAGACCTCCGAAACTATGACAGAGGAGGAGTTCAATGCAAAGTTGCTCCAATTGGAGATTGACACATTGAAGGCTCGCTTGGCAACGAATGCGGACTCTGGTGCAGATCGAGTTGCACTCGAAGAAGACCTTGCAGACAAACTCATTCAGCAGAAGGAGCGTCAGAAGAAGCAAGAAGAGAAAGATGCCAAGGAGGCAGAGCGAAAAGCCAAGGAGGCTACAAAAGCCAAAGAAGACGAGGCTCGTAAGCAGGATAAAATAAATCAAGACATCGCCGAGATGAGCGGTGATCGCATCGCCATCGAGAATGCGAAGTACGAAAAGTTAAAGCGAGAGTATGCTGGTAATGCACGAGCTTTGGAGGCTCTCGAAAAAGCACACAAGGCTCGCTTGGCTAAAATCCAACTCGAAGAGGCTGACAAAGAGGTCGAGGCTCGACAGAACGCCTACAAAATCGCTCGTATGCAGATGGTCGAGCGTCAACGCCAAGAGATGGATACCTTCTCTGGCAGTGAGCGTGAACGCCGAGAGAAACGCAAAGAGCATTGGGCAGAGCTGAACGCTCTCGATGAGAAGTATCTCAACGAGATGATCGCTACTTTATCGACTCTTGTCAGCAATGCAAAAATAGGCGATATTGAAATAGGAGTTACTCTTTCTGATGCTGATAAGACAAAACTATTAGCGCAGATTGCCGACCTGCGCCAACAACTTGATAAACTCAAAGGTACCTCGGAAGGAACACAAAATGATAAAAATTTCTTTGCAGAGTTCTTGGGTATTAGTGGTGAGCGATGGGATGAAATTCTCAAAGACGGATTCAACACCGAAGACATCATTACAATGACTGAAGCCCTTGCCGATTCAGTTATGTCAATATGGGGTAAAGTCAATGACTTTATGGCAAAGTCTGAGGAAGCAGAATTGAAGAAGTACAAAAAAAGTAATGACGAGAAGAAAAAAACTCTCGAAAAACGCCTTGATGCTGGCTTGATAACCGAAGCACAATACAATGCGGAGGTTGAAGCTATGGACGCCGAGTATGAGGCATATCAGGAGGAGTTGGCATTAAAGCAAGCTAAACGCCAAAAGGCAATGAGCATTACCGAGTCTGTAATAAACACGGCTCTCGGAGTAACAAAGTCGCTAACGGGTATGCCTTGGCCGATTAACTTGATTGCAGCTGCGGCTACTCTTGCTATGGGTGTAGCACAAACTGCCCTAATCGCAGCAACACCTATTACCACCGGAGCAGAGGACGGAGGTCCGATTGGTAGCGGGCTTATCGATGTGCGTAGAGAACAGGACGGCAAACCATTCCGGGCACGCCTCAATCCTAATCGACGAGGCTTTGTGTCATCGCCAACAGTGTTAGTGGCCGAGAACGGTACCGAGTATGTAATGCCGAATGAGGCTATTCAGAACCCAACCATTTATCCGTTGCTGTCAGCAATGGAGACAGCTCGTCAGAATGGCACGCTCGATACGCTTGACTTCTCTGCAATATACTCGCCTCGTACTGTTCTGGGCAGAGCAGGTGGCGGATATGTCGGTGATGTAGTATATCCAGGTTTTAATGCGTATGCAAGTTCTTCGTCTAATGATCCTGCTCTCCAACAGGTACTTGTAAAATTGCTAGAAAGACTGAATACGCCTATCGATGCGAAAGTATATATGTTGGGGCCGAATGGTATAATTGAGCAGACGGATAAATACAATAAAATCAAATCAAAAGCAAATATCGGAGGATGATAGAGGTTATAACAAAAAGTGGAGTTTCACTGGACTTAAAGGCTGGTGTTGACATTGAATACACAATAGAACACCCATTGTTAGAGTCAGATAATATGCCTGTCGGCATATCGACTACGATAACTTTCCCATTGAGTTTACAGAATAGGAAAGCATTTGGTTTGTGGTCTGGGGTATTAGTCGGTCCCCAGAACACAAACATCCCTGTAAGTATCCTAATCAACGGAATTGCAGTATTAGAGGGAGAATTGGTGTTCATTAGTGCGAGTGATGGAGAAATCGAATACTCGTTCAAAGGAACAGAACTGCCCGATTTTATCAGAGGAGAATTGCACGAATTACCTGATATCGACATTATTTCCAAATGGAACACTAGTCTAGTCGGTGAGTGTAATAAAACTGGCCGAGAGGATATTGCTTTTCCTGTTATGATTAGAGAAACATTTGTTGCAGATTGTGAGCTTCAAATCGGCACAGGAACAATATACCCATCTGCCTCAAATGGATATAGTATTACTAACGCAGAGTGTTCTAGGGTTGATAAGTTTGTTAATTTTACAGCATCGGTAAATGGTAGTACTGCCGTAGTAAAGGTTTTATGGCTAATACAAAAAATGTTTCCAGATATTATCATTGACGATGATATATTGGAGACTCTTTCAAAGATGGTTATTGTTGCTCCTAACGATGTTACTGTTACAGAGTTCTTGGATATCTACGAAAATACATACGATGAAGGAGATCGAAATATTCTCAGGCTGTCAAAAGCTCTGCCCAAAATGTCTTGTGCAGACTTTTTGTCAAATGTTTTGAAAATGTTTGCGGCTAGTATATATCCAGTAGGACGATTTTTTTACATGAAATCTGCAAAAAACATATTGGAGGAATCTTCGTCAGAGGATTGGAGTGATAAAATTTGCAGATGCACCGCCATAAATACGAGGGAGGCTCAAGCGTATGAAGTCAAGTATGCTAACAGCCCGGATTCGAGCGAAGATAATGTTTCGGTAGAAGCCGAAATAAATGAATTTGCTACGGTGGAGGAGATGTTAAACTATTTCAAAGAAAGTCCATCACTTGTAAATGCAAAAGTTGTAGGCAATCCTGATGTATTTTCAGGAAAGAAAGTAGATGTAAGTATTCTCTACGAAACAGGTTTTAATAATACGGATATATATTGGACTTGGATCGGTCCATTAGTTCCACACCCTATTATAGATAATTGCAATCATATTGGAGTAAAAGGCACTATAATAGACGCAAAAATCGAAGAAACTTTCAGCTACAACATTGGATTTAACTGTGTTAGATGTGTTCCGGTGCATCGTAGAACGCCCACTGAAAAAGCACTTGGAATGAACGATGGTGTAAAATCAATATGCCCGATTCTTTCTTTTCCAAATATAGAAGGAGAGCGTTCTTCCGATGTATTTATAGGTTTGCTCATTCATAATCAACTCCTTGCCTATGGAAACTGCTACGCAACGGACACTCAAAATGTGGGCGTTGAAACCTCTAATGATTTAAGCATCGGAATTAATGGTGAAAATGGACTATACAATAAATTCCACAAACAACTTTCAGAATGGATTACCCAAAAAAAGCATATATTCAAAGTCGAGTTAGATCTTAACATCAACGATATTTGCAATCTGGACATTAGCAAAAAAATAATGATCAACAATCAATTGTTCATTATCAAGAGTCTAACCGTGAGAATAAATACAACAACTGGAATTAACCAAAGTGAAGCAGAGCTAATAGAAATATAGTGTCCTTTCATACTCTATAGATGGCTCCTAAATTTGCATAAACTTCAAGCTTATGGCTATATCAGAACACGCTAAATCATTATTCTCTAAAAACATGGAGGATATTTCGCTTAATCTTAATGGAGAGGCGAAAACCCCTATTGTTGTGCATCACAAAGATTCTGACACAATAGCATTTACTTTGTTTGCTGTAGACGACAAGGTTTCTATTCATACCTCGGATATCGTAAATAACTATGCGACATCATATGAACCACATATTGAAGATGGCGGAGAGCGTTATTCAGCAATTGATGAAATCAGCATACAATCAAGAAACGAGACAGACGAAGCTACGGTTTGGTCACACAGAGTTCCTACCATTTTTGGTGGATACGACAAGTTGAAGATTGCAGATGAATATGACTTTTTAAGCCACAACTTCCTCACTTGGCGACCACAAATTGAATATGTTGTGCCAGGCGTAAAACAGCAATTGTCGTTTGTATATTGCGTGGAGGATGTAGGTAGTGATGAAAATAGCCGATACCTGTGTATGAAGATTTATTTTCAGACTACATCTCCTATTTCTGTTCGATTACACGATCTTTCGTATTCTATGATGCGAGTACAAATAGATTGTTCCTATAATAGGATTAAGGAGTTAGCTAAAACGCTCTGTGATGACGAAGTTGTCGCATACGATGTTTATGGTACCAACAAAGCAGGAGAAGTCGTTATTAAACCTCAGAGGTTTGTAGTGCGTCAGAACAGTAGCTCATATACACACTTCTTCTTTCAAAACTCTCTGGGGGGCTTCGATACCATAACAGCAACAGGTGAGGTAACATCAATCGCTGATGGCGATATCATTACTGCCAAGAATAGAGATATCGAAAGAGAAGTAAGCAATAGCCTAGTAAAATCGTGGGAGGTTAATACTGGGTATATAACAACCAAGCAGGAGGAAAACTTGTGGCACGAGTTCCTGCGCTCGACTAACCGCTATATACTCTTTGATGATGGCTCGTATAGACAGATCATTATCGAGGAGTATAAAGCGGAGCGAGTAAAAATGGAGATAGATAGTTTTACATTTAAGTTCCACTATGCGGAGGCTGAAAAGGGTGGCTACGCTGAAAAGATGGACGAATTACCTGACTTTTTCATTGAATAGATATGGCAACACGCAAACAAAATAGCAGGGGTGATTTTACCGCATCACACATTTTCTACAAAGACGGAGCACAAGTAGCGGTACCCTCCCATGTAGAGGTGCAATACTATACTGACGAAATGTGTGGAAAGTTCATCTGTGAGAGAAATGGAGATAAACGCCATTATTGCTCTATTTCAGATGACGGAATGACACTATTCACGCACCTGGCTCTCTCGGAGCGATATATTGGAAATGGACAACTGCGATATATCCTCATCGAGTATGTTGCTGATGGCTCTTTTCCGGCAGGCGAAAGAGCATGTCCCGTTCCTGGGCGACTCAATGTTCAGCTGTGGACAGGAGCCACTGATGACGAGATTGAAGTAGTGGAAACATCGACACTACAATCTGTCGTTAATGATATTCAAGGTATGCAGTCGCAGATCGCACTGCTGACACCAAAGAGAGTTGAGAGCGAAGAGGAAATGAAACGAATGATTGCCAATCATACATACATTGAGGGGCAATTATACTACATCGAGGCGTAAGTATGATTTTCACAGGAAAAGAAAGAGTTGGATCGCTCTACTACGGCAAGGTTGCTATCCGAGCTATGTATTATGGAGCACGAAAGATATGGGGAGAGGTAAGCTCTTGCTTCGGCTCAGGCTGGTGGCGTATGTCGTTACCGTGGAAAAGTTCAGATATATGGAGGTATTAAACTGATAGGATATGGCAGAGAAAAATGAAATTACCGATATCAACACCCCTTGGGAAGGATATTCGGGCGAATTTGTAGAGAAGTTCATAAAGAAACTCTTCGGAGAGAGAGTTGGCTATATGAACAAGACATCTGATGAAACAGGTAAGGCAACCGTGCGATGTTTTGCTAGTGCTGACACCTTTAACGAATGGGCGTCAGATCCAGACAACAAGCAAGCTCTTGTCTTGACTGAAATAGAGTTCTACGAGCAAGCTGGTAGTGCAGACTACACATTGGCCACTCGTATTACAAAACAGCCAGAAACAACCATCGTAAAGGGGGCAAGCAACATTATCCGCTTTACATATAATTCTTATTATGGATCTGACTCGGCCGACCTCGATAGCGAGCCAGGATATGCTCGTGTAATCATCAACTCAACAGTTGTTGATGCGTTGTCGATGAACTTGCCGGCAGGAGGTAACGAGTATTCCATTGACCTCGGCCCATATTTGACACAGGAAACAAACACGGTGCAGATTACAATAGGTAATGCACATGGCAAATCTCGTCAATGGTCATATACCCTATACACACGAGAGATTATCCTCTCTATTGATGATAGTTACGATGAGAGTGCTGTCCGAGACTCAGGATGGCTTTTGCGTGTTGCGTGTCGAGGAACTTCTGCTGTTGTGCATATGATTATTGATAATGACCCTCTAACAGAGCAAATGGCCACTATCAACAATTCAACCTACGACTTTATCATTGACTCCACAAATGCCTTGCCTTATGGCTCACATTCGATACAGCTGTATGCGACTAATGCGGAGTATGGCATTACGACAGATGTTATTACCACATCATTTATTAAGCGAGGTTTGTCTTCGCCGTCTGTATGTATCGGCAAAGAAGCTAATCGTACCGCCCAACTATATGGAACTGCATCTATCCCATACTTCTTCTATTTCCCGACAGGAAATCCGGGAGACATTGTAACCGTGGAGTTTATAGTGCGAGATAAGTCGGGTACTGCTCTTTCAAAGGTGATGTCGCAACAAGTGCAGCTCAATAACGACTTGACTTCTGGTATGCAGGAGTGGAGATTGACGCTCGGAGATAATAAATATCTCGGCACAATCGTACCAACGATTAAAGTTGGAACAGCAAGCACTTCGTTTGATTTGGAAGTTGAGTCTGCTGGTGTCACCCTCGAAGCAGCCTCGGAGTGTAAAGTTCATCTGTCGGCGGCAGGTCGCACCAACGCAGACAGCGATGCGGAAGATTGGCATTCAGAATATGGTGGAGTTCGTACATGTACCGTTGTGCGTTCCGACAACTTTGACCTTGTTGGTGATAATGGATTCCACAATGATGGATTCCATATTAAGGCAGGAAAGAGTATAACTCTATCTGGGCTATCTCCATTCGCTACTGATTTTGGCGTAAATGCAGAGTCTTCGGCAGCTCGAACAGGAAAAACCATAGAGTTCGAGTTTGAAACAGGTAATTGTACCAACATCGATGCGGAGGTAATACGATGTATCAACGATGGTATAGGCTTTGTTGTTTATGCTAATCGAGTAGAACTGCATTGTGCAGCCGGTGAAATACACACACTGTACTGTGATGAACAGCGTGTTCGCATCGGCTTTTGTATAGATGGCCAAACAACCACTTGTGTCAATGATACAGGAAATGCGGAGCAAGGCTCAACCACAACTTATGCAAATATCGCATACCTGTATGTGAATGGTGTAATCGTGCGAATGATGAACTATGACACTTCGGAGTGGGCACAGACGATACCGCAAGAGATTGTCATCGGATCTTCGGACTGCGATATTACACTCTACACCGTGCGTGTATATGACAAGAGTCTGAACTACCAGCAAATGATCGACAACTACGCCTTCGATACGCCAAACCTTGAAGATAAAATCGCTATCGCAAAGCGAAACGATGTTCTCGATAGTGCAGGAGCTGTGTCTTTGGCAAAGGTGCTTGAAGCCCGACCAAATACGCCGTATATCATTTGGGAGATGAAGCAGTTGCCTACATCGAAGAACGATCCTCGCACCTGCGATAAGACCGTGTTTGTTAATCCTCAATGGAACAAGGAGATGGGATATGCAAAAGCAAGTTTTACGGCTGGTGCTCACGAAATAAACGGTGATGGTACATCTTCAAACAATTATCCTCTGCCATATAAGAATTGGGCGGAGACATTCGAGTTCAACGAAGAGAATGCTTGGGTTATAAATTTGCCAGAAGGTGATGTTGTAATCACAAAGTTCTCCATTACTCCGGGTGTTGATGCCGCAGAAACCGAGTTTGTCCATAAGGTGAATTTCGCATCGTGTGAGGGCATTTTTAATATGTTGGCAATGAATGCCTATCAAGACATATTAGTTGCCGTTGCTACCAATGCCGGAGGTTATCCGAGCATTTTAACAGCTCGACAGGCAGAACAAGATGCAGCAGGCAAAGATATTACCTACCGCCAATCGTTGAGTGGCTTCCCAGAGATAGGTTTCCGCCGAACTTTTGATAATGCCGGAAATGCTATTGTGTCGTTCTTGTCGTTGTACAACTTCATCAACAATAAGTATAGCCCGTCAATGTTTGGCTATTCGAAGAAGTCCGACAAAAATCAAATCTGGGAGGTTGATGATAACATTAACTTCTTTATGAGCCGACTGGAAGACGGTAAATGGGACGGAGAGTTTGACAGCCTTACCACAACACTGTACTATGCTCGTGTTCCAAAGAAATCGCTCGTAACAGGCAATAAGTTAGGTGTAGCAGCTTCTGCCGACCAGGTGGCTCAGGCTAATGCTGAAACAGTGGCAATTCGCCGTGTTCACAATTGGTTACAATCGTGTAATCCTTCCGTGGCAGAACGCTACCGCCTCCGCTATGGAAATTACCGCAAATTATCTATTGCCGAAGATGGCTACGAGCAATATGTGTATGGAGAAGAGGTATTTACTACCGACACACCCGCATATCGATATGCTAAATTTGCTACCGAGTACTCGGCATATCTGAACAAATGGAGTGTTATATTCTACTTCATATTCTTGACCTATCATCTCGGCACCGACTCGATGGACAAGAATATGTCCCTTGCGTGTGATGATGTAACGGCAAATAACGCCCAATGGTTAGCATTCATTCGAGATACTGATACAATCAACTTGTTCAACAATTCAGGATTGTTGCGTTGGAAGTTCTTCCACGAGTGGGGCGACTCGTTTGATGCAACAACGAGTCAGACAGGACAGGTACTCGGAGAGACCTATGATGCAGCCACTGGTACTTATACAGCACAGTGTTCTGCTGGTACTCCTATTTTCAACGGCCGTCTGTCTGGTCTTTGGGATTGTGTTGCCAAGGTATGGGAGGCTGATATTAAGACTATGTATGTAGCAATGCGTAGCGGTGGTCTTAATGCATCATCTCTCTTTGCTCGATACAAAGACTATTGGCAGCACTGGTGCGAAGCTCTCTACAATGTAGATGGTATGGGATATGCCAATACGGGAAACTTCTCGATGGCTTATGGAGATAAGCTCGAATTATCTCGCTACTTCTACAAGTACAGACAGCGTTATTGGGACTCAAAGTGTGCAACAGGCGAAAGCACCTCAAATGTGCTTATGCTCCGTCTTTGGAAGCGTGGCGATGGTGTCGCATTACGCCACTATTGCCCTATTTACGCTTCTCTCAACTGGGGCTCTGGTGGAGTTAAAGCCCAGCGAAACATTGAGGCAGGTACTCCTATGTACTTCGAGAACGGCATTACTGCGAGCGGTGCAAACGAGGTAACCTTCTCGATATATGATGCCGACCTCTTGACAGAGATCTCGACCTATACTATTGGCTCTGATGGAGCCAAGCGAGAGCGAGGCTTGGAGGGACTTGGTCAGCTTGATATTCAGACCAACCTCCCGAAATGTCGCCGCTTAAAGCGTCTGATATTGGCCCATACTGCCGATGAGCCGAATAATCAGTTGAGCAATTCGGGCTTCGACTTGTCTTCGTGTACAATGCTCAAAGAGGTTGTGGTTACTCACAACACATCGCTCACTCGCTCTGTTACGATCAACAGCGAAATGATTGAGCGTGTCGATTTCCGAGGAACACCAATCGCAGGAATATCATTGCCAGCGACCGACAGCCTCACAGAGCTTCGCTTACCGAAGACGATACAGCGACTTCGTTTGACCAATCTTCCACAACTCTCTACATTCAGTATCGAAGGAGCAGACGCTATGACACAGATAGAAATATCTGGGTGTCCCGGAGTGAATAGCCAATTGGTAGTGGAGACTTGTTTGAATAGAGAGAACCGAGTGTTATCAGCAGTCGATATTGATGGTATATCTTGGTCTAACTTCTCTGTTGACCATTTGCTCTACCTCGCCCAGATAGGAGCAAAGTTGTCGGGACGAATTGCCCTCGCAACCTCGTCGAGTTCAACAATTAACTACGAGCAGAAAACACTGTTGATGCAAGTGTTTGGCAATATAGACGATGAGCATAACGACTTGTATGTAACCTATACAATTCGCAATGTCAGTACCTTGAATATAGCGGGATCAAGCTATATATACAATGCCGGTAATTACGAGTATAAAGCAATGCCTTCACCAGCTTCGGCAAACTACTTTACACTTGTAAAATGGAGTATTAGCGATGAAACATACGCTACTATCAACGAGAACACAGGTGTATTAACACTGAAACAGAATATGACCGTAGGAACACCGACAGCTGTTATTACGGCTAGAACAATCCGTTTAAGCGATGGTGTAGAGGTTATAGCAACAAAGACCATCGGCTTCTATAAGCGTGAGGTTAGAGTTGGAGACTTGGCATACGCAGACGGAACTTTTGACGATGTTTTAGACCGTAATAAAACGGTGATTGGAGTTGTCTATCAGATAGACGATGCAGAAGACGGTCTGATACGCATTGTCGGTCGTAATAGACCGGGTACTGCAACATGGGGTATAAATACTCAAAGTAACCCTGCGGGAGATATACTGGCTTTAACAAACTACGGAAGATATGGATACGACGGTGCTAATAGCGGTATACCAGAAAACGCAGATTGGGAGGCTTTGTATTTAACTCCAGATGGAGATACCTTCAAAGAATTTACGGAGGGAGCTTTTTCTGATTGGGACGGCAAAGGCAACACTCAAAAGATTATAGCATATCGTAACGAAATGCTCCTTGCCGCAGATTTGGATATACCATCTTCACTCGAAGAATTGAACGAGAAGCACAACGAATTTGCAGCGGACAGCGAAAGTGAAGATTATATTCTTCGATTATACTATTATCAAGCAGCGTCAATATGTAATTTCTATGAGCCAACCGTCAAAGAGGGAGAAACTCTTGCAGATGCTTACAAACAAGGCAATTGGTATCTTCCAGCGGCAGGTGAACTTTCTCGTCTTTATTGGTATCATCGCAAAGGATATGTAGCTCTTGACTCCGAGCCTGAATTTGAACACTCTAATCCGATTTTTGCGAAACCTACTAATATGATAGATGGTGATGGCAATGTGCTTTTCCCGAAGTTTCCGAGTTCTTGGCATTGGAGTTCAACGGAGAACTATTATTTAGCTTCCTGGAGCATCTACTTCTACAGTGGTAGCACTGTCAGCTACAATCGTAGCAGCACAGGCTATGTGTTGCCCGTTGCAGCAATCGAAAAGTCGAAGGTTTAACACTTTAACAATTTAACTCTTTAACACTTAATACTCCCGAAGGGAGTCGAAAAAATTTTTTGAAAAATGGGTATTCAAGATTTTCAAACATTCGAGGTGCAACCGCCATTAGTTCAAATGTCGGAAAGTCGTCTTCGCCGTAAATATGTGGTTTCGTGGGGAGAAGAGAAGTTTATAAACGATTTAGGCTTTGAGGTATTCAAAATCTACTCGGTTAAGTTAGGCAGAGAGTTTTCCTATGGAACGATTGTATCGGCTATTATATCGCAACGATACTCCAATGACGAAGTTACAGCAATTAGCCTCAATTATCTTAATAAAGATAGTGCTTCGGAGGCAAAGAGCATAGAGTATATTGCAGAATACAATGCTCTTCAAGAGTGGCGTTCAATGGCAAAAGAGGTGGCTGCACGAGCAGTCGCCTATGCCAAAGAGCGACAATGGATTGAATAAGTTTAGGAATTTTTTGCTACCTTTGTAGCAAATTCCTAAACGATGGCAGTTGCACAAAAATTAGATGTGTACCGCGATATGTACTCGTTGCTAATGACAATCGAGGACTTGCGTGTAAATTTTCCGAAAAGCTATAAATACGACTTCGGCAACGAACTCTTTATGACAGGAGTTGCTTGCTGCGAGTTGATACAATCTGCAAATATGACACGAGGTTTGGAGCGATTCAAACATCTTCAACAATTCATTGTAAAATTCGGTACGCTGAAATTACTTCTACGGATATGTGAAGACAGGCATATAATCAGTCTTGACAAAAGTGCCGAAATCTTCATACTATTGGAGAACATCGGCCGTCAAGCTACTGGTTGGAAGAATGCGACTCTGGCAACTTTGCCGGATAGCGTCAAGCAGACCTTAAATCTAGAGCCATAATCGTTACGGTGGTTATGGGAAAGAAACTCGACTTTTCGATTGGGTCGCCCACCGGCGAACAACAGTCGGTTAAGACTAAGACAGTGGCGACAGCCTCCTGGAACATCAACTTCAACAGTGGTAACACTAACAACAACAATCGTAACAACACAAACTATGTGTTGCCCGTTGCAGCAATTGGAGAGAGAGTCTATGACATCCCGTTTGTGGAGGTGCTGAAGGCGTATGCCGACTGCATCAAGAACAAGAAGTCAAAAGGTCAGTGTATCGAATTTTCAATGAATGCTGTGGAGGAACTCGTGCAGCTTCACAAAGAACTCTGTGATGGTACTTATCAGCCAGCACAGAGTTATTGTTTTATAGTTGATAGACCGGTTAAGCGAGAAATAATAGCCTCTGCTTTTAGAGATCGCATCGTTCATCACTTTCTAAAAATTCGCCTTAATCCTCTATATGAAGCGTGGTACTATGAATGTGGCAATGTGTCGAAGAACTGCCGTAAGGGCGAAGGCCCCGACTCTGCTGCCAATGAGTTAGAGCGTATGATATATGAGGAGAGCAACGCATATACAAGAGACTGCTGGGTGCTCTCATTTGATATTCATAGTTATTTTATGAGCATCAACAAGACGACACTCTGGGAAATGATGGAGCAGTTTATCAACGATAGATACGATGGCGAGGATATAGATGTCGTATTATGGCTCGCCCGCATCACTGCCTTCCATTGTCCGCAGAGCAACTGTCGCCGAATGTCTCCACTGTCTGCTTGGGAGGGATTACCTCCAAGTAAAAGCCTACGCTACAATGATCCAAACATCGGCATTGCTCCAGGCAACCTCTCATCACAAGATGAGGCTAACTTCTATTTGACTCCTCTCGATTATTTTATTGTTAAGGTCAAAGGTTTTGACAAGTATGTGCGATTTATGGACGATGGTAAAATCGTCAGCAGCGACCTAGCCTCTTTACGGGGGTTGCAGGGGGAAATAGACGAGTTCTTGAAAGAACAGCTCGGAGTGCAACTGCACCCGAAGAAGTGTCATATTACCCATTATTCAAAGGGAATCAAGTTCGTAGGGAGGATATTGAAGCCCGGTCGAAAATACATATCCAATCGCATTTTAGGACACTTCTACGATACCATACACCACTATAATCAGATAGCGGAAAATGGTGATGCCGAAAAGTTTGTGGACAAATTCGCATCGTCAATAAACAGTTATTGGGGAATGATGGTGCATACTAATAGTTATGGTCGCCGAATGAAAACTGCCAAGATGATATCTCCGATATGGTTCAAATATATCTACATTACAGCGTGTTGTACGAAGGTTGTTATACGCAACAGGTATAAGTCCAAGAACCGGGCAAAGCGAATGGTCAAAAGTAAATCATATGCAGAATTTTTAACGCCTGAGATGTTCTAATATCTGTCCTTTTGTAGCCACCTTCGGGTGGCTACTTTTGTGATATGGAACAGATATTAAAAGACTTTGCACCCTACATTTCGCCTATCATAACAGCAATAGGCGTGATACTTATTGCGTGGTGGAAACACCAGCAGCCACGCCAGGAAGCGTTGCTTAAATTAGAACTTCAGCGTAGAGAAGAAGATCTAAAACGACATACGCAACGCAATCGAGAATACATCTCACAGATATATGGCAAGTTGTGGAATTTGCTAACCGACCTCAAAGCGGACAGGGTGTATATTGTCCAACCTCACCCACTGACGCATCGAGAGTATCTATCTATAACTATTGAGGTACATCGCACTGGTGCAGAAGGAATGAAGGCCAATATCCAGAATTTGCCAATGGATAGCGTGGCAAAGTTTGCTTCGGATCTCTCTTCAAGAGATTATCTCTATTACAAAGATATTTCGACAAATGTTCGTGATAAGCGAGCTCGTGCATTCCTCCTTAATGCAGGCTCTCAATCTGCCATTATTCGTAGATTGGCTACTGATGATGACGGCTGGATAGGCAATATCTTTTGCGAGTATAATCACACAACAGATGTTTCGCCAGAATATGCAAGAGGCCGTTTAGAAACGATTGCAGAACAAATACAATTCATTTTACCACCAATTTAATACATTTACGATTATGAAGTTCAAAGTTATTTTTCGGTCATTTTGGGGTAGATGCTTTCAGTTTATACCGAGTATAAACTTTTGGCGAAAGCACATAGCACCCAGCTACACAAACGGTTTATTCATCGGTTGGCTCTATTGGGGCATTGTGATAGCACCAGAGGAGAGCAAGGAGAAGGAGGAAAGCAATGAGTAACCTTCATATCCTCCTCAATGGCGGTCACGGTGAGAACACGCCCGGCAAACGCTGGGCGTTTGACAACAGAACCTTCTACGAATGGGAGTCAAATCGTGAAACGGTTAATCGTGTCGCCAAGAAACTATATTCGCTTGGAATCCCGGTGCATATTATTACTCCTGAATCTGAGGACATTCCACTGTCGGAGAGAGCCAAGCGAGTGAACGAACTGTGTGCAAGATATGGTAAGGAGAACTGCTTGCTCTTGTCGGTGCATTCTAACGCTTCGGTAAAACACGATGCGAGGGGAATATCTCTCTGGACTTCGAGAGGTACAACGAAGAGTGACGAGTATGCCGAGGTGTTTTGGCATTGTGGAAAACAGCGGTTTGCAAATGCTAGACTGCTTGCGGATATGAGCGATGGCGACCACGATTACGAAGCTGGTTTCTATATGGTAACAAAGACCATTTGTCCTGCGGTACTTGTAGAAGCGTTCTTTTACGATAATCGAGAAGACTTCGATTATCTGTTGAGCGAGGAAGGTCGAGAGGCTATTGCGGAGTGGTATGTTGAATCAATTAAGAAGTGTATCGAGTTGCACGCTGCATAATATATGAGTACCCCGGAAACAAAGCAACGGACGCAAAATTTAACCCGTATTCTTGTGTCGTTAATAGTTGGTGTAATATGTGGTTGGGTTATAGGCTCTCAACAAGAAGTGCAAATAGTTGAGAGTGTTCGATATATTGAACGACCTGCAACGACAATTAAAATCGACTCGCCGAAGCTCTATAAAAGCGAGCCGATAGACTTGCCACAATTCCGAAGTTTGCCACGACTGCAACTTTGTGATACCGTCAAAGAGACTGTAACTATTCCAGCCGACACAGCAGCTATTATTGCAGACTATCTGCAACGCCGAGAATACAATTTGGATTTCTCTACCGATACAACAGGCGTGTATAAAGTTCAGGCTATTGTAGAAGCCAATAGGCTGGCAAGTGCATCAGCGACTATTATTCCGCTCCAACGAACTGTTGAGCAAACGGTTGTGAAAGTGCGTCAATTTCGACCATATGTCGGAGGTAGTCTCTCCATCGGCGTAAAGCCGGGAGCATCTCTCGAAGTCGGGGTGCTTCTTAAAGACCACCATTTTCCGAAGGTCGGTTATCAGAGGCTTGGTAACGAAAACTATATAACAGCCGGTTATGGATACCTATTCTAGCAACACTGACCATACCGAGAGAGAAGACGATTGGTGCTTCTGCTATTGGGATTTTTAGTAAGATAAAAATAAAAATGCCCCGACATAAACTGTCGGGGCTCACTCTTTGAAGAAACGCTGTCAAACAATAACTACAAAGAGATTGTTACCAACTCGTGACCGAGTTTGTGTAATGCCGTTTCAATCTTCTGGCGTTGTGCCTCACGAGGTTTTGAATGGCCGTGCATATAGCTCCACAATTGCTTGGAACTTATGCCAGACAAACGACCCAACGCAGCGGGAGTAATAATTCCTGCGTAATACTGCAAGAGAGATTGTGCATCAAACTTGTAAACAATGGTATATTCGCCATCGAGCCAAGCTGGATATTGGTAGTTATCCTCTTTGCAAGACTCAACATAGTGCTTCATTGCTCCAAGCATATCCGCCTTTGCCTCTTCGGCGGTCGCACCCATTCCAGAGAACATTTCATCAACACAGTAAACGCTATATTCGCCATCTGCATTTTTCTCGATAATTGCCTCAATCTTTTTCATATTGTAATCTCCTTTCTAGTTTTGGGGATAGGGGCTTATTTCAGCCCCATCTCCTTTTTAATCTTCTTTTCTAATCCTTTACCAACTTCTTTGCTTCCGTGAAATGGAACTGTGTATCGGACTCCTTCCTTCTCGTAAATGTAATGACTTCCGCAAGCCCTTACGCAGATCCAACCGTTTCTTTCAACAAGTTTCCTTAATTCTGCTGATTTCATATCTTTGTTTTGTTATTGTTTGACAATGCAAAGATAGATATTTTTCTATTATTAGCAAAATTATTTAATAGTTTTTTTTCTATTCTTTGCAAAATTTATTCCAAAAGTGTAAGAGTTGGAACAAATTGGAGGAGGGCGTAACTTCTTCATACCTTATTATAATATACCATTATAGTTTAACAAAGTCGGGTTAGCCTCTTTAATGTCTTGCGGAGTGTAGATGTCTGTCATCAACAGAGAGGAGTGTCGAGCCTGTTCTTTGACGGATAGAGTATCATAGCCGGCACGAAGCATCGAGGTAATGCCTGTATCTTTCAGTGAATAGAATTTATACTCCTTCGGAAATTTCAAAGCTGGTCGAACATAGTAACTCCAATAATCTCGATAGGTCTTTTCGTTTACCCACTCTGGACCAGGTTTGAAATCTTTGGAGAAGATATAATACTCGCTTGGATAGTTAAAATATCCGAGTTCCACCATCAACTTAATAATCTTGCCCGGCATAGTAACCACAGCAGATTTTTTATTCTTGGAGATGACATCTGCAATGAAGATGGTTTGCTTCGCCACACAGATATCGCCTAATCGCAATTTCGCAATTTCTCTTGGGCGAATAAGCATATAATGCAGGAAGTAGCAAACGAGCAGATAGTTCTTGTTGTGAGCGACAAGATAGTCGTGCAGTCGCTGCATATCAACTGGCGGTATCACTTGGCGTTCCTTTGTCAATAACGATTTGCCGATGCTGATAAGACCGTCAGTCGGCTTCTCTTTGAGATAGAGGTGCTGCACCAGGAAAGAGCTGAATGTGCGTAGCCAAGCCAAATAATTGTTTCGAGTGCGAGGAGAGTTCTGCCTCTCAATATAGATATAGTCGAGGAACCGCACGCAGAAAGTGCGGTCAAACTGATACACATATTTAATAGGTACCGCTTGCGAGGAGTTCCACTCCTCCAAGATACGAGCAAAGCAAATACAATCGTGATGGGTGGACATACGATGGACACCATCATTCAGGAGCTTTGTTACATAATTTCGGTAATGCTGTATAGCATCAGAAAACAATTTGTATGTGCGGTCTGCTTCTGCATCAACCCAAGGATTCCAGCCACCTTCGAGCTTTGCGGATAGTCGATGACATAGTAGGGCTGCATATCTCTTCTTCTCTGAGGCGGAGCCAACAGAGTTGATTTTGATACGCTTTCTACGCAATACGCCCTTTGCAGGATCGTAGGCGTAAAAAGAGATGTACCAACATACTCCGGTATGCAGTTTTGGATAGGTAAACGATAAAATTTCGTTTAGCGTAGAACTACGCAGATTTTGTAAAGGCAACATTTTTTTTACATTTTCGCCGTAGCAAAAATGCAAACCCAAATATCAGGCTGTCCCCAAATTGTCCCGTTAATTTAACGAAAAAGACTGTAACAATCTGAAATTCAGATTGATTACAGTCCTTGTGTAGCGGGAGAGAGACTTGAACTCTCGACCTCATGATTATGAATCATGCGCTCTAACCAGCTGAGCTATCCCGCCATTGCGTTTAAGCGAGTGCAAAGATAGACTAAATTTCTATTTCTGCAAAATATTTTGGCTAAATTTTGTGATTTTTTTATTTTTTGCGTGTCGCTATGTCTGTCAATTTTACAACCATACTGTCGTGAATGTAACTTTTTGCTTATTTTTTGTTGCTTTTTTGACTAACAATTATTAACTTTGTTTTTACCAACAATAGAAAATAAATTTGTAAAAACATAAAATAACCTTAAAATTATGGCTAAAATTCTTAAAATCAGAGATTTGACGTTGCGCGACGGCCAGCAGTCGTCTTTTGCAACACGTATGACTCAGGCGCAGATTGAGCGATGCCTGCCTTATTACAAAGATGCGCATTTCTATGCCATGGAGGTATGGGGTGGTGCTGTACCTGATTCGGTAATGCGTTACCTCGGCGAGAATCCATGGTATCGTCTTGAAAGTATCAAGAAAGAGGTGGGCGATGTTTCGAAGTTAACCGCTCTTTCGCGTGGTCGTAACCTCTTCGGTTATGCACCATATACTGACGAGATCATCGAAGGCTTCTGCCGTAACTCTATCGAGAGTGGTTTGGGTATCATGCGTATCTTCGACTGCTTGAACGATGTTGAGAATGTAAAATCGACCATTAAATATGTAAAGAAGTATGGAGGTATTGCCGACTGTGCAGTTTGCTATACCGTAGATCCTAAATATCCGAAGCTTTCATTCTTGCAGAAGTTGATGGGCAAGAAGAATCCTGCTCCGGTATTTACCGATGATTACTTTGTGGAGAAGGCAAAGGTGTTGGCAGGCTTGGGTGCAGATATGATCACCATCAAGGATATGTCTGGACTTATCCCACCACAGCGTGTTAGCGCGCTTGTCAAGAAGTTGAAAGCAGCGGCAGGTATCCCTGTCGATTTCCATACTCACTGTACTCCTGGTTATGGTTTGGCGTCGGTATATGCAGCTATCGCAGCAGGCGTTGATGTTGTAGATACCAACTGCTGGTGGTTTGGAGGAGGTACAGGCGCTCCTGCATTGGAACTGGTATATCTCTTCTGTCAGAAACTCGGCATCGACTTGGGCGTAAATATGGAGGCCGTAGCGAAAATTAACGAGCAGTTGAAGGATATTCGCTCGGAGTTGAATATCTCGGTGTTTGGCGCAGACAAACCTGCACCAAAACCATTTAATCCGGTTGTAGATGCTACTCCTGCCGAGGTTGAGGTATTGCTCGATAAGGCGGTTGCAGCGGCTCAGAAGGAGGATTTTGTAGCTTTGCTCGACGCAGCACAGAAGATAGAGGCTTACTTCGGTTTCCCTGCTCCTAACAAGCTTGTTCAGGAGGCAGAGATTCCTGGCGGTATGTACTCGAATATGGTGGCTCAGTTGCAGGCATTGAAGGCAGAAGATATCTTGCCAAAGGCTATGGAGTTGATCCCGGAGGTACGTCTTTCGGCAGGTCTTCCACCACTCGTAACCCCTACATCGCAGATTGTGGGTGCACAGGCAGTAAATTGCGCTCTCGACTTGAAGGCTGGTCGTCCGATGTATACTACAAAGAATAACCAGTTCGTAAACCTTGTTAAGGGTGAGTATGGTACTACTCCTGTGAAGATTGATCCGGAGTTCCGTTTCAAGATTTGTGGTGTTCGCGAGGAGAGTAACTACGATATCTCGAAGTATCAGCATCAGCCAAATCCGGAGCTTCCGGAGGCAGGTGGCGTAAAACTTGCCGAGAACGAGAAGGAGGAGTTGTTGCTCGAATTGTTCCCTCTTGTTGCTAAGCCATACCTTACAGGCGTTAAGACTAAGGCTTATCAGGCAAAGGTTGCCGCAGAGGCTCCTGCAAAGGAGGAGACTGTTGTTGCCGAGCCTAAGGCTCAGCCAATTACAGGTCATACCATCGTTGCGCCACTTCCGGGCAAGGTTATAGAGTTCAAGGTTAAGGTGGGTGATGCCGTAGCCGTAGGTCAGGAAGTTGCCGTATTGGAGGCGATGAAGATGGAGAATTCGATTACATCTGATGCTGCCGGATATGTTAAGCAGATTTTGGTCGTTGCGGGTGAGAATGTTGCAACCGATGCCGTACTTATCGAGTTGTGCGATGCTCCAGCTGTGGCAGCGGCTCCAGCTGCTCCGAAGGCTGTTTCGGGTAATAAGATTGTTGCTCCGCTTCCGGGTCGTGTTATTGCCTTGAAGGTTAAGGAGGGTGATACCGTAAATGCCGGTGACGAAGTTGCTGTATTGGAGGCGATGAAGATGGAGAACTCTATCACTTCGGATTATGCAGGAACAGTTCAGCAGATACTTGTCGGTGAGGGCGATAATGTCGCTACCGATGCGGTATTGATGATCGTAGGATAATATGTCTGACCTATAAATAAGAAAACTTATGGGATTCTTGAAGGAATTTAAGGCGTTTGCCCTAAAAGGAAATGTGGTGGATATGGCAGTCGGTGTCATCATCGGTGGTGCTTTCGGAAAGATCGTAACATCGTTGGTAAACGATATCCTTATGCCTCCTATCGGAATGTTGCTTGGCAATGTCGATTTCAAGGATTTGAAGGTAAACCTTGCCACTCTTAAAGATGCTGCTGTTTCGGCTATTCATGAGGGCGCTGTGCCATCGGAACCTGTCTATTGGAACTATGGTGCATTTATTCAGCAGTGTATCGACTTTGCAATTCTCGCATTCTGCGTCTTTATGTTGGTTAAATTGATGAATAAGTTGTCCAGCATGAAGAAGAAGGAAGAGCCTGTAACTCCGCCGGCACCGCCGGCACCTTCCAAGGAGGAGGTTCTTCTGACTGAGATTCGCGATTTGCTCAAAGAGAAAAAATAGTTAGATCAACACCTACTTTTAGTAGAATTGGTAGGCTGATAACAAACGAAAAGGAATGAAGAGATTCATTCCTTTCTCGTTTTATAGTATTCTGCGTAATATTGCAAGCGGAAAACGGCGTACGGGACGGAGCCAAAGCCAAATTTTGGCAAAGAAGAGGTGTAGAGCGGAACAATCTACTATGCCGTATATTTTGTCGCGTGTTACGCGCTCTGTGCCGATGTAGTTACCGTCGCCGAGAAGGGTAACGATATCTTCGTTGATATCGATTATACGATGTACCACGAAGGCGTGTCCTGCATCAGCCATCACTACATTGTATTTACAGATATCGCCCTCTTCGATAGGTCTTAGTGTTATGGTCGAGCCACTACGGAAGAAAGGGAGCATACTCTCTCCCTTGACCGATACGCGCACCGTATTTCTTTCAAGTAGTGTGTCGCGTACGATAGAGAATAGTTCTCGGTTTGATATAATGCGTGGCTGTACGGACATCTTCTATTTTCCAAAAATTGTGGAGTAAGACAATTCGGCAGCTGCGGCATCGGGCAGACACTCCAAATGATATACCGGTGTGCAGGAGATAATCTCCGATACGGTGTTGCAGATGTGGTCTTGCAGGGCGTTGTCGTAGGCGAATGCCGGTGGACAAGAAGGAAGTATCGCGCCAATGGCCGAGAGGGCAGGCAGACGATAAATCTTATTATGCGGTGCTTGCGAAAGTCGCATCAAAGCGCGTACAGGCACACATTTGTTGACATAACAATGGGTCTTGCCACTCCATGGCGAGCCATAGATGATACACTTGCCGTCAATCATACGGATTATCGGACTATCATCATTGAGGAGTCGTGCACCTTCAATATGTTCGCGCCATAGACGTGTATGAGTGCTTTTGCCGGTTCCCGACTCACCCAGGCATAGAACTCCGCCATCATCTTTTACGATAATAGACGAGTGAATGGCGATGGCTCCGAGTGGAGCGATGATTATGCCGAACATAATCCATATACCGAAGCGTACAAGCGACGGATCGGCCTCCTCGTAGATGCCGAGATTGCTCTCCACGATGTTAGAGCCGTCCTCTTTTACAAGCAAGAATGTCTTATCCTCGCGTGTCATCGAGAAACGGTAGCCGGTAGCATATCGTGCAAGTTCACCAGAGGCATAGTTCTGCTCGAAATCGAAGGTGTGAATACTCTTTGTTACAGGGTACATGGCGTCGTCTATTGCCGAGCCCATACGTAATAACATCGTTGGCTCAGCGCTTGGGTTGGTCTCAACCTCGAATGGCTTGAAACCGCGCAAGCCACAAGCTGCGATATCGGCATGAGGACCTTCGGTGCGAAGTAGGAAATCTGCTATACTATAATCCATAATTATTGGTCTGTTTTTTCGAGTGTTATAATGCGGTTGCAGTAGCCGAGAGAACTCTCGCGGTGTGCCACAACGACAATTGTAAGATTCTGATTTGAGTTCGAGAGGTTTTCGATGGCACGATTTATACTCTGCTCGGTAGCATTATCCAACGAGGAGGTAGCCTCGTCGAAGAAGAGTATGTCGGCCTGCTTGTAAAGTGCGCGAGCAATACCTATGCGCTGTCGCTGACCTCCCGAAAGTAAGGCTCCGCACTCGCCTATGCGGGTGTGAACTCCCTTCGGCAATGACGCAATAAATTCGGATAGCGAAGAGGCTTCGATACATTTCTCGACTTGTACCATGTCTATCTCCTCTTCATCGCAACCGAGAGCAATATTGGCGAGTATGGTACTATCGGTCAGGAATGTACTCTGCGAAACGTATCCTATGCTGTTTTGCCATTTGCGCAAAGATTCACCTTGTAAGAGTTCGCCATCAATATATACACCGCCCTCAGTAGGATTGTAGAGTCCCAATAGGATATTTAGCAGTGTTGTCTTTCCTGCTCCCGACTCGCCATTTATACCTATCTTTTCGCCTTTGTGAATGGTTAGCGATAGATTGCATAGTGTGTTGTGTGAGCTGTTGTCGAAACGGAATGAGAGGTTGCGAACTTCTATCGCTTTGTCGAATGATAGACGCTCCAAAGAGTAGTTTTCCGAATAGGAGTTGCTCTTAATGTTTGCATCATTCAGAATATCAATCGTATAACGATTGTATCTCAGTGCGCTCCATGCCCCCATGATGCTACGTGCCGAAGGCAGCAATCGCAGACCTGCAACCGCAAAGACTCCGAACAGAATCTTTATGTCGGCAGCAGCCATGCTGCTGCCAATACACAATAATAACGCCATGCCGACAGCCAATCCGGTCTCGGTAAAGTTCTGTGGCAGCATCGAAATAGTAGTATTCTTACGGCCTACGTTTACGATGGTGTCGAGTTCGCGGTCAAAGAGCGAAAGACGATGTCCGAAGGCGTTATTTATCTCGATGTCGGCATAACCTCGGAAGGTCTCTATTACATCACGATACTTGCGTCGCTGGGCCTCATTCTCTACATTGCCGTAGCGGTCAAGTCGATAACGCATCAATGCAAAGTAGAGCCATGCTACCGGAATAAATACTACCACAGCAAGCAGTGCGCCTATTGGCGAATATATGGCAATAGAGATGAAAATCATAGCCAAAAGCAATATCTCGCTTACGAGAGTTGCCATAGGGCGTAATACTCCCGTTATAAAGGTGTAACATACGACATTCACGTTACGCGAGAGTACTGCCGAATTCTCTTGCTTGATGAATTGTAATCCCTGGCCGAAATATCCTATGAATAACTTGCGAGAGAGGTGTCGGTAGAGAGCATAGATGTAGTCGCGCTCTACGCGATAGAGTAGCAGGTTGATTAGATTTTTTACTACGATAAACACTACCACCGCAATAGCTATCGCTACAACAAAATGGTGGTCGGAGGTAAATCCCAATGATTCGTAAATGTTGTGCAGCAGGGTGTTTGAGTGCATATTCTCCGAGTCCAGAATAAGATACAAGACCGGAAGCAATGCAGCCAAACCGACAAAATTCAAAAGCGCACGCACGAAGATAGTTAGGCTTACACCCAACCCCTTAGAGCGAAACTTTTTGGGAATTATATCGAAAAATTCGAGTTTCATCTTACAAAGATAGTATTAAATCCTCAATTTTCAACCATTATGGCTCAATTTGGACAATCTTTCCTGTCGGAACATACCAAATATAGCCTTTTGTGTCGGTATAACCCATTTTTTGCAACTCGTGCATATAGTCTGCGATCTGCTTTTTATAGATGTTGCTCTCCTCGCCAAACTTATAGTCAATGACCACAGCCTCCTTGCCACGAGTCATCACTCTGTCGGGGCGTTTCGACGTGTTACCCGGACGAATTATGTTGCGCTCGCGATAGAGCTTTTCCCAACTGCCATCGAACCACTCTCCTGCAACCGAGTTGTCGAGCGTGGTGGTTATCTGCTCCTTCAAAGAGGTTAGTTCCTCTCCGTTTAGTTCGCCGTTGATAGCCATTTCGTCAATTGTCGCAAAGATCTCATCTCTGGTTGCGGCCTCTTCGAATACGCGATGAAGGAGAATACCCATACTGCGAGGGGTTAATTCGGTAGCTTCATCGGCGAAATAACGAGATGCCGAGGTGCGAAGTTTAAGAGCGACGGGCGAAACACTATGCTCCTTGATGAGGATCGTCTCCACACCTTTCGACTCCTTGCTGTCGGGCTCAGGCTTATCGAAAGTGCCTATTTCGTAGTGGCGATAGTTTCTGCTTTCGAGCTGCTGCATCTTCTCGCCGTAAATATCGAGAAGTAGCGAGTCGATGGTGTTGCCGCGTCTGCGATTAGGCAGGAAGATGTGTAGCTGCTCCTTGGCTCGCGTGGTTGCAACATAGAGCATATTCAGGGCATCAACACATGTATATACCGTTTCACGGAAGTATCCATCGGCAAACAATGACTCCCCAACCGAGCGGTTAAACGATACCGGAAATGTTCCTATGTTGTTGAGGTGCTCATTTGGCGCAGCCTTTGACCATACAATGTTCGATACGTATCCGCTCGAATCGAGTGGTTCCAGCGACCAGGAACAACGAGGCATTATCACTATTTTATTCTCCAAGCCTTTGGCTTTGTGTACGGTGAGAATTTCGATGGCTCTGTCGCTGCGCTCAACACGCACCGATAATCCATCACCCTTCTCTCTCCACCACTTGTCAAAGAGGTTGAGGTCGGCGACTTTGCCGGCGGAGAAGCGTGTGATATGTTCGTGCAGAGCCAATATGTAGGCTGTTTCGCCTACTAAATCATCAGCGTAGCGAATTGTAATATGGTTGAACGCCTCTTCTGGTGACATCATGCGTATTGAGTCGAGGAACTTAATCTCCTCATCATCGAACATGGCGCCAAAGAGATTCTGGTTGTGCAGATGGTTGTATTGTACGAGCGATGTGGTGTCGTTGCGATTTATGGCAAGGCGCATCACTGCAATGATGAGCTTTACGGCAGACGACGAAGCAAGACTCAGAGCCTCTTCCGTGGTAATCTCGAACCATAGCTTCTTGGGGAACCAATTGCGATAATATAGCAACTCCTCTGCGATATCCATTCCTTCACTATTTTTACGTACAAGTATGGTTATGTCGCGAGGCAGAAATCCTCGTTCTAAAATCTCCTTTATTCGTTCAACATAGAGAGGTATTCCGCTCTTGTTAACCATATCCTCGCCACTTTCGGCAGGGGCGGTTATTGAGATGTAGCCATTGTTGCTGTGCTTGCGACGAGGAGTCTGCTCGTGGTCGGTGTAGGCTCGACGCAGTGTGTCGTAGAGTTCGGCTTTGCACTCTTTCGAGATGCGGTTAGCTCTGTCTGCCTCATCAAGACGAGTGTTGAGCCTTGCGTTCTCACGCTCAATAACGGAGGTGAACAACGAGTTGTTGAACTCTACTATATATGGTAGACTTCGCCAATTGTTTTTCAGCGGAACACGTTCACTATCTGTAAGGTTTTGGTCAATCTCTCCTCCCAGAATACGCCAATCTCCTCCGCGCCAACGATATATTGACTGCTTTACATCACCTACGATAAGCACCGAGGTGTCATTCGATTGAGCCATTGCATTACGAAGCAGCGGAAGGAAGTTGTTCCACTCCTTTGATGATGTATCCTGGAACTCGTCGATCATGAACTTGTCGAAGTAGTTACCAACCTTCTCGTATATGAATGGTGCGTCCGATTCCGAGATGAAACCTGCTATGGCGTGCTTTGTTTCGGAGAGGAGCATCGAATTCTCTTCGCGACAAATATCCTCGACATTTTTTTGTAGGTCGCGCAACAGCGCAAAGCCGCGGAAATTTCGAGCGAGAATACGATGAGTGTTTTCGAGGGTTTGCAGATTTAGATAGTCGTTATAAATATCGACAAACATACTCTGTAACTCCTCGGCAAGCGATATGAGGTCGGGCGTAGCCTTGCCCTTGTTAAACCACTCTGTGGGCGAGTCGTCGAGGTGGCGCAGTGTGGCATCGGTAATCTTGTCGAGCGTACCTGTGGCAACCTTTTCGAAAATCTTTGTAAATTTAAGTTTGAAATCATCGTGCGAATATCCTCTTGACGATATTGCACGAAGTGCCGCTTCGCCCTTTGCCATAAAGGTCTTGCGGTGTTCTCCTACGACGGAGGCGAAGTTGCGAATAGCTTTTTTGAGCAATTCCTTATCTTTGCTGTTCTTGATGATATCTTTGGTTGATTCCTTGAACAACTCTCCGTTGAGAGCCGTTATCGCTCCGCGAATATCCCATCTCTCTCCATCGCTAATGCGCTCCTCGGTAAGCTCCTCCAACCAACGGCGTAGTTCATCATTGTTGGATATGTTCTTGATAAGGGCATCAACACTCTTTGTCAATATTGGAGTACTGTCCAACTCTGTCGAGAAATTCATGTCTATACCCAACTCTCTGATGAAAGCACGCAAAATTCTCTGGAAGAAGGTATCGTTTGTTAGAACCGTAAAGTGCGAATAGTCGTGTAAAATGAGTGAACGAACAATCTTGGCTCTTTTGCGGAGGGTTGTTTCGTCGAGCGATGTTTCGCTCATCAGGTCGGCAAGGTGGTCGCTCTTTTGCCCCGATGCAAGCAGATGAATCTCCTTTAAGATGCGCGATTTCATCTCTTCGGTGGCTTTGTTCGTAAATGTTACAGCAAGTATGCGCTTATAGAACGAGCGATCAAAGTAGGGTAGTCCGTCATCATTCAGTCTGTCGCGGAGAACGTCGTATATATACTCATGCGCAATACGATAGGTCTTACCTGAACCGGCACTTGCAGGTACTATTACGGCGCGATTTTTGGCTGTTTGGGCTCCCATGGCTCTAAAATTTTTGTAAAGTTAAGAAATTAAGATTAAAAAATTGGCTATTCCGGAAAAAAGTTGTAACTTGCATACCTAAATATATTATATAGCACAGAGTATGAAGAGAGTATTCCTACTATCCATATTGATTATTTCGAGCCTTGTTGCTTCGGCTCAGAGTGTGAATGATGCTAATGTTGCGACTGCAACAACCGAGCAGGTGGTATCTATGCCTAAGACCGATTGGCTTACTCATTTCAATAGAGTAAAGGTTGATGGTCCGATGAATGTGGTGTTTAAGAAGGTTGCGACCTCCGAAGAGTGCCGTATTACCTACGATACAAAGGGCAATATAACATCGAAGTTCAAGTTCGAAATCGACAAGAAGGGAATGCTTGTTGTTAGCGAAAAGAGTGACCCGAAGAGAACTTCGGTTACCGATATCGTAATCTATTATAATTCGTTGAAAGAGGCGAAGATATCTCATGCCAAAGCTGAATTTGAGAACAAGATCGAGAGTGATATTTTCGACTTGATAGTATCCGGCGGAGCCATCGTTTCTCTTGCAGTGAAGACTCTCGATACAGCAGTAGAGTGTACCGGAATAAGCCGTTTGACCATCGAGGGCGAAACGAAATATCTTACGATGCGAGTATCCTCAGCAAAGGTTAATTGCAGCCGCCTTTCTACGGTATCTACAATAGTCGATGCTTCGCATTCGGCGGAGGTGCGTGTGGTTGTGTCCGAGCGATTGGAAGCTACCACTTCAACAGGTGCTAAATTGCTCTATAAAGGCAATCCTGTGATACTTCGCGACCACACTGTAATCTTTGGTGGCGAGATTATCAATATCAACTAATGAATTCCTAAATAGCGGGACGGGGATCTATGGCCACCTTTATTGAAGAGGTTGTTCACCGACTCTACGAGAAATATGGCGATGAGTTGTCATCGCTGACCGTTGTGCTGCCCTCTAAGCGAGCTCGCCTTTTCTTTGCCGAAGCTCTGTCTAAGGTTGCCGAGCGACCAATCTGGGAGCCTAATTATGCTTCGATAGATGATTTTATGTGCCGACTATCCGCACTACGCAAGGCGGATAAGTTGCGCCTTGTGGCGGAGTTACACAAGGTCTATTCCAAGTATCATGAGGAGAGCTTTGACGAGTTCTACCATTGGGGCGAGGTTTTGTTGGCCGACTTTGATATGGTCGATAAGTATATGGTCGATGCCTCGCAACTATTTGCAAATATTCGCGATTTGAAGGAGTTAGAGGCAGATATGAGCTACCTCTCTGCCGATCAAATCGAGATGATAAATCGTTTCTGGCGTACTTTAACAGCCGAGAAAGAGGGTGTTATTGAAGGCTCGAAAGCGAAGAGTAGCTTTTTGAAAGTTTGGCGTTCTTTGGGCGCGATTTACGAGGAGTATCGCACTAACTTACGAGCGTTACAGATCGGATATACGGGTATGATATATCGCGAGGCTGTGGAACGACTCAGTGATGGCAAAGCGGAGTTCTCCAACGATAAACGATCTATCTTTGTGGGCTTCAATGCCTTGTCTAAGTGCGAAAAGTCGTTGCTGCAATATATGCAACGATGTGGTTGCGCGGAGTTCTATTGGGATTACGACAGATATTATACCGATAATAGCTTTCAGGAGGCGGGAATGTTTATTCGCGAAAATCTTGCAATGTTTGGCGAGTCGGAGGCTATATCGCACGACAATTTGAGCAAAATTAAGTCGGTAAATGTACTCTCGACATCGTCGAATGTTGCTCAGTGCCAGTGCGTTGTAGGTATATTGGAGAGGATTGCCGCTCAAAATGGCGGAGTGCTCGATAAAGATACTGCCGTAGTGCTTACCGACGAGAATCTGCTGATGCCGTTACTGTATGCACTGCCCGAAAAATTCAAGACCGGGAAGGACCATCGAGACGAAGAATCGTCGGATAAACCTGCCATAAATGTTACTATGGGTTACCCTATTCGCAACACTTTGGCATATTCGTTTGTGGAGCGTCTTTTGGAACTGCAAAAGCATGCGCAACGCAACGAACAAGGTGAGGCGACATTCTATTATGTTGATGTCGATGGTTTGTTGACGCACCCATATATATCAGATGCTTCGACGCAATATGCCGAGTTGCGTGCCGATATCACAAAACATAGGCTTTTTCAGGTGCCACAGTCCAAGCTTGTGATAACGCCGCTCCTGCAACAGATATTCCGTAAGACAGAGGGGTGGAGCGAACAATCCGATTATATATTAGAGGCCATTGATGCGATATCCGCAGCTAAGGAAACGGGGGAGGAGAGCGCATTCAGACAAGAGTACTTAACCGTTATATCCGATGCGATAGTTAAGTTGCAGAATATCGTGAAGCAGTGCGAAGTGCCTATTTCGGATAAGATTTATCGTTCTCTTGTACGACGTCATTTGCAGGCTGAGCGTGTGCCATTTACGGGCGAACCGTTAGAGGGTTTGCAGGTTATGGGTATTCTCGAAACACGAAACCTCGACTTTAAGAATGTGATAATATTGTCGATGACTGACAATAACTTCCCGGGTAGTCGTGCTACCGATAAATCGTTTCTGCCATACGGCTTGCGATATGGATTCGATATCCCTACGGCAGAGCATCACGAGGGTGTCTATGCTTACTATTTCTATCGCCTGATTGAACGTGCCGAGAATCTCTATATGCTCTATTCGTCGGCTGCCGATGATAAGAGCACGGGCGAGCCAAGCCGTTATATCCGTCAGTTGGAGTACGAAACGGATTTTAAGATAAACTATACGAATGTGGGTGTAGAGGTGTCATTGTCGGATAGCAGCGTTATTGATGTATGTAAGAGCGAAGAGGTGTTTGATAAGTTATTGCGTTTTACACGCGATAAAACCCTCTCTCCGACAGCCTTTTCAACCTATGTTAAGTGCCCGTTAAAGTTCTATTTCAATGTGGTGGAGCGTTTGCGCCCGGAGGACGAGTTGGAGGAGTCGGTGGATAATATGACCTTCGGAAATATCTTCCACGAGGCAGCCGATCTGCTATACTCGCAAATAAAGGGTGATGCTGAACCTGCACAGCGACTTATAGAATTGCGCGAAAGAGGTGAGATTGAGAGATGTGTGGACAAAGCCATTGCCATAATCTATTTTGGCAATAAAGATGGCGTATTGCCGCAAGAGCTTGGAGGCGAGTTGCTTATCATTCGTAATATTGTGCGCGAATATCTTGGTAAGAATCTTCTTAATTATGATATTCGTAACAATGACTTTGTGGTGGCCGAAACAGAGAGTGATGTGAAATTGACCGTACCGATAAAGGTGGATAAGTATCAGTTCGATGTACATCTGGCTGGTCGCGCAGATCGTATAGACTCTCTTCATAACGGATTGTTACGAGTGATAGACTACAAGACCGGTAAGCCACGACTTAACTATAATGGCGTTGAGGCCTTATTCCATGGCGAGCCGATAGCCACCAAGCGCGAGTCGAACATTATAAATACCTTGCTCTATTCGATGATGCTGTCGCATGAACGAGGTCGCGATGTGCGTCCAGAACTCTACTATGTAGGCTCGATGGTGCATGACGATTACTCTTCTCGCTTTGTTGAAACAATAGAGCGCAAGAGCCGCACTCTCGAAGCCTATTCGGAGATTGCCGAAGAGTTCGAAGAGGAGGTGAAAAAGACTTTGCAAGAGATGTTTGACCCCTCTATCCCATTTGAACAATGCGAAGATGATTCTGCTTGTAAGTATTGCGATTATCAGGCTATATGTAATAGAAAATAGAGATGTCGTCGCCGGCATCTCTATTTTGCTCTATTAACCTCTCTATCTCTATTTTTCTACAATCGAGCGAATATTCTGAATCAACATCGAAACCGCAACAGAGTTGAAACCTCCCTCCGGAATTATTACATCGGCATAGCGTTTCGATGGTTCTACAAACTGCTCGTGCATAGGCTTTACGGTAGTGGTGTACTGCGAAATGACAGACTCCATCGAGCGCCCGCGATCTCGTACATCGCGCAAGATGCGACGAGCCAAACGAACATCTGCATCGGTATCGACATATACTTTTATATCCATGATGTTGCGCAACTCCTCGTTCTCGAAGATGAGAATTCCATCTACGATGATAACTTTCGATGGCTTTACGGGTAGAGTTTCCTCTGCGCGATTGTGCTCTACAAACGAGTATGTCGGACACTCAACCGATTTACCCTCCTTCAATGCCTTGATATGCTCGACCATAAGCCATGTGTCGAAAGCGTCAGGGTGGTCGTAGTTGAGCTTTGTGCGCTCCTCGTAAGTGAGCTCTGGGTGAGCCTTATAGTAGAAGTCGTGGCAGATAGTTGCCACATCGTCATTACGAAATGCCTCCTGCAAACGCTTTACGAGCGTACTCTTTCCGGAGCCTGTGCCTCCTGCGACACCAATTACTACAACATCCTTCATAATGGGGGAATGGTTCTAGATTTATACAAAAACGGAGAGGGAATTCGGAACCATAGTTCCATTTCCGCTCTCCGTCTTACGTTTGCTTATGCGTCGATATTAGCGTAAGTTGCGTTCTCCTCGATAAATTCGCGACGTGGAGCAACCTCATCACCCATCAACATCGAGAAAATACGGTCGGCCTCAGCTGCGTTCTCGATTGTAACCTGGCGAAGGAGACGAGTTTCAGGGTTCATTGTGGTATCCCACAACTGCTGCTCGCTCATCTCTCCAAGACCTTTGTAACGCTGCACCTGTGCGCCCTTGCCGAGCTCTGCGATATGGCCTTCGCGCTCCTCCTCAGTCCAGCAATAGAACTCCTTGTTACCCTTATATACACGATACAATGGTGGGGTGGCGATATATACGTGGCCATTCTCTACCAACTCCTACATCTTGCGGAAGAAGAATGTAAGCATAAGTGTCGAGATGTGAGCACCATCGACATCGGCATCGGTCATGATGATAACCTTGTCGTAACGAAGTTTCTCCAAGTTCAACGCCTTCGAATCCTCCTCAGTACCGATTGTTACACCCAATGCGATGAACATATTCTTGATCTCCTCGTTGTCCCACATCTTGTGTTCGAGAGCCTTCTCTACGTTCAAAATTTTACCGCGCAACGGCATGATGGCCTGGAAATTACGGTCACGGCCCTGCTTTGCAGTACCACCCGCCGAATCTCCCTCGACGAAGAAGATCTCTGCGATTGAGCGGTCACGCGATGAACAGTCTGCCAACTTGCCCGGAAGGCCTGCGCCCGAAAGTGGGCTCTTGCGCTGTACCGACTCACGAGCCTGACGCGCTGCGTGGCGTGCAGTTGCAGCCAAGATAACCTTCTGTACGATAGCCTTAGCGTCCTTTGGATTCTCCTCCAAATAGTTAGACAACGCCTCCGACATTGCACCATCTACCGCAGCCGAAACCTCGTCGTTACCCAACTTGGTCTTAGTCTGTCCCTCGAACTGAGGCTCTGCAACCTTAACCGAAATAACTGCTGTCAAACCCTCGCGGAAGTCATCACCGCTAATCTCGAACTTCAACTTCGACAACATACCCGACTCATCGGCATAACGCTTCAATGTACGAGTCAATGCACGACGGAAACCGGTGAGGTGGGTACCACCCTCTATGGTGTTGATGTTATTTACATACGAGTGAACATTCTCTGAGAAAGAGTTGTTATACTGCATTGCAACCTCCACAGGAACACCATTCTTCTCGGTATCGAGATAGATAATCGAGTCGATAATCTTTTCGCCACGAGTCTTGTCAAGGTACTGCACGAACTCCTGCAAACCATGCTCCGAATAGAAACGCTCCGAGCGAGGTTCGCCTTGCTCATTCTTGTCGCGCATATCGGTAATGGTAAGGGCAATACCCTTGTTGAGGAACGCCAACTCGCGCAAACGAGCCGAGAGAATCTCGTAACGGTATGTAGTTGTCAATGTAAAGATCTCAGCGTCCGGCTTGAAGGTTACGATAGTACCTCTGTCGTCGCAATCGCCTACAATCTCAACCTTTGAAGTAGGGTGGCCCTGGCAATAGGTCTGCTTGTAAATCTTACCACCACGGTGTACCTCTGCGATGAGGAGTGTAGAGAGTGCATTCACACACGATACACCCACACCGTGCAAACCTCCCGATACCTTGTAGCTACCCTTGTCGAACTTACCTCCGGCGTGGAGTACGGTCAATACAACCTCCAATGCCGACTTTCCCTCCTTCTCGTGGAAGTCGGTAGGGATACCACGACCATTGTCGCGAACGGTAATAGAGTTGTCGTCGTTGATAGTTACATAGATGTCGGTACAGTGTCCGGCCAATGCCTCGTCGATAGAGTTATCGACTACCTCATATACAAGGTGGTGCAGACCCTTCTCGCCTACATCGCCAATGTACATCGCAGGACGCTTACGTACTGCCTCCAAACCCTCCAAAACCTGGATATTGGACGCTGAATACTCCTCTTCCTGCCCCTTCTTCAAAATTTCTGTTTCGTTAGTCATATATATAGTTTAAAATTTATTTTCTCAAATAACGCGCAAATATAACTCTTTTTTCTGAAACTTCCAACTCTAAATCGAAGATTTAGGTGTAATAAGCCCCTGAATGTCCACTTCGCGTGCCGTATTTTGTGCAAAAAGCAGTGCTTTTGATGGGTAACTCTCTATTAGAGAGGTGTTGTGTGTGGATATTATAACGGCTGTTCCTTTGGCTGCAATTTCGTGGAAAAGGCGTATGATACCATCGGCTGTTACGGGGTCAAGATTTCCCGTAGGCTCGTCAGCCAAAATCACTGCCGGCGAGTTGAGTAATGCGCGAGCAATAATCAGTCGTTGGCGCTCACCTCCCGATAGCTCGAAAGGCATTTTGTCCTCTTTGCCGTTTAGCCCGACAAGGGTGAGAACCTCTTCGATGCGGTGTTCCATTGCCCCTTTGCTACTCCAACCTGTAGCTTGGAGCGCGCATAGCAGATTGTCGTGGACGCTGCGGTCCGAAAGGAGTATCAGATCCTGAAATACCATGCCTACTTTGCGGCGAAGGTATGGAATTTTGCTCTGTTTCAGATGTGTTAAATCGAAACCTGCGATTTCGCCCATTCCCTCGACTAATGGTAGCTCACCATAAAGGGTTTTCAGGAGTGACGACTTGCCGCTTCCTACGCGGCCAATAAGGTATACTATCTCTCCCGATTTAATTTCCAGGTTGAGCTTTTCGAGTACCTTTTCGCCTGCCTTTTCGCGAGTTCTCGGAGTAAGTGTAATATTCGGGTTTTCAGCGTGATATATGCCTGCATCCTGTAATTTTACGACAATCTTGTTATCCATCTTTGTTGTATCGCTTTTTTTCTGCGTAAAGATACGAAAAATAAATTAAACATGAAGAATTAAAAATTAGAAATTTTTAGATTTTTTCATTTTTCTTTTTCGTTTCTTTGCACTATCTTTGCATCGCAGTTCATCAAAAAGCCTACTTGTAACTGCGCCGGTAACGACTATGGGGGTGACCGGTTTTGACAGCAGGTAGAGTTTGATTGTAAGCACGTCGAGAATTGTGTGGGCTCTCGTAAATCGGAACACTCGAACTACAAATGGCAATAATAGCTATGCACTCGCTGCCTAATTTTCAAGGAAAATTGGCTTAATTGAAGGACACAAGGCTTGTCCATCAACGAGTATCCCGAAAGGCTGTTCCGCTTCATAATGGCTTTTCATACGGGGTATCAATCATTTGAAGATAGTGCGATATGTGCCTCGGTTATCGTGCGAAATTTAGGGGCTGGGCTCAAAGTTTGGCGGTCATCTGCCGGGCTTCGAGAGAAGGATTAAGTGATGACTAAGCGTGTAGAAAGCCTTCGGGCTCCTTGTTTGGACGCGAGTTCGACTCTCGCCACCTCCACTCTAAAAGACGGTTTGCGCCGTCTTTTTTCGTTTCGGTGGCTCAGTCGTTCAGTCTGTAGCGTTTCGGGTGACTAATCTGCGTATGACCGTTGTTTGCTTCGCAAATATTTGTCTTTGTCAGATGATTATCTTTAAAAAAATAAATTTTTAGTCATCATCAGCCAAAGCCAACAATCTTTGATTGCAACAGCCCTACTTCGGCCACCTCCCAACTTCAGCGCCCGTTCGACTCAGGTTAATTCAAAATTCAGAATGCATAATGCAGAATTAGTTTTAAACTACGCTCTACTCTCTACTCTCTGCTAACCACTAACCACTTTCCACTCAAAAGTTTTCCGCTGTACGTTTTTAGTCTATTTTGGCGTGTATTTTGCAGTCGGGTGGAGTATGGGAGTGTTGCGTTATCATACTGCACTTGTGGCGTCGAATGTGCTCTTTGGAGTCTCTTTTTCGGTCTATGTATCACTCTTGCATGGCGTAGTGCAACTCTCGCAACTCTTTGTTGTGCAGCTTCTCTTTTCAGCGCTTGTTGTTACTCTGCCAACGATGTTTCGTCGCCGCTTCTATCGCTTGACGCTTAACGATTTTGGCTCAATTTTTATCGTCGCTTTGCTGGTCGTTTTCGGATGGTGGTACCTGCTTATGAAGGGAGCCTCCTATACCAATCCTATCGACGCTTCAACCATCACGACTATCGGTCCGATCTTTACGCTTATAACCTCCATTATCGCGCATTCTCGGAGGGCAAATCATGGCGAGAAAATCGGTATTTCTGTTGCGCTGCTTGGTGTGCTGGTTATCCTTGTCAATCGTGGTCGCTTATTGGTGGGAGAGGGCGGTGAAGGTTATGGAAATGCCCTTGTATTGTGCGCCGTGATAGCTGTTGCGGTGAACACGGTCTTGATTACACCGGTATTGCGCCGACACGGAGCAGTTGTGGTTATGGGGTGGTATTACCTTATTGGAATACTGCTTGCGCTACCTATGATAGTGCAGGAGCTTCCTGCTGTTTTAATGTCTGATTTTTCGCATTTGCAGTTGGCTGAAATGGGCTATATTTTGTTGTTCGGCTCGGCATTGCCGATGTACCTGCTCTATGCGAGTTCGGAACATCTCTCTGCGATTCACAATGCTGTTTATCGCTATATACAGCCTGTTATTGCAACGATAGTAGCAACGCTACGAGGACAAGCAATAATAGACCGCACCAACATTGTCGGTGCGGTACTGATATTTTTAGGTATGTTAGTCGTGATTTTCTCTACGCCTCGAAACGAGGTTGTTATTCACGAATAATCTTAAATTCGTTATCTTCGCCAAAGGCGATAATCGAGCTTGGTTGTCCCGTCGGTCGGCCCTGGAAACGAGGATTTACCATAAAATCAACTCCTTCGATAATCTCTTTCGAGATGTCGCGCACGCTACGTGGAGTAGGCTCTCCCGATATGTTTGCCGAGGTCGAAACGATTGGCTTGCCGAACTTGCGGAGTAGCTTGTGGCAGAATTCGTGGTCGGGAACACGCACTCCCAAAGTTTTAGCCTCGGGAATGAGATTTTTTGCCAATCCCGTAGCACCGGGTAAGATGAGCGTAAGAGGTTTTGTTGCCATCTCCATAACTTCGAATGCGATGCCCGGAGCTTTGTTGACATAGCGCACAACCATATCGGCATCGCGGCACAATACCAACATTGCGTGTTTATCCTCGCTGCGCTTCAATGCGTAAATTTTCGCTACGGCCTCCTCGTTTGTAGCATCGCAGCCAATGCCCCAAACCGTGTCCGTAGGGTAGAGGATAATGCCGCCTTTGCGTAGCACCTCTATTGCCAAACCTATCTCTCTATCCATCTCTTAGTGCTTTTTAGGGAGAATTTCAATCCAATAATCGTCAGGATCGTTGATGAAATACAGGCCCATGTCGAAGTTCTCGTAGCAGATGCAGCCCATCTCGCGATGATACTCGCGCACAGCATCGTAGTCGCCCTCTACGCGAAGGCAAAGGTGTGTTTCGTTGTCGCCCAACTCATAGGCACCCTCTTTGTCACGCAACCAGGTGAGCTCGAGCAAGAAGTGGCCGCTATCATCGCCCAGATATACGAGAATAAATGAGCCGTCGGCAGCCTCCTTGCGTTTTGCCTCTTTCAAGCCGAGTGCTTTTTCGTAGAAAGCAATACTGCGCTCCAAGTCGGTAACATTTATGTTTAAATGGTCGAATGTGCTTTTGATCTCCATAATACTTTTAATTTATATATTATTTGTTCTGAATCACCGTGATGTCCATTACATTGTTGTGTATCATTCCATATACGTACAACTTGCGCTTTTTGCCAGTGTTGTTCGGCTGTGCAATGAGCGTTATTTCGTTGTCGCCTTTCTTTGTGGTGGCGGTAAGCCAATCGTATGTTACGGTCATGACATCTCCTGCTATGTCATCTGCCTGAATCTCGTGCCCGTCATGATTTCCGATGGAGAGCGTGTAGATCGAATCGTCGCCATCAACACTCTCTGTCCCGCCGGCAGCCGAAAATATTACTTTGTTATCCCAGCCCCATCGATCCTCTTCGCACGAACTGAGTGCAAATATCGACAAAAAGAGCGTTGCAATAAAAATAGTATGTTTCATAATACTTCGTTTTTTAGATGTTATACAATATAATATATAATACGCCTTGTGCAAAGATAATAAAAATAACTAACTTTGCGCCGTCTGAACTATAAAATTATGGTGAAACCTCTTAAAAATCGTAAATGGAGTGTCGTGTCGAGCGAGTATCTGCTCCGCGAAGGTGCATGGTGTACGGTGCGTCGAGACACGGTGCAACTGCCTAATGGCACCGTAATACCGGAGTGGTATGTCTTCGAATTCCCCAGTTGGGCAAATGTTATTGCCATAACCAAAGAGGGAAAGATGGTGCTTGTTAGTCAATATCGTCACGGACTCGGACAGGCCAATTATGAACTCTGTGCGGGCTTGGTTGATGATACCGACGCCTCGCCAATGGAGGGTGCAAAGCGTGAATTGGAAGAGGAGACTGGATATGGTGGTGGACGTTGGACGTTGTATATGACGACATCGGCAAATCCGTCAAACCATAATAACTTGAATTATACCTTTCTGGCGGAGGACGTTGAGCTCGTAGCGGAGCGTCACCCTGAGGAGAGTGAAGATATTGATGTTCATTTATTTACAAAGGACGAGGTGCGCGAAATATTGGAGCGTGGCGAAATGATTCAGGCAATGCATGCGGCTCCTCTTTGGCGATATTTTGCGGAGGAAAAGTAGGGTGGTTGCCGGATAAATATCATTTTGTCGAAAGGCGGTTTCGTATGTAGAGATGCGGGATCGCTTTTTGTTGATATATATGCTTTCTTGCGTTTTATTGCCTAAAAATTTTTAATTTTTAATTCTTGATTTTTGAATTATTTTTTGTACTTTTGCAAAATTAAGAAGAATGGTGTCTTTATGTTGAAAAAAACTCTCTTTTTACTGTTTGCAGTAGCGATAAATATAGGCGTTGTCGAAGCGGAAAGCCGACTCGATATCAAACGCGAAACCGAGCGTGCCATGTCGCTGATTGAACATGGTAGATACGGCGAAGCTCGTCATACATTAACTATTCTGCGAGAGCGTGTGCCGATTGATGATGAGGTGCTGGTTCGTCATATAGATTTCGAATTGGCATTGTGTGCTGCCGAATTGCGCGATAATGAGGCAGAGAAGATTATGCTCGCCTTTTTGCGACGTTATCCGGAGTCGGTGCATGTGAACGATATTCGCTTTTTGCTGGCTATGTACTATTGTGAACGCGAGGAGTATGCTACGGCCCGCAACTATCTGAATCAGGTGTCATATAAGGCTCTTACCGCCGAGAATAAGGAACGCTTTAATATGCGAATGGGTTATATCGAGTTTACCTCCGGCAACCACGATAAGGCCTATAAACTATTTTCGATACTTTCGCCTACCGGCAATTATGCCGATCATGCCGTATATTACAAGTCGTATATACACTACGCCCGTGGAGAGTATAAAGAGGCTTATATCGGTTTCGAGTCGCTTAAAAAGAGTGATAACTATGCCAAGGTAATACCTTATTATCTCTTCCAAATCGAGTTTGCGCGAGGAAATTATCAGTATGTCGTAAAGAGTGGCGATGAGTTGCTGAAACAGTCTGTGGAGTTGGAACGTACCGAGTTGATGCGCGTTATTGCCGAGGCTTGGTATCGTTTGCAGGGCTACAATAAATCGTTTGTCTATATGGCTATGTATCAGCGCTCCGGTGGAAAGATGGGGCGCGAGGAGAACTATATTCTCGGCTACTCGGCATATCGTTCTACGGATTACGCAACAGCCATCGAGGCTCTGCGTAAGGTGACAGAGGGAAGTGATGAGTTGGCACAGAACGCGATGTATCACTTGGCCGACTGTTATCTCCGACGCGACGATAAGCGCCAGGCAATACACGCCTTTGCGATGGCTGCCGACGAGAAATATAACAACGAAATATCGGAAGATGCGTTGTTTAATTATGGAAAGTTGCTTTTCGAAACAGGTGGAGGAACATTTAACGAGTCGATAAATGTTCTCACTCGCTATATCAATAAATATCCCGACTCAGAGCGAACAGATGAGGCGCGAGAACTGCTGATTGCGGCCTATTACAATTCGCACGACTATGAGATGGCATATAAGGCGATTAAGGCTTTCCCTAATCCCGACGGAACACAGCGTGCTGCATTGCAGAAGATTGCCTACTTCAATGGCTTGGAGTCGTTTATGGCGGGCGACTATGCTAAGGCTAAGTCGGCACTCGAAGAGGCGCAGAAGATAGGTGTTAGTCCGAAATATAATGCTTTGTGTCTTTTCTGGCTGGGCGAGATAGAGTACAAAGAGGGCAATTTGGCAAAGGCGATAAGTTATTACGACTATTATCTCCGTCGCGCACCAAAGTCGGAAAGAGAGTATCATATGGCGCTCTATAATCTTGGTTATGCTCACTTTACGCAGAAAGATATGGCCAAGAGTCAAAAGGCTTTTGAAGGCTTTGTATGGCTCTATAAGGCGGCAGACCGCTATCGTGCTGATGCGTTCAATCGTTTGGGCGATGCACAATATTCGCAACGCAAATATGCTGATGCAGTAAAGAGCTACGAAGGTGCTGTTGCTCTCGGGACGGCAGAGCAGGACTATGCCAAGTATCAACGCGCCATTTCTCTCGGATTGGCGGGTAGGACTACGGCAAAGATTGGTGCATTGCGTCAGATGCAGGGCGAAAATTGTGGCGACTACAACGACGATGCTGCATACGAATTGGGCAGAACTTATGTGTCGTTAGGTCGCTATTCCGACGGAGCATCTGCTTTGGAGCAGTTTGTCGATAAGTATCCGCAATCGCCATACTATACGCCTGCATTGCTCGATTTGGGATTGGTGCATTTTAATCTCGGAAACAGCGATAAGTCGTTGTTCTATTACGATAAGATTATTTCGTCTGCTCCGCAATCGGCAGCGGCCAAAGATGCGATACAGAGCGTGCGAGAGATATATGTGGCAAAGGGTAGTATTAATGACTATTTCGCATACGCAGAGCGTACCGGTGTGGAGTGCGATTTGAGCTTAATGGCACGCGATTCGCTGTCGTTCCGCTCGGCGCAAAACATATATCTTGCTGACCGAACAACCGAGGCGATATCGCATTTGAAAGGCTATTTGGAGAGCTATCCGAAGGGTTATTATACCAATGATGCGCTGTTCTGTTTGAGCGATTGCTATCTCAAATCGGACAGTCTTGATCGAGCTGTTGAGAGTCTTAAATTATTGGCAGATCAACCACAAAATCAATATACCGTACCTGTGGTCGAGAAGTTGGCGCGTGTAACCTTCGATAATAAGATGTACGATGAGTCGGCACCTGCATTCCGTCGTATGTATGATGTGGTGGATAGTGCTACTTTGCGTACCGAAGCGGCAAACGGATATGCAGAATCGGTGCTTTTGCGTAATGACGATGAGGCTCTGATGGCCATGGCAAACGATTTGGATACATTGACTGATGTTGATGCAACAATGTTGCGCCGAGTGCGATTTGCAAAGGCGAAAGTGCACACCTCGCGTAACGAGGCGACTGAGGCTCGCAAGATTTACGAAATGCTGGCTGCTGATGTTACTAATGTGGAGGGTGCAGAGTCGGCATATCGTGTTATTGAGACGTTGTTTGCCGAAGGCAATCATGAGGAGAGTGAAAAACGAATCTATGCTTTGGCTGACAGCAAAACACCTCATGCGTATTGGCTAGGTAAGGCATTTATCATGCTTGGCGATATATACGTACAACGCAATGATACATTCCAGGCGCGAGCAACATATCGCAGCGTGGTTGATGGATATACTCCTGCCGATGACGGCATTGTGGCAGAAGCGCAATCTAAACTCGATAAACTAAATTAGCGACTACTATTATGAAACGATATATAACAATACTTATTGCATTGTGTGCGATGTCGCTCTCGGCATCGGCGCAGGTTACCAAACAGGTGGAGGTGACTAAGGAGTATGCTCCCGAAATTAGTGAGGCGAGAAAGATGGATATCACTCCTAATATGGTAGATACCATAACTTTGCGCCCTGAAATAGATTATACCGTTACTCCTCGCTCTTTCGCTTCGACTCTCGGTACACATCGTTTCAATCCTGCTACGGTTACATATTGGGAGTATAAACGTCAATATCCGTTCTATTTGAAGTTGGGCGCGGGATATCCTCTCAATACGGTGGGCGACTTCTATGCAATGACTCATCGTGCTGATGTTGGCTATCTGACGGGTTACGCAAATCATTATGGCCAATATTCGAAGTTGCGATATGCGAATGGGGCTGACGGTAAGGCATATAAGGACAACCGCTCGGTACAGATGAATAATAAGTTCGGCGTTATGGGCGGTAAGTATTTTGGTCGTTACACGTTATCAGGAGATTTGTTCTACCGAATGGACCAGTATCATCGTTATCCGTTCCATAATGAACCAGCCGTAGATAATACTCCTGCTTTGGAGTATAAACGCAGAAAAATAGACTTCGAAGATGTGAATTTGTCGTTGTCGTTTGGCGATTCATTTGCCGATTACAGCCATTTGAATTTTAAGGTCTATGCATTGGCGGATTTCTATAATGATAAGTCCGAAAATTTTATTGCAGATGAGCGTTATCAGCAGATGAATGTTAAGGTTGGTGCAGCATTGGCTCGCGAGATAACAAAGCGAAGCGCCTTGTCGCTCGATTTCGATTATGAAGGATATTATGGTTTACGCTCGTTGAAGACGTATTCGAATTCGGTTGTGGGTGGAAACCTGCTGTATCGCTACCGCTCCGGAGGACTCATTGATCTGACCGCCGGTGTAAAAGTGTTGTACGACAAGAATCCTGCTGATGCAGTTAAACAAAATAGATGGCATGCGTTCCCGCTCTTGTCGATGTCGTTGAATATCAATGATAAGGGCGTGTTTGTACCTTATGTTGAGGTCGGAGGTGAGTTGCAGAATAACAGTTATTATTCGTTGGTGCGTCGCAATCCTTATGTCGCTATTCTTGGTGGTGCGTACAACTCGTTGTCGGCAGGTGGTGTGCTACCTAACACAGAATTGTACAATGTGCGCTTTGGAGTGTCGGGACACTCGGCTGATAGTAAGTTGGCATATCGCTTCTATGCAAATATGTCCTTTATGAAGAATGCCATATATTGGTATAATATAAATCAGATATTCTTTGGCGTGGAGAGCGCATCTCGTAATATATGGTCGTTGTGCGGAGCGGTAGATTATAAGCCTGTTTCACAGTTGTTGCTTACGGCACAAGTGAAGGGCTCGCTCTATACGAATTTTGCAAATGTAGCAGATGCTATGCCACCGATTGAGGCGTTGTTGCGTGCGCGATATACCCACAAAAAGTTTACCATTGGCTTGTCGGCAGAGCTGTATGGCCCGACAAGATGGACTTGCGTGTTCGATAAGATGCTCTTCTCGGGAATATCTACGGAGGAACCGCAAGTGGAGGTAAAGAAGTTTCCAATGTCGCTCGATTTGAGCCTTTATGGCGATTGGCACGTAAATAAAACATGTACGGTGTTTGTCGAGGGAAACAATCTGCTTGGCGATATAATGCCAACCTATCGTTGGGCATTCTATCGCGAGATGGGCGCCTCGTTTACCGTCGGAGTTAAAGTGCAGTTCTAACCTTATAAATGAAGAAATATGACGCAGAAACGCAGTAATAAAGAATTCTATACCGTTCCGTTTGTGTGGGACAAGGCTTTGTGGGTGATGACTTTTGTCAGCTTTGCTCTATGGATTGGCCTGTCGGGTTGGTTTATTTACCAGATTTGTATGACGGATAATGACGTGGAGTTGCTTGGCTCTTTGATTGTTTTGAATGTGGTGATGTTGCCGACAATAATAGCTTGTGAGGGCCTTGCACCGCAACGATTGGAGATAGGACACGAAGGTATTGTTATTCTGCGTCGTTATAAGAGCGTGGTTATCTATCGCGATGAGATAAAGAGCATTGAACGCCTCTCGAAAAGCGATTTCAGTGGAGTGGTTCGTACATGCGGCGTTGGAGGTTTGTTTGGCTATTTCGGACACTATTATTCCGGCAAACTCGGCTCGTTTAAGCTGTATGCCACGAACTTTCGCAATCTCTACCTTATAAAGCGTTGGAACGGCAAGAGCATAGTAATCTCCTGCGACGAGCCGGACAAGATGGAGCAATTCATTGAACAATAGGGTAATACCCCCGAAAAAGTCTGCATTTTTGATGTGGACTTTTTTTCTTTTATTAATTCTTAAAAAAGTTGTGTAATTCAAAAAATTATTCGTACCTTTGCGCACTCGCAAAGTGCGAGGTTGGATTACATAAATTTTATAACAAGTATTAGATGGATTCATTAAGTTACAAAACTATCTCGTTGAACGCAGCGACTGTC
>JAZRGH010000052.1:0-24491 GCA_045644085.1 Alistipes sp. | reverse complement strand
TCATCTCCTGCTTGTTTACCATATAAGGTATCTCGGTGAAGATGAGCTGCTGACGACCTGTCGAGGTGGTTTCGATGTCGTGACGAGCGCGCATTACCACGCGACCACGACCTGTCAAGAGAGCCTCTTTAACACCCTCGTAGCCATAGATGATTGCTCCGGTAGGGAAGTCAGGGCCCTTAACAAAGTGGAGCAAATCCTCGCAAGTGCACTCCTTGTTGTCGATGTAAGCGCAACATGCGTCGATAACCTCCGAGAGGTTGTGTGGTGCCATGTTGGTTGCCATACCTACGGCGATACCGCTTGCGCCATTTACGAGCAACAACGGAATCTTTGTAGGGAGTACGGTAGGCTCCTTCTGGGTATCGTCGAAGTTCATAGTCCAATCGATAGTATCCTTGTCGATGTCGGCCATAACCTCGTTGGTGATCTTCTGCATACGAGCCTCGGTATAACGCATAGCTGCCGGTGAGTCACCGTCCATCGAACCGAAGTTACCCTGACCCTCTACGAGTGGGTAACGCATCGCCCAAGGCTGTGCCAAACGTACCATTGCATCATAAACCGATGAGTCACCATGTGGGTGGAACTTACCGAGTACATCACCGACGATACGAGCCGAGTTACGAGTTGGCTTATCGTGGTAGAGATTCAACTCCGAGTTCATGTCGAACAAGATACGACGATGAACCGGCTTCAAACCATCTCGAACATCGGGCAGTGCACGCGATACAATGACCGACATCGAGTAGTTGATGTAGGACTCCTTCATGTGGTCTTCGATATTGATCTTCTCAATACGACCCGCAGGAGTTACAATCTGTTCTTCTTGCATAATTTTTATATTTAAGTTATTTTGTGATTGTTTTCTCAATTATACTACGCGCAAAAATAGCGATTATTCTTCGAATAATCAACTTTTGTTCTTGAAAAATCTTCGCATTGGAAAAGTTTTTTGTCAAAAATGCGATTTTTGCCCATTTTTAGGCGATTTTAGCCACTTTAAGAAAACACTTCGACGGGGTGTCGAAGCGCTAAATTGAAAAATAAGAATAAAAAATGGGAAATTAGAGGTCGTTATTCGCTTTTAGCTTTTACTCTCAACTTCGCTCCCTCTGCCGAAATAGTGTCGTTTTCGGTCAGTTGGCGAATAGCCTCAATGATGCTCTGCTCGTTGCCTTTTATCTGGGCAACAATCTCTTTTATGGTCATCGGCTCGGTGGCAAGCAGGTTCAAAATCTGCTCGTTGAAATTTGTGACATTACTCTTCTCTCGCTTCTTGCGAGCAAGGCAATTATCGCAAATTCCGCACGGCTCCGACATCTTGTCGCAGAAGTATTTTTCGATAATTCGACTACGACACTCATGCTTTTCGTTGGTGTAGTGGAGAAGGTGGTTGAAACGCTCCAACATCAACTCTTTGCGACGTGAATAGGTTGCAGGAGCAATGTATATGTCGCGTGCCGGCAATCGCTCCTCGTCGAGGAAAATCAGCGGATCGTGGTTTGTCGGAATATATCGTATGATATTGGCTCTCCATAGTCGTTTTAAGAGGTCGTGAACTTCGGTGTGAGAGTGCTTTGACTGCGTTGCAATCTCCATCTCGTCAATAGGTCGAAATTCGCTAAAAACGCCCGTGTATAGACGTAAAATTGTGCGTAAAATTTCCTCCTCTTTCTCGTTATGCATCTTTACCTGATAGAGCTCGTCGCGAGTAACGGTAAACATTAATCGCGCAGGGTGCTCGCAGTCCTCGACGAGAGTCATATAGCCATTGAGTTGCAACAACTTAATGATGTTGTGAATGGTTGTTATAGGGAGCTTTATATGTCGGCAAAATTCGTATATGTTAAAGATAAACGAAGCCTCCTTTCCGTCGCCTATTGCTACTCCGAGGTAGGAACATAACTCGTGATAAACCGAGCGGATAAGTTCAATATCGGGGAACTCCTTTTCGAAGATATCTACAATCCTGTTGTCGTCGTCGGAAGCCTTTAAAATTACGGCATAACTTCGTCCTCCGTCGCGACCTGCGCGTCCGGCCTCCTGATAGTACGATTCGAGCGAATCGCTCATCGAATAATGAATTACAAAACGCACGTCGCGCTTGTCGATGCCCATTCCGAAGGCGTTGGTAGCCACCATGATACGAGTTTTGCCACTAATCCATTCATCTTGTCGCATTGAGCGCTCGGCATTAGGCAGACCGCCATGGTAGAATGATGCCGAAAAGCCTTGATCAATAAGAAAATTTGCCACTCTCTCGGCAGTGTTTCTCATGCGAACATAGACAATTCCGCACCCCGGAACATTGTTAATTATGCGCATCAATTGTCCCTCCTTATCATCGGTTTCGCGTACACTGTACGAGAGGTTTGGACGGAGGAAAGAGGTCTGCAAAATATTTGGTTCGGCAAACTCCAATTGCTCCATAATGTCCTTTGCCACTTGTGGTGTGGCTGATGCCGTAAGAGCCAAAACGGGAGTATCGGGGAGAAAACGGCGTAACTCCTTTATGCGCAGATAGGAAGGACGAAAATCGTAACCCCATTGCGAGATGCAGTGTGCTTCGTCAATCGCAAGAATTGATACGTTCATTCGGTCTACTCGCAGGCGAAACATCTCGCTTGCAAGTCGCTCCGGTGCAACGTATAGAAATTTCACATCGCCATATACACAGTTGTCGAGAGCGATATCTATTTGCCTGCTCGACAATCCCGAGTGAACGGCTACGGCAGGAATACCCATGCGTCGCAATCTGTCCACTTGGTCTTTCATTAATGCGATGAGTGGAGTTACAACAATGCATAAACCATCACTTACGAGCGTCGGAAGCTGATAAATTATCGACTTTCCGCTACCCGTAGGCATAAGTACCAGCGTGTCGCGTCCCGACAAAACAGACTCCATCGCCTCGCGTTGCATCGGGCGAAACGAGTCGTAGTGCCAATACTTTTTTAGTGCATCAAGCAACTTTTGTTCCATAGTCGCGAAGATAGTGTATTTTTTTGAGAAAATGGCTCGTTTTCTCGGAAATTCTATATATATTTGTAGTATGATTTTGTATGCCAACTGCAAAATAAATCTCGGACTCGATGTTCTTTGCCGTCGCAAAGATGGATTTCACGACCTCGAAACGGTGATGATCCCCGTTTTGGGGTTGTATGATGTTGTTGAGGTAGAGAAGGTTGAGGGCAAATCTGCCTTTGAGCAGAAAGGCTTGGTTGTGGATTGCGATGCGGAGAGTAATCTCTGCATGAAGGCCTTGCGACTGATGCAACGATTGTATGGTGTTGGCGAAGTGAAGATTACTCTCGATAAGCGAGTTCCGTTTGGTGCAGGATTGGGAGGGGGATCGAGCGATGCTACTGCCGTTATTTTGGCTTTGAACGAACTCTATAATCTCGGTTTGAGTGAGGAGAGCTTGATCGAGGTAGCCGCGATGATTGGTAGTGATACAGCATTCTTTGTGCGAAATACTCCGCAACTTTGTACTGGTCGCGGCGAGAAGATGGAGCCGATTGAGTTGCCGTTGCAAAACAAGTATATCGTCATCGCAAAACCCGATGAGGGTGTTTCGACCAAAGAAGCGTATGCCGGAGTGAAGCCAGCTATGCCGCAGGTGCGATTGTTGGAGACTCTGCAACGTCCGATAGAGGAGTGGCGAGGAGTTGTGAAGAATGACTTCGAAAAGTATATCTTCGAGTCACACTCTGCTATTGCCGAGTTGAAAGACATGATGTATCAGGCAGGCGCAGTCTATGCCTCTATGTCCGGTTCCGGTTCTGCCGTATTCGGTATATTTGATGATGAACCAAAAATTGAGCAAGCAAATACTAACTATTTAAAAATAATTAAATTATGAAAAAGATTTTTATTTGTGCAATGATGGCCATGTTTGCCTTCACCGCAGTGGCACAGGAGTTGAATGTCGGTTCGTTTAACATTCGTACTGGAGGCCCTCTTCGTGACGGTCAGGAGCGACCTAAGAAGGGCGACTATTCGAAGTTTAACGGTTGGGATGATCGTAAGCAGTATGTTTGCGATTTGATTAACCTCGAAGCTTTCGATGTCTTTGGTTCGCAGGAGGTAAAGCACAAGCAGTTGATGGATATGGTTGCAATGTTGCCGGACTATGATTATGTAGGTGTTGCTCGTGACGATGGTAAGGCTAAGGGTGAGTATTGCCCTGTATTCTATCGCAAGAACGACTTCAAGTTGCTAAATAGCGGTACTTTCTGGTTGTCGGAGACTCCAAACGAGGTATCGAAGGGCTGGGACGGTCAGTGCCGTCGTATCTGCACCTGGGCACACTTGCAGCGCAAGAGCGACAAAGCTACCTTCTACTTCCTCTCTACTCATCTCGACCATAGAGGAAAGGTTGCACAGACTGAGGGCGCAAAGTTGGTTTTGGATTGGATCAAAAAGAACTGCAAGGGTCAGCAGGTTATCGTTGTGGGCGACTACAATGTAACGCAAACAAGCAACTGCTACAAGATTTTTGCCGAGAGCGGATTGTTGGAGGATACCTACGAGACAGCAAAGTATCGTTTCGCTCCAACTGGAACATTCAATGGCTTCAATCCTCGTCGCTATACAACCCATCGTATCGACCACATCTTCGTATCGAAGGGTACGAAAGTTAGTCGTTATGGTGTGCTGACTTATCACTATTTCCGCAATATGAATGCAGAGTTGCAGGAGATGGAAACTGCTGCTCCAAAGGAGATTAAGGGCGAAAATCGCGATACAAAGTGTATCTCCGACCACTATGCTATTCAGTCGTTCATCACTTTGAAGGGTGGCAAGAAATCTAGAAAGTAGTATGATGAGACGTGTTTTTGTTAGCATATGTGCCATTATCGTCGCTCTTTCGGTATCGGCACAAGAGATGAATGTTGCGACATTTAATGTGCGCGTGGGAAGATCATTGCAGCCGGGACAGGAGCGTCCAAAGAGAGGAATATACTCGAAGTACAACGGTTGGGATGATCGCAAAGGGTATCTGTGCGATATGATTAACTTCGAGGCATTTGATCTGTTTGGCGTTCAGGAGGCGAGCTATCCTCAAATGAAGGATATGCAGGAACGACTGCCCAATTATGCCTATATTGGCGTAGGTCGTGATGATGGTGCTCAGAAGGGTGAGCATTGCGCTATTTTCTATCTTAAATCGAAGTATAAGGTGCTTGAACAAGGTAACTTTTGGCTCTCTGAAACACCCGATGTCCCATCGTATGGTTGGGGCGCAAAATATCGTCGTATCTGCACCTGGGGCCTATTCCAAAACAAGAAGACTAAGGAGAAGTTCTATTTCATCAATACCCATGTAGATTGGGGTGTTGCCTCGGTTAATAGTGCCAATCTGATAATGGAGTTTGTTAAGACGAAGTGTACCAAGACCGACAATATTATCCTGACCGCCGATTTTAATGCCACTCAGGATAGTAAGTTGTATAAAATTATCACAAGTAATGGTTTCGAAGATACCTACGAGTCGTCGAAGTATCGCTTTGCTCCAACCGGCACAGGTCAGGGATTCCGCATAAATTACTATACTCATCGTCGTATTGACCATATCTTCGTATCAAAGGGAATAAAGTCGAGCCGATATGGAGTATTGACATATCACTACTATCGCGATACGAAGACTAAGGAGGAGGAGATGCAAACATCTGCTCCAAAGGAGATTAAGGGCGAGGACCGTGATATTAAACAACTCTCTGATCACTATGCTGTGCAGTCATTTATCACATTGAATAAAAAGAGTAATAAGAAATCTAAAAAATAATCTAAAATGAAGCGTGTAATTTCAACACTTTTGGTTGCGTTGTTTACTCTTTCGGTGTCAGCGCATGAACTGAATGTCGCATCGTTTAATATTCGCAACAATTCGAAGAAAGATTACGAAAAGAATGATGGCTGGGATCAGCGCAAGGCAATCCTTTGTGATATGATCAACCTCGAAGCTTTCGATATCTTTGGTTCGCAGGAGGTTACGAAAGTTCAGTTGGACGAGATGCTGGTGATGTTGCCGGACTACGACTATATAGGTGAAGGCCGCAATGGTGGTGACAAGAGCGAGTTCTGTCCTATATTCTATCGTAAAGATGTATTTGAGAAGTTGAAGGGTGGTACTTTCTGGCTCTCGCCAACTCCCGATGTTCCGTCGAAGGGCTGGGACGCAAAGTATAACCGTATTTGCACTTGGGGCCACTTCCGTCATAAGGCTTCGGGCAAGAAAATTTGCTTTATGAATGTTCACTTCGACCACCGTGGTGCGCAGGCTCGTATCGAGTCGGCAAAGTTGATGCTCGACTATATCAAAAAGAATTGCAAGGGTATGAGTGTTATTGTTTCTGGCGACTATAATGTTACCCAGACAAGCGATAGCTATAAGGTGTTGGCCGAAAGCAAGATTTTGAAGGATTCACACGATGCAGCGAAGGTCCGTTTCGAACCAACGGGTACTTTTAACGGCTTCAACCCTCGTTGCTACACTACTCATCGTATTGACCACCTCTTCGTGTCGAAGAAGTTGAAGGTTAGCCGTTGGGGTGTTCTTACCTATCACTACTATCGCACTCCTACTGCCGAAGAGGTGGCTGCAGCAGAGGCTAAGTTTGCGGCAGCACTTGCCAAGAATCCGAAGAAGAAGCGCCCTACCAGCGAAAAACGCGATATCAAGTGCTTGTCGGATCACTATCCGATTCAGGCATGGGTAACGCTTAAATAAAACGGAAAACGGAAAACTTTTTAAGTTTTTCGATTTTCGTTTGGAGTGGAAAACGGAACCGACGCCAAACCGAGCGCAGAGTGCGCTTGCACACTATGCCGAGGTGCGAAGGAGGAAAAGCCTGCGTAGCAGGATTAAAGCGGAAAACTTTTAATAGAAAAGCGATGAGTTCAGGACTCATCGCTTTTGCTTTATATCTTTGTCAAAATCTCATCGAGAGCCTTCCTCTTTTTGAGCGTTGGGGTGTCGGTGGCGTAACCGATAGGAATTATTGCAACGGGGTAGACCGTTTCGCCATCAATGCCCAACACCTCGCTCACGATTGCGGGGCGGAAGTTGCAAACCCAGCACGAGCCAAGTCCTACCTCGGTGGCTGCCAAGCAGATATGCTCTGCGGCGATTGCAGCATCAATGTCGGCGTGGTCGTGACTATCCTTTTTGCGAGTCCACGACTGTGAGTGGTCGCCACACACTACTATATAGAGTGGTGCCTGCTGAAACCACTCCTGTGCATATCCTGCGTGGAGTGCGGTGCGCTTCTCCTCGCTCTCTACGAGGATAAATCGCCACGGCTGAAAGTTTACTGCCGAAGGCGCAAGTCTCGCACATTCAAGAATATAGTCAATCTTCTCCTGCTCCACCTTGCGGTCGCTGTACGCGCGAGCCGAGTAACGAGCCTCAATCAATTCCAAAAGGTTTTTCATACTATCTTTGCTTTTTCTGGTGCAAAGATACAAAAAAACTGCAAAAATCGTTCTGATTGACTCTTTTTGCTATTAGCTTTTTAGGGAGTTTAGAGAAATTAGGGAGTTTGGCGATGTGCAATTCTCCCTAATCTCTCTAAATTCTTTACACTCCCTTCTGCTGGGTATCGTTTTCGATACCCACGAGAGAGAGTGCTTATTTCTACTCCAACCCCAAAAAGGCTTTTAATCCGACCTTGTTAAGATGCTTGATTAGGGATGCCGATATTGAGAGTGGTGGGAAATAGAAGCCTTGTTGCTCATATACATCTATTATATCCACACCCCTGTTTGGTGATTCTATCTCGAATGCTATCATAGGCGAAGTCGCAGAGAGTTTATCTATAATAGATATCAATCTGCCCCCATTTAATTCTAATGGGCATATCTCACATTTTGGATTTAATAGATGGTAGTATTTACACGATTCAGAGGTGTCGCATATAACATAGAACAGCACATTTTGGGTATTATGGCGCAACTTCTCAAATGTCGGCTGCATAACCATAGTTCCATTTGTGTAAACCGCAAAGTACAAAGCAGCTAAATTTATCTCCACCAGCACCAAGTGGTATTAAAAAAAAGAAAGCGTGGTGCTGAAAACTTATTTTAGGATACGGGTTCTGACAAAACCTCGACAATAAAACAAGCAACAACTCCACGCCATACCAAGTGGTATGACGCTGCAAGATGTCTGCCTATTCTTTTGTCTTTGAACTGTCAGATTCGTATCCAAGAATAAACTTACACTTTCTGCGTAATTATGTCCACAATCTTGCGATTGCACCACAAATATAGCAACTAATTCCGAAAAATGCAAAAAAAATCAGCTAATGGTCAATGGCTAATGGTTAAAAGCCCCTAAAAATCAATTCTCAATTCTCAATTCTCAATTTTTAATTTGAAAAGTCCCCAACTTTTCACTATATTTGCACGATTGTATCTTTGATACAAAGTTTTTTGTGCGAAATGAAAGAGCAAAATATAGATATTAAGACCACTATCGAGGAGTCTGACTACAAGTATGGCTTTACCTCCGATATCGATACCGAGTTCATTCCTAAGGGTCTGAACGAGGATGTTATTCGCCTTATCTCGGCGAAGAAGGAGGAGCCGGAGTGGATGCTCGAATTGCGCTTAAAGGCCTACCGCCATTGGCTCACTTTGAAGCACCCGACTTGGGGGCACCTCGACATTCCCGAAATCGACTTTAACGACATAATCTACTTCGCTGCTCCCAAAAAGAAGAAGCAACTCGCCTCGATGGACGAGGTCGATCCCGAACTCAAAGCGACCTTCGACAAACTCGGTATTCCGTTGGAGGAGCAGAAGGTGTTGGCAGGCGTAGCGGTAGATGCTGTGTTGGACTCGGTATCGGTAAAGACCACCTTCCAAAAGGAGTTGGCCGAGCGTGGCATTATATTCTGCCCAATCTCGGAGGCGATACGCAACTATCCCGAGTTGGTGCAAAAGTACCTCGGCTCGGTAGTGCCGTATGCCGACAACTTCTACGCAGCGTTGAATACCGCAGTATTCTCTGACGGCTCGTTCTGCTATATTCCAAAGGGGGTGCGATGCCCTGTCGAACTTTCGACCTACTTCCGCATAAATGCACAAGGCACAGGACAGTTCGAGCGCACTTTGATTGTTGCCGACGAGGGGTCGTATGTGAGCTACTTGGAGGGCTGCACCGCTCCGCAGCGCGATGAAAATCAGTTGCACGCCGCGGTTGTGGAGATTGTCGTGGAGCGCGATGCAGAGGTTAAGTACTCGACAGTGCAGAATTGGTACCCCGGCGACAAGGAGGGCAAGGGCGGTATCTACAACTTCGTAACCAAGCGAGGACTTTGCAAAGAGAATGCCCATCTCTTTTGGACACAGGTAGAAACCGGCTCGGCTATCACTTGGAAATATCCAAGTTGCGTGTTGATGGGCGATAACTCGGTGGGCGAGTTCTACTCGGTGGCTATGACCAACAACTTCCAGCAGGCCGATACGGGTACAAAGATGATTCATATTGGTCGCAATACTCGCAGCCGCATTGTGTCGAAGGGTATCTCGGCAGGTCAGTCGCAGAACGCCTATCGAGGTTTGGTTAAGGTTATGCCAAAGGCTGAGAATGCCCGCAACTACTCGCAGTGCGACTCGCTTTTGATTGGCGACAGGTGCGGAGCGCATACATTCCCAACGGTGGATTGTCGCAACTCGTCGGCTCAGCTCGAACACGAGGCTACAACATCGAAGATTTCGGAGGAGCAGCTCTTCTACTGAAATCAGCGAGGACTCTCGACAGAGGACGCTGTGGGTTTGATTGTCGGAGGTTATGCTCGCGAGGTATTGGCGAAGTTGCCGATGGAGTTTGCTGTGGAGGCGCAGAAACTGCTTTCTATCAGTTTGGAGGGCTCAGTAGGTTAAATATAGAATCAAAAAAGAGTAATATATATGCTTAAAATTAAAAATCTTCACGCATCGGTTGATGGTAAAGAGATACTTCGAGGTATCGACTTCGAGGTTAAGGCCGGTGAGGTACATGCCATAATGGGCCCTAACGGCTCTGGAAAGAGTACACTCGCATCGGTAATCGCAGGACACAGCAAGTTCGAGGTTGAGGCCGACGAGCTCTCATTTGAGGGTGAGAACTTGCTCGATATGTCTATTGAGGAGCGCGCTCGTAAGGGTTTGTTCCTCGGTTTCCAATATCCCGTAGAGATTCCGGGCGTTACAATGGCAAACTTTATGAAGATTGCCGTAAACGAGCAACGCAAGTCGCGTGGCGAGGAGCCTTTGACTGCCGCCGAGTTCTTGAAGATGATGCGCGAGAAGGCAAAGGTGGTGGAGTTGGATACGAAGATGACTTCGCGTGCCGTTAATGAGGGCTTCTCGGGTGGCGAAAAGAAGAAGAACGAGATCTTCCAGATGGCGATGCTCGATCCGAAATTGGCTATCCTCGATGAGACAGACTCGGGACTTGATATCGACGCTTTGCGTATCGTGGCTACGGGTGTAACCAAGTTGCACACTCCGCAGAACGCAACCGTAGTGATTACCCACTACCAGCGTCTGTTGGACTATATCGTGCCGGACTTCGTGCATGTGTTGTACAAGGGTAAGATTATCTATTCGGGCGACAAGTCGTTGGCTTTGAAACTCGAAAAGGAGGGTTACGATTGGTTGATTAACGACTATAAGGAGTAGGCTATGATGGTCGAAAAGTTGATAACGGAGGGTGTATTGCGAGAGTGCAAGGTGGGGCGTATAGACGATAAGTGCGACCTCTCGTTGCCACTCGTGGTAAGAAATCCTCGAAAGGGCGAGATTGAGGTGTCGGCTTCGCAGAGGGTGTCGCTTGTAGTGTGGCACGACGATGCGAAGGAGTGTACCTTGACCATTCGACTTGCTCCGCACACGCAGCTGTCGCTTACGGAGGTTTATGCTTCCGAGAAATACACTTCGCTCACTATCGAGCAGGCGGAGGGTAGCGAGTGCGTGGTAACGACAGTTATGTTGCGTGGTGCACATAGTATGTATGAAACATTGCTAAATGCTCCTCACGCATCATTTACGATGAACGCGACGGTTGTGGCTACGGGCTTTGATCACGCGCAGTTGTCGCTCGTTACGCGCCATAATGTGGCGGATTGCAAGAGTAATTCGACAATAAAGAGCGTAGCTTCGGGCAGGGCAGTAGCTGAGTTTAAGGGGTTGGTGTATGTGGCGCAAGATGCACAGCATACCGACGCCAAACAGCTCAATCGCAATATCGAACTTGGTGGAGGTCGTGTGGTATCGGAACCACAGTTGGAGATTTATGCCGACGATGTAAAGTGTTCACATGGCTCTACCGTAGGTAAGCTCGATGAGCAGGCTATATACTATATGCGTCAGCGCGGTATCTCGCAAGAGCAGGCTGAGCGATTGATGCTGGAAGGATTTGTCGGTGAAGTGGTGGCCAAGTGCGACATCGAACCTCTTGCCGAGATGCTCTGCGAGGCGTTGCAAAATAGATTGAATGAATAACGAAATGTTTGATGTAGAGAAAATACGAGCGGAATTTCCGATTCTTTCGCGCGAGGTGTATGGTCGAAAGCTGATATACCTCGACAGCGCTGCTACGGCGCAGAAACCGCGTTGTGTGGTGGCGAAGATGGAGGAATTGCTCTTGAACGATAACGCCAATATCCATCGTGGCGTACATCTCCTTTCGGAGGAGATGACCGCAAAGTACGAGGAGGCTCGCGAGGTGGTGCGCCAATTTATAGGAGCGGAGCACCGCGAGGAGATAATCTTTACTTCGGGTGCTACGATGTCTTTGAATTTGGTGGCTTCGAGCTACTGCGAGAAGTTCTTGGGCGAGGGTGATAATGTTGTTATCAGTCATATTGAGCACCACTCGAACATCGTACCTTGGCAGTTGGCTACCGAGCGCAAGGGTGCGGAGTTGCGTGTTATACCCGTTGATGATTGCGGAGCATTGGAGCTTGGAGCACTCGATACACTTATTGACGAGCGCACGAAGGTCGTAGCTGTAACTCAGGCATCGAACACTCTCGGAACACGTCCCGACCTTGCAAAAATTATCGCGAAGGCCCACTCGGTGGGTGCCGTAGTCGTGGTTGATGGTTGTCAGGGTGTAGTGCATGGAGGAGTAGATGTAAAGAGTCTCGATTGCGACTTCTACGCCTTTTCGGGGCACAAACTCTATGGCCCTACGGGTATAGGCGTACTGTATGGCAAGCGCGAGTTGCTCGACAAGATGCCTCCATATATGGGCGGTGGCGATATGGTCGATAAGGTAACCTTTGCAAAGACTACCTACGCACCTCTGCCACTCAAATTCGAGGCGGGAACATCTAACTATATCGGAGCTGTCGGTTTGGCCGAGGCTATAAAGTTTGTACAAAGTTTATCGAAAGAGGCTATTGAGAAGTACGAGAAGGAGTTACTCGATTATGCTACTGGTGAGTTGCAAAAGATAGAAGGTGTGCGTATCTATGGTACGACTGAGAATAAGACGCCGATTATATCGTTCAATGTCGAGGGCTGCGACCACTACGATATAGGAATGATTTTGGATAAGATGGGCGTTGCTGTTCGTACCGGACACCACTGCGCCGAGCCTGTTATGGCTCGCTACGGCACAAATGGCGTGGTGCGAGCCTCTATCGCACTCTATACAAATAAGGAGGATATTGATACATTCATTAAGGCTGTTAAGCGAGCAGTCGCAATGTTAAAATAAATAAGCTGGTGGCTAACGGCCAATGGCGAAAAGCTCAAAATTATGTTTATAGTACTTGAAGGACTTGACGGAGCGGGTAAATCAACCCAAATAAAGAAGTTGCGCGAGATGTTCTCCGAGCGTGGCATCGAGAGTGAGTATGTTCACTTTCCGCGCTTCGACGCTCCGATTTATGGCGAGTTGATTGGTCGATTTCTGCGAGGCGAACTCGGTAGCGTGGACCAGGTCGATCCATATATTGTGGCTCTGCTCTATGCGGGTGATCGTGCCGATATGGCTCCGCAAATTCGTAAATGGCAGGAGGAAGGCAAGGTTGTGATTATCGATAGATATGTCTATTCGAATATAGGCTATCAGTGTGCGAAGATTGCCGATAAGGAGGCTCGTTTGCGCCTGAACGATTGGATATTGAACCTCGAATACGAGGTAAACAAGATCCCTCGTCCCGATGTGTCGTTGTTCCTCGATGTTCCTTTTGCCTTTACAAAGAGCCGTTTGACCGAGCAACGCGAAGGTGATGACAGAAGTTACCTTAATGGAGCAACCGATATCCACGAGCAGTCATTGTCGTTGCAACAGCGAGTTCGCGAGGTCTATATCGAGTCATCGGAACGCGATAGCGAGTTGTTAGTTGTTGATTGCAGTAACGACGAGGGTGCAATGGCGTTGCCAGAGGAGATTTTTGCTCGTATAGAAAAGACTATAACCCCACTCTTGAATAAGTTGAACGATGGCTCACACTCTGAGAAATAGACGTTGGTATCGCTACCTATCGCACTTTTGCAGAATCATTTTTGCGATAACATTTATCGTATCGGGCTTCTATAAGGCGATAGACCCGTGGGGTACAATACTTGCAATGCGTAACTACCTCGTGGCCTATGATATCACGGCACCCGAATGGCTCGTAACAACGCTCTCGATATGGCTTAGCGGAGCAGAGCTGATGATGGGTTGCATGCTTCTCTTCAAGGTACGTATCCGTATGGTGTCGATATTCTCGGTACTCTCGATGGTATTCTTTACGGCATTGACATTTTTGAGCGCCACGATTATTCCGGTTGAAGATTGTGGCTGCTTCGGAGAGCTGATTAAACTCACACCATGGCAGTCATTTGCCAAAAATGCGGTATTGCTGCCGATGGCGTTGTGCTTTTGGTATCGCTATCGTCCTGACCGTATCTTTGCCTTCTCCAAGTTGGAGTTCTCGCTAATGTGTATCTTCTTCACCTTTGCGATGAGTATGGGATTATACCACTATCGCCACCTGCCGCTGATTGATATGTTACCATACAAAGTTGGCGTAAATATCGGCGAGGAGATGGATAAGGCACAGGCAAAGCATGCTTCCGAAGAGGTGGTGCTTGTGTATCGTAATATACGTACAGGCCGTATTAGAGAGTTTGCACTTGACGATAAGGCTTGGCATAACGATAAGCGCTGGGAGTGGGTTGAAACGCGCGTTGAGAGCGATAACCATAGTGTTGAACCAATGATTTTGGAGTTTTATGTCAGCAACCATGAGGGCGATAAAACTTCGGAAATACTCTCATATCAGGGCAAGTTGTATATGTTGTTTATGTCGCACTCGGAGTATAACGACACGGTACGAGAGCGTTTTGAAGCTGTCGAGAAATATGCAGAGGCTAATGGCGGAAAGGTAATATATATTACGCCAGAGGCAATTGCTGATACATCAGTCGATATCTACAACATGGACTCAAAGACCATGAAGACTATCCTTCGTGCCGACGATGGCTTGGTCGAGATGGAAAATGGAACAATCATAGGAAAATACAATTATAGGGATATTCCATATTAACATAGAGTGGAGAGTTAAGAGTTGAGAGTGGAGAGTTGACAACAATTCTTCACTCTCAATTTTTCATTCGGAATATCCCATTATTCATTTTTAGTTATTCACTCCTCCTCCCAATGCCTTGCAGAGGTTTATGTAGTTGATGTATTGTTGTGCTACGAGATTCTCGAACTGCATCTGCGATGAGTAGAGCGAGCGCTCGGCATCGATAACGTCGAGATAATCCGATAATCCGTTGCGGTAGAGCGAGTATGTCATAATCGCAATGTTGCGATACGACTTTACCAATCCGGCATAACGTAACAACTCCTCACGCGAGGATGTTATCGCAACCAATGCATTCTCTACATCGCTCAACGCATCAATATAACTCTGCTCGTAGGCCAGCAAGCTCTGCTTGTATGTTTCGCGTGCCGCCAACTCCTTACGTCGCAGACCACCGAAGTTGTAGATCGGCTGCGCCAACGAGGCCAAAGCGTCTGCTATCCACCCTTTGCTTGAAAATAGTTTGCTTATCTTATCGGTAGCTGTACCACCATAGAGCGAAATCGTTATCGAAGGTGCTCGTGCAGAGCGAGCCAAGCCTACAGCCGCTGCGCTTTGCTGCACCATATAGTATGCCGACATGACATCGGGACGTCGATGAATAATATCCGAAGGTACACCAACGCTAATATCGTAAGGTCGGTAGTCGTTGGTTATAGCTTTGCTGCCATCGGCTCCGATGTTCAAGAGCGTTTCAGGATTATCTCCTGTAAGTGTCGCTAACGAGAGCAGTGTTTGTGTAATGGCCTTCTCGTATAGCGGAATATCCGCCTCTGCTGTATAGAGCAGGCTCCGAGCCTGTTCCAGATTTACACCCGAGGCAAATCCGTAACAATAGAGAGAATCGACCAATGAAACCATCTCGCGACGTAACTCGCTACTATGTTTGGCAATGCTCAGATCCTGCCGATATTGCAATAGCGTGAAGTAGGTAGTCGCAACTTCGGCTTCGAGAGCAAGCCGTACCCCTCGATATTGCCATACCTCATAGTCTATGGCGGCCTTTGCTCCTTTTGTCGCGTGGCGTAACGAACTGAAGAGTGGTAACTCCCAGCTTGCTTGTGGAATAATTTTGTAGATCTGAGCAATCATATCTGTTGTACCTTCGTACTTACCTTCGGCAGATATTGTACCCGAAATAGAGGGCCAATATGTTGAGCGGGTAACCACAAGGTTGTGGCGGGCCTCTTCGATGCGTGAAGCGGCAATCTCGATATTCTTGTTTTGTGCAATGGCGCGTGTAACCAAGCGATTGAGTGTTGTATCACCAAACATCTTCCACCAATCGTTGTCAAGGCGTATCGAATCGTTCGAAAAACCACTGCTGAAGATGTACTCCTTTTGAGTTACAAGTTGTGGGGCGGATAGTCGCGGATTGCAACTTGTTACCGCCAATATTGCTAATAATATATAAGGTATTCTACTCATAATAATCCTCCTCTCGTTTTAGTTCAAATCGCGACACCTTGCCTACAAGATAGAATAGGGCAGGGTAGAGCAGTATGCCGAAAATTGTGGCAAAGAGCAATCCTCCGACCAACGATACTCCCATGATGTTGCGTGCGGTGGAATAGACGCCTGAGGCGAAGACCAACGGCAACATTCCGAGAATAGAGGCAAAGGCGGTCATAAGTATAGGTCGTACACGCATCTTTGCAGCGTTTATAGTTGCATCGAGTAGAGACTGTTGCTCTTCGTAGAAGAGTTTATCGGCATACTCGACCACCAAAATAGAGTTCTTTGCCGCTAAACCGATGAGCATTGCCAACGATATTTGCATGTAAATATCGTTTATGAATTGCGGGGCGATAAGGTGCGCTAATCCTACTGCGCATAATGCCCCTACAACTGCAAGCGGCACGCCCATGACAATGGACAGAGGCAGGCTCCAACTCTCGTATAAGGCCGAAAGAGTGAAGAATACAAAAACGAATGCAATCAGGAATACCCATACACCTTTGCCACTCTCGGTGCGTTCCTGGAACGAAACTCCGCTCCATGCAATAGCCGTATCATCGGGCAGAATATCTTCTGCTATGCGCTCGATAGTTGTCATTATATCGCCCGTCGAAGCACCTTCATCAGGGCTGACGTTTATGCCTATTGAGCGATAGAGGTTGAATTGCGACACATATTGTACTCCTGTCGTATCACGCACCGTAACAAACGAGGATAGCGGTACACTCTCGTTATTGCCGTTTTTGAGGAAATAGCTGTTTAGTGACGATGCATCTGTACGATATTCGGGTGCCGCCTGCAAATAACTCTGATACAGACGACCATAGAGATTAAAGTTGTTTATCATTCTACCTCCGAGCAATGTGGCCGTTTCGGAGTAGAGTGAAGACAACGATACGCCGCTCATCTGTGCATGTTGCTTGTCAATATCGAGATGCTTTTGTGCCATTCCGTTACGAAATTCGGTAGTGGCGGACTTTATGTGTGGCTCCTTGCGTAGAGCCGTGAGAAGTTTCTCGCTCTGCTCGGCAAGATATGCAGTGCCTCTGCCCGCTCTGTCCTGTAATTCGAATGTTACACCCGAGGTTACTCCCAAACCCGGAATAGAAGGCGAAACAAACGCGCCACACTCCGCCTCGGGTATGGAATAGTATAGTATGTCGTTCAATTTTGCGACAGCTTGCATTGATGACATTTTGCGTTTGCCGAAATCGACTAACTTGACAAATACGACACCGCAATTTGTCGATGCCACACCCGAGATGAGATTAAATCCCGACACTACGCCCGTACTCTCAACTATCGGTAAAGTTGATTTTGTTACTGAATCGACCTTTGCCATAATCTGTTCCGTGCGCGAAAGAGCCGTATTGTCGGGGGCTGTTACCGAAATAGTGAAGAAACCTAAGTCTTCGTCAGGCAGAAATCCGCGCGGCAGGATTTTTAGCATAGCAACTATTACTACCGCCATTACGGCTACCATTGCCATCGTGGTACGCCAACGACTCACAACTTTGCCGATGACCGCACAATAACGCCCCATAGCTTTATCGAAAAAGCGGTTGAATGCTCCAAAAAATCCCGATGTTCGTTCTTTGCGAGGACGTAATAGCACTGCGCACAATGCGGGCGAAAGCGATAAGGCGTTTATCATAGAGAATATGACGGAGACCGAGATTGTTACGGCAAACTGTTGAAACAGTCGTGCCGAAATACCACCCGAAAAGGATATAGGAAGAAATACTGCCATCAATACAATCGTTGTGGCAATAATGGGTGATGTAACCTTGCGCATCGCCTCTTCGGTGGCTTCGATAGGTCGCATACCTCGTTCAATATTGGACTGTACGGCCTCGACAACGACAATAGCATCATCTACAACCAAACCCACCGACAAGACCAAGCCAAGCAACGATATGATGTTTATCGTGAAACCAAGCAACGGAAATATCATAAAGGTTCCGATAATGGATACGGGTATGGCAATAAGCGGAATAAGTGTTGCTCGCCAATCCTGCAAGAAGAGAAAGATAATCACTATGACAAGGATAAGTGCGATGATGAGGGTGTCGAAAATCTCGCGAATACCCGCCGAGATACTTTTTGTGCCATCAACCAATACTTCATACTCCACACCATCGGGCATACGCTCTGCTAACTCGGTCATCTTTGCCTTTACGGCTTCACCGAGTGCTACTGCGTTGGAGTTTGGCTCCTGATATATTGATATAATGGTTGTCGGCTTATTGCCAAAACGAGAGCTGGCACCATAACTCTGGTTGCCTAACTCTACGGTAGCGACATCTCGCAGTCGCACCTGCGTACCCTTTTCGGTTGTGCGGAGCAGAATATTTCCAAACTCTTCGGCAGTCGAAATCTGGCGAGGCATCGTCACCGTATATGTGTATAGTGTTGAAGGAGGTGTCGGCTCGGCTCCAAACTCACCGGCGGGATATATGCCCGACTCAACCGCGATGGCGTTGAGTATTTCGCTTACCGATATATTATAATAGGCGAGTAGATCTGGGCGCAACCATACGCGCATGGCGTATTCGCCGGCACCCATAATATCGACTTTGCCGATGCCGTTGATTTTCAATAACTCGTTTTCGAGATTGATATAGGCGTAGTTCGAGAGGAAATTCTCGTCGTATCGCCCATCGCTATATAGCGCATAGACCATCAAAAAACCGGTCTGTGTTTTTCGCGTAACAACACCCTGCTCCGTAACCGAAGAGGGAAGCTTTGCCATTGCTGTTGCCACGTTGTTTTGTGTGAATATTGCGTCGAGGTCAGCGTCGGAACCGATATCGAATGTTACCTGTAAGGTCATCGAGCCGTCATTGGCGCTTGTCGCCTGCATATAAAGCATATCGCTCACTCCCATAATGCTCTCGGCTATGGGAGTTGCTACGGCATTGTTTACCGTCTCGGCATCGGCACCTTCGTATGTGGCGGAAACCTCCACTACGGGTGGAGTGATGTCGGGGTATTGCTCGATGGCAAGATTTGTAATGGAAATGGCTCCGAGCAATACAATAATCACCGATAGTGATATTGCAAATATAGGTCTGCGGATAAAAAAGTTTTTCATACTCGAAGTGTGTTATTTTGTTGTTATCGAAACTTTCATTCCGTCGCGTAACTTTTGTAAACCCGTCGTGGCAACGACCTCACCTTCGGTAAGTCCGCTCTCTACAATCCACCATTCGCCTGCGGTGTTGCCAAGCTTTACTTGACGATATTCGGCTGTCGAATCGGGACCGATAACCCATACCGAGGATATATTTTGAATTTGGCTTACCGCTTGTTGCGGCACAATGATACGCTCCATATCGGCCCCGAGAGAAGCCGTTATGCGGGCAAATTGTCCAACTTTGAGGGCATAGTCAGGGTTTTTGAAACCAACGACCAATACGATTGTGCCCGACTCGCTGGTGATGCTCTGTCGCGTATATTGATAAAATCCCTTTTCGGGATATTCACTGCCGTCGGCCACTCGCAGGCGAATATTCGAGAGCAGTGAGGCGTTGTTGTAGGAGAACTCTCTGCGCCCCGAAACAGCGAGGTATTCACTCATCGGGATAGCTAAATCGACGCCTACGGTATCTATGCTTTGTATGGTAGTCAGAGTAGAAAATTGTGTGCCGGGGCCGATGTAATCACCCGGTGTCGCTGCCGACGAGGATATAATACCGCTTATTGGCGCATATATGCGCGTGTAACTCTCGTCAAGTTGAGCATTGCGCAGATTTTGTTCTGCCGACTTTACGCTTGCAATAGCAGCTATATTCTCGGCAGTATATTGATCAAGCTGCGTTTGGCTTATGGCATTTATACGTGCCAATGGAATAGCTCGCTCGTAGTTGCGTTTCGCTTCGGCGGCTTTGGCTTTTGCTGATGATAGTGTAGCCTCGGCTGCCAGACGATTGGCTCGTTGTGGCGCATTGTCAAGGGTGAAAATCAATTGACCTCGCTTTACGGGCATGCCGTTTTTGAAAGATGATGCGACCAGGAAACCCGAAATGCGAGGTTGTACGGTTGCCGAATAGTTTGCCGCAATGGGTGCAATAAACTCTTTTGTATATGGGATTTTGTCGGTTTTAACGGTGGCAACCTCAATCGAAATTGGCTCGGTGTATCCCTTGGCGCGTTGCTTGCATGAGGTAGAAACGGTTACAATAAACAATAAACTCAAAATGTGTAACGCTCGTAACATAGTGGTAAAATTTTGTCTAAAACATCTGTAATCGATGATTTTATCAAAAAATATACCCTTTAAGGTGGATAAAATGATAAAAAGAGTGGATTTATGGCAATTTTATCGAAAAAATTTTTTGTTTCAAAAAAAATAATTTATATTTGTATCATAAACCATTTAAAACTAAAATTATAAAGTTATGAAGACATTAGTAGATCAGATCAATGCACAGGTTGCTGCTTTCCAGGCAAACGCTGCTGCTCAAGTAGAGAAGAACAACAAGGCTGCTGGTACTCGCGCTCGCAAGGCTGCTTTGGAGCTTTCGAAGCTCTTGAAGGAGTTCCGCAAGGTATCGGTTGAGGCTGCAAAGCACTAGTCTTACGCTACTTAAAAGAATAAAGGCTCTCGTTGCGAGAGCCTTTATTCTTTTTTGGCTTAATTCTTGCTTCAACGAGGGTTGCTATGATGAAACAACTCCTCGAAATATTGCGCGACTATCGCTTTATTGATCGTGCCATTCTCTTTTTGCGACTCTTTGTCGGAGTGCTCATCGCTCTGCATATCATCGACAAGTTGCAGACCTATAACTTTGTGCTTACAGGCTATCCTGCCTTGCTTTTCGAGAGTAGCTGGGCGACATTTGTTATCTTTACCTTCCTGGAAGCGGCGTTTGCGGTAATGATAATTCTTGGCTATGGAACTCGTTTCGCAGCCTTTATTATGGCCCTCGGAATGTTTGTCGAGATATTCATTATCTATCCGTCGCTCGGCTGGTTGGGCGTGGAGCGACAAATATTATATATAGGTATATATGTAACCCTCGTAATATCGGGCAGCGGACGTTACGGTTTGGAAACTCATATTGATCGTAAACGTAAAAATGTTAAATTCTGAAAAAATTTTACTATATTTGCACTCAACAAACAATAAAAACAGTATGAAAATCAAAAATCTTTTGGTGCTTGCCGTAGCATTGCTGGCATGTGTAGCAGTTAAGGCTCAGGATCTTACTTTGCCTCGTAAGGTGGAGAATGTAACAATTATGGATATCAACGGCACACCTTCGCAGTTGCCTCAATATGGAGAGAAAAATCTTCTTGTGTTCTATGTCGATCCTGATAGCTATTTGAAGGGTGGTGCGAACAAAAAACTCTCCGATGAATTAGAGGAGAATGGTCGTGCAATGGGTAGCGCTATTCGAGGTTTCGGCGTGATGAATTTTGTGGATACAAAGTTGCCTAAAAACCTGTGTCGCAATATGGCTCGCAAGCGTGCCGCAAAGAATGGAGCGACAATTCTTGATGATGACCAGCAACTCTTGAAAAAGGAATGGGGCTTGGGCGATTGCGACAACAAGTTCGTCATCATGATTGTATCGAAAGAGGGCGAATTGGTCTATTGTGCAAAAGATGATCTCGACGAGGCAGGTGTTCAGAACTTCTACGAGGTTGTAAATAAATATCGCAATTAACAGATGTGTAGGCGTATAGCCATATTGGCTCTGCTTGTCGTGTTTGCAGCAGAGGTGGTGGCGCAAAATGATAGTATCCTTGTCGTGGGCAGGGATACTCTCGCTTATAGATATACGCCTATCAATAACCATTCGGCGAAACCTAAAAAAGAGCGCAAAGGGTGGAATAACTTTGTGAGATATGTTGCTGAAAGCGCTACCGACCAGAGCTTTACTCGGAAGGTAGATATGACTTTTGTTCCGACACTCTATTATTCGCCTTTGACATCTGCCGGTCTGGCAGTCATGGCATCGGGAATGTATCGTCTTGATAAACAAAATCGTACTATCCCGCCTTCTGATTTTTTAGTTTATGCAACCGCTTCGCTTACAGGATTTTATCGCGCAGGAGTTAATGGTTGTAACATCTTCCGAAACGACAATCAGCGCATTATCTATAATGCCGAATTTTTCTCGCAACCGACACTGTTTTGGGGTGTAGGCTACGATGCGGCAATGGCAAATTCATCGATGCGCTACCTCGCATCGCGAACAATCGTCGATGTCCGCTTTCTGCAAAAGGTGGCAAGAGGACTCTATGTAGGTGTTGGAGCAGATTACAACTATCATTTTGGACGCTTTGGCGGCAGACGCAATTTTGTTGTCGAGAGTGATTTCCTCGCCCGTCTTGATGGCGAAAGAACCGTATATAATGCTACGGGTATATCACTGTTTGTGGAGTTCGATACGCGCGATGTAATCTCTAATCCGCAGCGCGGAGTCTATTTTGGTGTACAAGCGAAGGTGCGCCCGAAAGGCATGAGCAATGTCGGACATACGCTGTGGAGTGGTCGCTTGGTGTTCGACTTCTATCAGCGATTGTGGCGTGGCGCAGTGCTGGCTCTCGACTTGTGTGGCGAGGTCAATAGTAAAGGAACTCCTTGGGTTTATAATGCCTCAATTGGAGGCTTGCAGTCGATGCGTGGCTACTACGCAGGTCGCTTTAATGATTTGTGTGCTATGACATTGCAGGTTGAGCTTCGACAAAATATCTATAAACGCCTTGGCGCAGTGGCGTGGGGTGGTGCAGGCAATGTTTTTCGTGATATCCGCGCTTTGGCTTGGCGCGAAACTCTACCAACCTATGGTGTAGGCTTGCGATATGAGATTAAAAAAGGTGTAAATATCCGATTCGACTACGGCTTAGGAAGTCGCGATTATTGTGGAAAGCTTATCCACGGAGCGGTTTTCTCGTTTAACGAAGCATTCTAGAAAACGTGAAAGTTTTCCTTTACGTTTTTTATTTTATCGAAACTACTTCACATTGATTCATTAACTGACTACATTCAAGGGGTTGTTCAATAAGTATGTTGAGCAGCCCCATTTTATTTGCGAGAATGTGGATATTTGCTGTACTAACTTTTTTTGCTACCTTTGCTATGTTGAAATGGTCGAAAATAAACTTTTATTAAGATTTGTACACACATAATGTAAACCACTAAAATTAACATAGTAGTAACAATATGAGTATCAATAAGAAACAACGAATCCTTTTTGTCTGCCTGGGCAATATCTGTCGTTCTCCAATGGCAGAGGAGATTTTTCGTCAAAAAGTTTTCGCACGAGGACTTGCCGAGCATTTCGAGATAGATTCTGCCGGTACATATTCCGGCCATGCAGGAGAACTCGCCGATCCTCGTATGCGCGAGGCTGCGCATTGTCGCGGCTACTGCCTGACACATCGCTCTCGTCCATTCCGTGTGTCCGACTTTGACGACTTTGATCGTATCGTGGTGATGGACGATAGCAACTACGAGCGTGTTGTACGTCTTGCGCCCACACGAGAAGATATTGATAAAATCTATCGTATGCGCGACTACTTTACTACCTACGCCGAGCGCTACGACTATGTTCCCGATCCATACTATGAGGGCAGGGAGGGTTTCTACCTCGTTATCGAGATGCTCGAAGAGGCCTGCGAAAAACTACTTGATGAGATGGTACGGTAAAAAGATTTTATAACTCCTTATGCCCTCGCAGGTTTTGCGAGGGATTTTTATTTCTTATCTCTAATACCTTTAATCGACGCACGAGATAAGGGCTGAGTATGACTTGTAAAAAGGAGGAAAAACTTGCGTAATAGTATTAATCCCCCTATACCTATATATATAATAAAAGCCCCAATTCCCCCCCCCCGGAAATCTATTTTTAAAATTTTTGAAAAATTATCTTGTTTGTAAATGGCTGATAATTAGCAGTGTGTGCGGAATGGCGCAAAAAATATAGAAAAAAGCGCTGAAAAGATTTGGAAGTTTCATTTTTTTGCCGTTACTTTGCATCCGCTTTCGCGATAGAAATGTTGGTAACAACAACGCAAAAGCAGGGTTCTAAAAGGCAAAAAACAAGGCATCTGAAAATTTTTTGAAAAAAGTTTCTAAAAAATTTGGAAGTTAAAAAAACTTGCCTTACCTTTGCACCACTTTCGCGCTGATAAAACAGCCGAGGTGCAAAAATAGAAAGAGAGGGCCGCAAGGCTTAATCAGATAGAAATCGTTCTTTGAGGTATTTGAGCAGCTAAATAAGTTTTTTCCTTCTCTTCGCAAGAAGAGAAATTTCAAAAACAATACCTTTGAGATTAGAGCTAAGATTTAATTAATTCTTTTTTTACAATGGAGAGTTTGATCCTGGCTCAGGATGAACGCTAGCGGCAGGCTTAACACATGCAAGTCGAGGGGCAGCATAAACATTGCTTGCAATGTTTGATGGCGACCGGCGCACGGGTGCGTAACGCGTATGCAAC
>JAZRGH010000051.1:0-10681 GCA_045644085.1 Alistipes sp. | reverse complement strand
CCTGCAAATCCTTCAAGTAGAGTGGCGATACGAAACCGTCCTGCGAGATGTAAACCATGCAGCCGGTCTTGCCCTCCGAGAAGAGCTTGTAAACGCCCATACCCAACTCCGAGCAGTATACCAAGTCGTATGCGATAGGAGTCTGGCAACGAACCTCGTAACCGATCTCTACCGGACGCGACTTAACCTTCAAACCGAGCTCCTTCAACTTGTTTTCGAGCATCTCGTTGAAGATGTGAGCCTTCGATACCTTACCCAACTCTGGGTGACCGTGGTCGTCGTATGTGAAGTGAACGCCACTCTTTGCAATCTCCTCGTCAGAGAGAGCGTGGAATACACCCTCCGAGATCATTGCAACACCATACTCAACACCCATCAACTTACGCTTGATGATAGACGAAACAACCAAGTTAACGATCTTCTCAACGGTGATCTCTGTCTTGTTGAACATCTCAGGGATAACGATCATAGGGTAGTGGCAAGCTGAGCCGATACCGAATGCGAGGTGACCTGCCGAGCGACCCATTGCAGCAACTACAAACCAGTTAGCCGAAGTGCGAGCGTCATTATATACTGCGCGACCAATAACGGTACCACCCTCCTTAGCCGACTGATAGCCGAATGTAGGAGTTCCGGCAGGGAGAGGAAGGTCGTTGTCGATAGTCTTTGGAACGTGGATATTAGCGATAGAGTACTGCTTAGCCTCCAAGAACTTAGCGATGCGGTTTGCTGTTGAAGCAGTGTCATCACCACCTACGGTAACGAGCAACTTGATGTTGTTCTCGGTGAAGAACGAGAGGTTGAAGTTGTTCTCGAAATCGGCGTCAGTTGGCTTGAAACGGCTCATTGTGAGGTATGAACCACCCTGGTTGAAGATGAAGTCAGCCTTGAAGAAATCCAAGTCCTCGTGGCGTGGATTTGCGTTGAACAAACCCGAATAACCGTGGTGCAAACCGATAACGCGGTAACCCTTTGCAAGGAAAGTCTTGGCAACGCTGCCTACAACGGTATTCATACCCGGTGCAGGACCGCCACCTGTAAGAATTGCAATAGCTTCTTTCATAGTGTTTGTTAAATTATTTTGAGTTAAAAAATCGTTTGTTCTATTTTTCGGACCAAAGATACAAATAAAATTCAAAATGCAGAATTCAAAATGCATATTTTTTTGACTTTTTGGCCAATTAGAAGAGCTCTCTTTGCGGATTGTTGTATAGGTTTACAAGATGCAGAAGACCTTTAACTGCTCGGCGTACGGTGTAGGCGGTACCGCCCTTCGAGCCGTCGAAGTAGGCAATGCAGGCCGAAGAATTATCAACCAGAAAATTGTTGCGTACGGCATATACCTCGATAGCGTATTTCGGAGCAAGAGTTATGACCTTGTCCGCCTCCTCGATAATGCGTTCAAAGCGACTGCGCCACTCCTCCGAAAAACTGCTTTGCATACCCTCAAACGGTACGATAGCCACAATTTGCAGCTCTGCTAACTCCTTGCGTAAAGCCAAAGCAACCTCGGCTGCCTCGATGTCGAAGCCGACAGCCATACCGCATAAGAAATTACGGTAACCACGAGCATACAACTCCCTAATCGCGATGTCTAATTCGCGATTATAGCAACCATTGTAGGTGCGATGTCCCGTAAAACAAGCGGTTATTTCTCTATCGTAGGCGATATCTTCTTACTTTTTATGATACAAATATAGGTAAAAGGTTACAATTCTGCCAAAGTTTTTCTATCTTTGTAATCAAATTGACACCTAAATTATTAAAAGATTATGAAAAGATTATTTTTGATTCTTGCAGTTGCCGTATGTGCAGCACCGACTGCTATGGCGCAGGTTGTTCACAAACCAACCGTTGGTAAAACAGGTATCCGCCTTTATAACCACCCATCTTATCGTACCGAGATTATTTTGCCTCAGGTGAAGGGATATAACATCTATAAGGGCGACTTCCATGTTCATACAATCTACTCCGATGGTGAGGTTACACCTCGCGAGCGCGTCCGTGAGGCTTGGTATGACGGTCTGGATATCATCGCTTTGACCGACCACCTCGAACTCCGTTCTTACGAGAAGTTTATGTTGAAGGCTCATGCTCCGTACAATCCAGACGGCAAGCCATACGAGTATATCCGAGGCGGTGCAGGCAACAAGAAGGACCACAGCACACCTATCTACTGCGACCTCGACGCAACCTACGAAGAGGCTTTGTCGTATGCACAGAAGGAGGAGATTCCTATTATGGTAGTTCGTGGTACCGAGATTTGGCGTAACCCTGCCACTATTGGCGAGTACAACGCACTCTTCTTGAAGGATATCACCGACGTAGCGAAGCCTGATATTATCGAGAGCCTTAAAGAGGCTAAGAAGCAGGGCGCAATCATTATCCACAACCACCCGGGCTGGCGTCGTAAGACTATGGACAAGAGCGAGATGCAGGAGAAAATCTATGCAGAGAAGTTGGTTGACGGTATCGAGGTTATCGGTGGTACAGGTCCAACCTTATATCCTAAGATGATTGATCGTTGCGTAGATGAGAAACTCACTATCTTTGCAAATACGGATACTCATCGCACATCGGCTCAGTACTATCCTCGTGGTGGCGAGATTTTCCGTACCATGACTTTTATCCTTGCTAAGGAGTGCACCGAGAAGGCTATTAAGGAGGCACTCTTGAAGCGTCGTACCATCGGCTATGCCGCAAACCACCTTATTGGCGAGGAGCAGTGGCTCGCAGAGTTCCTCAACGCAGCTGTTGAGTGCAAGGTTGTGGCCGTAAATGAGAAGAAGGGCCATCGTGCATTCCAACTTACAAATCATTGCTCGGTTCCGTTTATTCTTCGTCGTGGAAAGACTATCTATACGCTCAATCCATTCCACTCGTTGCGTGTAAACTTTGGCAAGAACAAGGAAACAGGTAAGTATAATACACCGAAGTTTACAGTTGATAATATGTGGACTGTGGGTGATAAGCATCCTGCATTGACACTCGAAGTTGACAAATAGTATTGTTCAAGACTTCGTTCAATGGATTAGATATAATGTTATAACACTTGAATAAAACCTATTATGAAACGATTATTTCTTTTTGTCGCAGCAATATGCTTTGCGGTATCAGCTGTCGTTGCACAAGTTATTCAGACGCCTGTTAAAGGGAAAACAGGTATTCGCCTTTATGACAGAACCGTACCTCGTACCGAGATTATCTTGCCTCAAATTAAGGGATACAACACCTATAAGGGCGATTTCCATGTTCACACAATCTACTCTGACGGTGATGTTACACCTCGTGAGCGTATGCGTGAGGCGTGGTTTGACGGCTTGGACGTAATTGCTATTACCGACCACCTCGAAATTCGTACCTATGAGAAGTATATGTTGAAGGCATTGGCTCCATATAGCAAGGACGGTCAGCCATTCGTTTATGCAAATGCGGGTGCCGGTAACAAGAAGGATAAGGACGCTCCAATGTTGTCAAACCTTAATGCAGGATACGAAGAGGCTCTCCATTTTATTGAGAAAGAGTCTATTCCTATCCTTGCAATTCGTGGTACTGAGATTTGGCGTAACCCACGCACTACCGGTGAGTACAATGCACTCTTCTTGAAGGATATCAATGCAATTTGTGATAAGGATCTTTTCGAGTGTTTCAGCCGCGTAAAAAAACAGGGTGGTATCATTGTCCATAATCACCCGGGCTGGACTCGTAAGACTATGGATAAGAGCGAGGATCAGATTCGTGCTTATGGTGAAGGTTGGGTTGATGGTGTTGAGGTTGTAAATGGTACAACTCTCTATCCTCAGATGATAGACCGTTGTATTGATGAGAAACTCACAATCTTTGCTAATACCGATGTTCACCGTCCATCGTCGCAGGTATGGGCTCGCGATTGCGGAATCTTCCGTACCATGACTTTTATCTTCGCGAAGGATCTTACCGAGGCAGCTATCAAAGATGCGCTTTTGAAGCGTCGCACCATCGGTTATTCGGCCAACAATCTTATCGGTGAGGAGAAATGGTTGAGAGAGTTCGCAGATGGAGCAATCGATTGCAAACTTGTATCTGTCAACGAGAAGAAGGGACATCGAGTATTTGTGCTTACCAATACATGTTCGATTCCGTTCCGTCTTCGTCGTCTTAAATCGGTTTATACGCTTAAACCATTCGAGTCATTGCGTGTAACGATTGGCCGTAACAAGGATACAGGTCTGTATTACAATCCGCAGTTTATCATTGAGAATATGTGGACAGCAGGTGATAAGAATCCTAACTTTGTCTTGAAGATTGACAAATAGAACTGAATTATACAGATCAATAATGGGCGGCTCTTGTGGAGTCGCCCATTTGTTTATGTGATTTTATCAACTTTATTAGAGAGGTGCTCTACATCTGGTTGGGACTAAATGTAAATGAGGAAAATACTCTAATTGTACCTGCTGTGATAGGTTTGTTGCTACTGTCGAACTTAACAGTCTTAGAACTGCCATCAGTTGCGTAGATGCTGATACTGATAGTGCCATAGTCGCCTGCCGGAATAGTAATATACATAGGTGTATCTATCGATTCTAATTGCAAACCCTTGCCAAAGGTGTATTCGATTTGGTTTGATACATTGCCCTCTTGCGGTGTGAAATGTCCCGTTTGGCAATCGAGGTCGAATACTCCCGATATATAGCCGGTTTCGGCTGTTATAATCATGTGTGAGAGAGTCGCATCGCCATTTATCGCTATGCGTATAACTCCCGACAGATGTAATAGTGATGTGTTGGTTTCATAGGTATAACCATACATCGGTGCAGCCCCATTGTCAAATGAATTTATCACATAGTTTTGCTTTGCAGGAAAGACAATAGGGTAGCAGCCCTCTGTTGTCGCCACCTCACCATTTGACGGTGCGGGATATACAATGTTGTATGGAGGAATAGCCGTGTTGCTAAACTTGAATGTTGCTATCTTTGCGAGATCATCATTTATGACGGTGCAAGATGATGTCTGTCCGTTACACATTATCTTATCCTCCGGAAGCCAATAGAGAGGGTAATTACCATCTGTTTTTTCGCCTAATTGAGTTCTGGAATCTTCGGTGCTTATCGTTATTTCGAATGGATAATGTTGAGCCTCTTGTATTACGGTTAATGTTGCCGACAGGTTGTAGTCTTCGCTGAATAAGGTTATTTTACCTTCGCGAATATTGCCTGTATTATTTGGCAATACCTCGATTTGGAAAGTGCCACTATAGACGTCGTTATCGAAGCCTAACGTTAGAGTCGTACTACTAATCCATTCGGCTGTCCAACTTTGGGCAATTTCGTCAGTTGGCAATAATATATCTACTGAATATACTCCACCTGCAGACGAGGCATTTATCTGTTCCTGTGAAAAAGTGATTCCGCCTACATTAGGCACGTCTGGGCCCAATGGCTCGTCAGTGGCAAAGCAACCAACCGCAAAGATGGATAGACACAATGCAATACCTAAATATATGAGTTTTCTCATTTTTTCTGTTTATTTTTGTTGTAACTTGTCGAAATCTCGACGATAGAATAATTTACTGCCGACAAGTACTACAACTCCTGCAATAAGCCATATTATGCCTAATATTGAGATGCCTGCCGAAAGCGTTGCATACTGCTTAATGGCTCCAAGAATAATAGGTGCGAGTGAGCCTACGCCAAAGCCAAACATGATTAATACACCCGAAGTAGAGGAGTGATATTTCGGTGGTATAACATCGAACATTACGACATAGGTATTGGCGTCAAACAAGGAACGGAAGAATCCGAAGCCTGCCAAGCCGATACACACCAACCATAACTCTGTCGAATTGCCCATCAACAAGATAAATGGCGCGGCAAGGATAAGACCTACTCCCTGCATATACATACGCCACTCCAAACGCTTTGTGCTGATTTTGTCGGCGATACGACCTGCGATAAGAATACCTACGGCAGCAAAGCAATGTGTCCAGAGCATTGATTGGAAACCTGCATCTTTCAACTCCATATTGAAGTTTTCGTGCATGTAGGCAGGCATCCAAGTCAGATAGCCCGTAAGCACAAAGATAAGTGCTGCATAGCCGATAGCCATAAAACACGCAGTAGGAGTGGTAAATATCACTCGGAAGCCATCTAAGAACGAAGTTTTCTCCTTTGCAGGCTCGACATCATCCTCCTTTGACGGATTACCATCTTTCAGTCGCCATGCCATGATTGCACCATGCACTATGCCCACTAATCCGAATACGATAAATGTCCAACGCCAACCGAAAGTCTGTCCTATCCAACCGGCCAACCAACCGCTGGCAATAACACCAATGTAGTAGGCGATCTGCACTATTGCCATAGCTACGGCACGAGTATTTTTATGATACTCGGCCAACAGAGGCAGATAGTTTGGTCCAAATAGAGCCTCGCCTCCACCGGTAGCAATACTGCGCATGATCACCAAGGCAATGAAACTGCTACATAGACCGGTAAACATTGTGGCAACGCTCCAAAATATCACTGTCAGCGTAAGTATCCATTTGCGACTAACTCTATCGCCAAGCCAACCGCCAAGTGGTACAAGCACCGCATAGAAAAGATTGAATATTGTGGCAATAAGACCAATTTCAACATTTGTCAAGCCGATATCGCCCTGAATTAGAGGAAGAACGATGTTGAATGCTTGTCTGTCGGCTTGATTGAGAAAAAAAGCCACCCAGATTAACATTAAAATTTCCCACTTGTTAGGAGAACTTTTTGTAGAAACCGAAAGTGTTGCCATATCCGTGTTGTTGTTTATAACCAACCATTGTTTGAGGCTACTGAACTGCGTACCATCACTACGAAGCTCTTTGAGATTTCGGTAGGTAATGGTTTCGAGCTATCATTCTTCGAACCTCCGCCAACGAGCATGGTTACTGTTACGGTTGCCACACCGCTCTTGGTACAAAGAATGTTCAGTTTACCGTTTGAATATGAGCAATTGCTCAAACCAACGGCATTTTTGTCCTCAGTCGAAACTTCGTATTTCGAGAAGGTTGCATTTCCGATACCTGTACCGAAATATTGCGAAAGGTCGATACTTGTCGTCTTGCCTGCGACAATTGTTACGTAAGGTGTACCCTCAACCTGCAAGAGCAACTTGTAGGCATCGATGTATCCTGCGCCCAATTTACCCTTGTAATCCGGATAATTGATATTTAATGAAGAGCCATCAGTGAAAGATAATCCGACACCACCTGTCAAATATGGATCCATGCTGTTTGTTGCAGATAATAACATCGAGCGGAACTCCTTTGCAGTGTAACGCTTACCCAGCTTTTTTGCATACGACAAGCCGAGGGCTGCAACTCCCGATACCATAGGGCAAGCCATCGAAGTTCCCTGCATCATGGCATAGCATGTCGTACCATGTGTTGCATACGATGACGGAACAGTCGAAAGAATATCTCCCAAATCATATAGAGATTCTCCACCCGGAGCAACTATATCGGTACCATAGTTATAATTGGTATAATAAGCAGGTTTTAGAGCCGGATTTAGCGATGCCACAGCGATACAAGGCTCGTATGCACTTGGATAGCTCGGCAAAGCATATGATTCGTTGCCGACTGCAAATATTGCCAAACCTCCGTCAATAGGGCCATCGCTTGTACCTCCGTTCTTGATGAAGTAGTCGATAGCATCGGCTTCGACAGAAACATAGTATTTAAACTCATTGTCATTTGCAACGGACCCGGCTTCATAGCCCCAGCTACATTGCAAGATATGCGCACCTCTATCTGCGGCATACTGAATTGAACGAGCCGTGTTAGATGATGTGCTACCATTGTTTCCATTGAAAATTTGCGACGAGAAGACCTTGACGCCATCGTTATTTCCACTACCACCTGCGATACTGCTCACGCCTTTGCCATTGTTGTTTATGGCAGAAATAATACCTGCAACATGGGTACCATGGCCTGAGTCACCATTGCTACTCCACGAAATTTTGTTGTTCATCGAAACAAAGTTGTAGCCGTAGATGTCGTCAACATAACCATTGCTGTCATCATCTTTTCCCGATATTCCATTCAACTCGGCCTGATTGATAAAGTAGTTCGCGTCTAAGTCCTCGTGCGAATACATTATACCCTCATCAACCACAGCAACCACAATCGAAGGATCTCCTTTGCATAGTTTCCATGCAGGTACAGCATTTACATCAGCCTCCACGATAGGTTCATATAACTCCCAACCACTACCATAATATGTTATTTGTGATTTTGTACCTTGATTGTCGAGGGCCCAAAGGTATGGTGTGTATGAGTCATTAAACGGAATATCTGTTACGAGAGTGGAGTATGCGCGTGTAGTGCATATATCTTTCGATTTCGCTGCTCCGGCAGGCTTATGTGGAGCAATTTTCTTTACATGATGCACAAACTCAACACGATTTACCTCACCAACTTTTGCCAAATCTGTGGCAGCAGCATCGAGATTGCTCTTCTTGTCGAATTTTACGATATACCAAAGGTGCATACCTGCGGCATAAACCTTGTCGCGATTCTTCTCGGTTACCACAAATACGGGCTCTATTGCATAGCCACCGATGTTATCGAGCACTGCATCTACGTCCGCTACACCTGAACGTGTTGCTCCTGCGCGAGTGGCACACTCTGCCAGACGACTCTCTGCCGAAGGGTCAAAACGCACCAATAATTCTCCACTTTGTGCATTTGTCGAGCTATTTATAATCTTCTCTGAAGAGTTGTAATCGGTAGTTGTCGTTACCACATCTTCCATATCGGCAGTACATGCTATTGTCGATATGATGGCCAATCCCCAAATAAGTCTTTTCATAACTTATAAATTATAATGGTTTAACGTCTGTTGTTGCAGCTAAACGGCCCTTGATGGCCGATATCTTAGGCATTGTTGATGGCTCGTATATTGTAACCTCCGTAGAGTTGTTTGTGTTGATAAATACGAGCTCGTTGTTTGAGTTTATGCTGTAATAGTAGCGGTTTGCCCAAGAAGAGCCATCACTATATGTGCCCGAAATGATGCTACTTGCCTCGTTAAGCGAGTATGTACCGCTATACGTTACGTATGTCGCTGAGTTCGAGCGCTGATAGAGCGAGAAAGTATGATTCTCATTCAACTGCATATATACGTCGATATCCGATGGCGTACCGCAATAGCTCTTTATGTGCCAACTTCCAATGACACCATTGTTTATAATCGGGTTATCGGGAGTCTCGGGTGTTGTAGGGACATCAGGGGTAGTGCTGCCACACAAGAGGTGAACACCTACAACGATAGCACGACCACTCGACAAATTGTCAATATTAGTAAATGATGCATCGGTTGCAAACTCAAATACAGTATTTGCTGTAACACCTGAAACATTCACTGAATAATAATCATCATCAGTAAGCGTCATTGTGTATGGAGAGGTGTTTGCAGCGCCCTCATTTGCCTTTAACTCGAACTGACCAAGAAGCTCAGTCGAGCCCTGCTTGCGAACATACAAAGTTGCACTCTTACCCTTCCAAGCTACTGCATAGAACTCCAAAGTTGCATCTCCCTCTATGCCAACAGGTTGCGATGCGAAATAGCCTGTCATTTTTCCTGTACCAATCTTAAAACCGCTTGTTTCGTAACCGTTAGCCGTTCCATTAGCATTGTAGTTAGTACTAGAATCTACAAACACTGCATCAGACTTAAAGTCATAAGCGAGTGCGCCCAACTGCTTAACTACTACGGTTACACTCTCTACACCCTTTGCGCTTAGCTTAATCCAACCCTCGCGAGCCTTGTCAGTGTTAGCCGATACTGAATAGGTCAAAACATTGCCCTCGACCGAAGCGGCAGTAACAACTGTACCATCAACCTCGGTAGTAACGGTATTGATGCCGATAACGGTAATATCTGCGGTTGCGTTGGTTACGCCCTCACTTGGAACATTAGTGATTGCATCTGCTACAATAGCAACTGCATTCTCAATTACCTCTACCGATGTAGGAACAATGCTCAAATATGGTTGGCTGTAATCGATTGCAAAACCGTACAAAAGCACCTCTTTGCCATTGTAATCTGCAAGACCAAGGTTTTCATTAGGAGTCTTCGAGAGCGAACCCTTGTAAAGAGTACCATCGACATCGGTGAATACGAGGTTGTAATATGTACCGTCATACTCCAAAACACCTTTGAATGCTGCGTACTCGGCAAGATGAGCACCTGTTGTGAACTTATTGCAGAGGTTCTCCAATGCTGAACCGGTGTAGAGCGTAGGATTAGGATATGTGACCGATGCGATGCCGCTTAATGTTGTAACGGTAGGGCTGTTGAACTGCAAAGATCCGTTACGAACATTTACATTACCCTCTATGGTTACTCTCTCACCAATAGTTTTGTGTGTATGTTGGTAAATGTAAGTATTGATATAAGCACCACTTGCATCGGTGAGGACTGGGCCGTTACCTGTGTAACCCACAACCCAAGCATTCTCAACCTTATAGGAACCGGCTTCCTTAATCTGAGCGAAAGTAACAATCTCTGCCTTAGGAGCGGCGTTCTCCTCGGTGAGCTGAATATCGCTTGCGTACTGCGGCATAAGCTGCTTGTCGCTATTGTAACGACTTGCTACACCACAGAGAGCACCACTCTTTGCAGGAATAACATCATTCTTGAACGAAGCATAGCCACTTACGCGA
>JAZRGH010000050.1:0-15007 GCA_045644085.1 Alistipes sp. | reverse complement strand
CCTGACGGTTTGACAGAGGCTATCGAGAAGGCAAAGGCGCTTATTCTCGCTGCACTCAAATAGAATGCAAAATGCAAAATTCAGAATGCAAAATTAAAAATTACACAGATATGGCAAATAAAGTATTATTGATGATTCTTGATGGCTGGGGAATTGGTAACCACACCAAGTCTGATGCTATCTATTCGACAAACCCTGAGTTTATCAACGCATTGACAGCAGCTAATCCGCATGCTGAGTTGCGTACCGACGGCGAGAATGTAGGTTTGCCTGATGGTCAGATGGGTAACTCGGAGGTAGGTCACCTCAACATTGGTGCAGGTCGTGTTGTATATCAGGACCTCGTAAAGATTAACCGCGCTTGCAAGACCGGCTCTATCTTGGAGAACAAGGAGGTTGTTGCAGCATTCGAGTATGCAAAGCAGAATGGCGTGAATGTTCACTTCATGGGCTTGTTGTCGGACGGTGGTGTTCACTCGTCAATCGATCACTTGTTCAAGTTGTGCGACATCTCGAAGCACTATGGCATTGAGAATACCTTCGTACACTGCTTTATGGACGGACGCGACACCGACCCTAAGAGTGGTAAGGGTTTTGTTGAGGCTTTGGAGGCACACATGGCACAATCGACAGGTAAGATTGCATCGATTATTGGTCGTTACTATGCGATGGACCGCGACAAGCGTTGGGAGCGTGTGAAGATTGCTTACGACTGCTTGGTTGAGGGTGTAGGCGAGAAGGCTACCGATATGGTTGCAGCTGTTCAGCACTCGTATGACGAGGGTGTAACCGACGAGTTTATCAAACCTATCGTAGCAGTTGATGCGGAGGGTAACGCAATCGGCACTATCAAGCCAAACGATATGGTTATCTTCTTCAACTACCGCAATGACCGTGCTCGCGAGATTACCGTAGCTTTGACGCAGCAGGATATGCCTGAGTCTGGTATGCACACAATGCCGCTCTACTACTGCTGTATGACTCCATACGACGCATCGTTCCAGGGTTTGCATATTCTCTTTGACAAGGAGAATGTTCAGAATACTATTGGCGAGTATGTGTCGTCGCTCGGCTTGAAGCAGTTGCGTATTGCTGAGACCGAGAAGTATGCTCACGTTACCTTCTTCCTCAACGGTGGTCGCGAGGAGAAGTTCGAGAACGAGGATCGTATCTTGGTTGCTTCGCCAAAGGTTGCTACCTACGACTTGCAGCCAGAGATGAGCGCATACGAGGTAGCCGATAAGTTGGTTGGTGCATTGGATGAGCAAAAGTACGACTTTATCTGCTTGAACTTCGCAAATGGTGATATGGTTGGCCACACCGGTATCTACGAGGCTATCGAGAAGGCTGTTAAGGCTGTTGACGAGTGCGTAGCGAAGGTTGTTACTTCGGCAAAGGCTAACGGCTACGAGGTTGTAGTGATTGCAGACCACGGTAACGCCGACAACGCTATCAACGAGGACGGCACACCAAATACAGCTCACTCTTTGAATCCGGTACCTATCGTAGTTGTATCGGATCGTGTTGCAAAAGTCGAGAACGGTATTTTGGCCGATGTTGCACCAACCGTTTTGTCATTGATGGGTGTACCGCAGCCGGCAGAGATGGACGGACATTCACTCGTTGAATTGAAGTAATATATATTATAGGTAAAAAACCAACTTAAAACTTAAACTTATGAAAGCTGTGAAGAATCTAATTGCAACAATCCTTTGCGCTGTATCGGTATATGCTACAACGGCACAGATTGTTGTTGATGCCAATGCTGTTGTTGGAGATATTAAGGTGATGAACGCTGTCAATAATGGCCCTCAGGTTGCAGGCTCTACCCAGAAGAAGGGAAATGCACAAGCATATAAGGATGCAGGATTTGGCTATGCGCGTTTGCACGATGCTCCTATTAGGCGAGGTTGGGCACATACCGTAGATGTTTCGTGCGTGTTCCCCGACTTTTCTGCAGATGAGAAGGATCCAAAGTCGTATGATTTCACCTTGACCGATAAACTTATCAAGGAGATCTATGCTTCGGGTACAAAAGCATTCTATCGTCTTGGTCAATCTATCGAGCATTGGCCAAAGAAGTATGATGTAAATCCCCCTGCAAACTTCAAGAAGTGGGCGCGTATCTGCGAGCATATCATTCGCCACTACAACGAGGGTTGGGCCGATGGTTTCCACTACAATATCGAGTATTGGGAGATATGGAATGAGCCGGACTATGGTACACGCTATCCTGGCTACGTAAAGGAGAAGTCTGCTTGTTGGACAGGTACGGAGGAGGAGTTTTTCCGCTTCTACGAGATTGCGGCAAATCACCTCAATAAGTGCTTCCCCGATTTGAAGATTGGTGGCCCGGCACTTGCCAGCAATATGGAGTGGGCCGATAGATTTATTGCATATATGTCGAAGAAACAGGTGGCATTAGACTTTTTCTCGTATCACTGCTATTTCGGCAAGATGGAGAAGGCGGTAAATCGTACCAATATTGTTAAAGGCTTGCTCGATAAGTATGGCTATACCAATACGGAGATGATCTTCAACGAGTGGAACTACCATACAAATTGGACAGATGAATTTATCCACTCAATCGAGGTTATCAACTCCTATAAGGGTGCGGCTTATGCGTCGGCAGTGATGTCGCTATTCCAGGACTCACCAGTCGATATGATGATGTACTACGACGCTCGTCCGGGTACTAGCTTTAATGGATTGTTCGACCTCTACACCGCGCAACCACGTCACGCCTATTATGCGTTGTATTCGTGGACAAAGTTGCGCCGATTGGGTACACAGGTAAAGACTGAGGTTGGCGATTTGAAGGACTTCTATGCTACGGCAGCGAAGAGCGAAGATGGCAAGTTGGCGCTTTTGTTGACCTACTATACCGACGACAGAAATGTGATAGCACCAAAGCGTGTGACTATCGATTTCAAGAACTTCGAGGTTAAGGAGGCTATTTCGCACGTTCTGGATCGCTTCAAGATGCACACCGAGACACCTATCGAGATTGTAGATTCGAAGGCGACAATCTTCATGGAGCCAAACTCCTATATCCTTATTGAATTAAGATAACTTTTATAGAAATACAAACTTAAAACTCGAACTTATGAAGGCTATTAAGCACATAATTGCAACGCTACTTTGCACTGTATCGGTATATGCTACAACGGCACAAGTTGTTGTCGATGCCAACGAGGTTGTCGGCAAGATTAAGGTGATGAATGCCGTGAATAATGGTCCTCAGGTTGCAGGCTCTACCCAGAAGAGAGGTAATGCACAAGCCTATAAGGATGCAGATTTTGGCTATGCTCGTTTGCACGACGCACCAATTGCGAGAAAGTGGGCTCATACTGTTGATATTACATGCGTATTTCCTAATTTCGAGGCCGACGAGAAGGATCCAAAGTCGTATGACTTTACCTTGACGGACAAGCTTATCAAGGAGATCTACGCTTCGGGTACAAAGGTGTTCTATCGTCTTGGTCAATCTATTGAGCACTGGCCAAAGAAGTATGACATATATCCACCGGCAAACTTCGAGAAGTGGGCGCGTATCTGCGAGCATATCATTCGCCACTACAACGAGGGCTGGGCCGATGGCTTCCACTACAATATCGAGTATTGGGAGATATGGAACGAGCCCGACGAGAATGCTTGTTGGGCAGGTACTGAGGAGGAGTTCTTCCGCCTTTACGAGATTACGGCAAATCACCTCAATAAGTGCTTCCCCGATTTGAAGATTGGCGGTCCTGCGCTTTGCTGCGATACCAAGTGGGCCGATAGATTTCTTGCACATATATCGAAGAAGGGTGTCGCATTGGACTTTTTCTCCTATCACCGCTACTTTGGCAAGATGGAGAAGGCTATAAACAGAACCAACGTTGTTAAGAGTCTGCTCGATAAGCATGGCTATACCAATACGGAGATGATTCTCAATGAGTGGAACTATCTGTCGAATTGGACAGACGAATTTGTTCACTCGATTGAAACTGTCAGTTCCTATAAGGGTGCGGCCTATGCCTCAGCCGTAATGTCTTTGTTCCAGGACTCTCCTATTGACATGATGATGTACTACGACGCTCGTCCGGGTACTAGCTTTAATGGATTGTTCGACCTCTACACTTTACAACCTCGTCACGCCTACTACGCACTCTATTCGTGGACTAAGTTGCGCCGATTGGGTACGCAGGTTAAGGCTAATGTCGGAGGCTTGAAAGACTTCTATGCTACGGCAGCGAAGAGTGATGATGGCAAGTTGGCGCTTTTATTGACCTACTATACCGACGACAGAAATGTGGTAGCACCAAAGCGTGTAACCATCGATTTCAAGAATTTCGAGGCTAAGGAGGCTATTTCTCACGTTATGGACCGCTTCAAGATGCACACCGAGACATCTATCGAGATTGTAGATTCGAAGGCGACTATCTTCATGGAGCCAAATTCTTATATCCTCATTGAATTAAGATAACTTTTAATTATATGTTAAGCAGACAAGTTGCCTCGAAGTTGGCAACCCACGAAACCCCATTCTATCTCTACGATGTAGAGCTTTTGCATCAGACTTTGGAGAGTTTGATGACCATGGCATCGCGTTACAACTACAAGGTGCACTACGCCATAAAGGCGAACTATGACCCTCGCCTTTTGCAGATTATTCGTGAGCACGGCTTGGGCGTTGACTGTGCGAGCGGAAACGAGGTAAAGTGCGCTATTGAGGCGGGCTTCGACCCTAAAACTATCGTCTACGCAGGTGTAGGAAAACGCGATAAGGAGATTCGCTACGCTATTGAGCAGGGTATCTTTGCTATCAACTGCGAGTCTATAGAGGAGTTGCATGTGGTAAACGAGATTGCAGGTGAGATGGGCAAGGTTGTGAGCGTCGGACTGCGTGTGAATCCCGACATTGACCCTAAGACCAACCACTGTATCGATACCGGTCAGGCCGACTCAAAGTTCGGTATCTCGTATGAGGAGATCTTGGCAAGCGTAGAGGATATAAAGTCGCTCAAAAATATCGATGTTATAGGCATGCATATTCATATCGGCTCGCAAATTCGAGAGTTGCACGTCTTCGAGAATATGTGCAACAAGGTGAATGTTATTGTCCAGAACCTTACCGATCTTGGCTTCGAGTTGGAGTTCGTTGATGTGGGTGGTGGTCTTGGCGTTAATTATGATATGCCTGAGAATGAGCCAATTCCGAATTTTGCTTCGGTATTTGCAATTATCAAACAGCACTTACAGGTAGGTAACCGCGAGGTGCATTTTGAGTTTGGTCGTGCAATTGTTGCTGAGTGTGGTGAGCTTATTACAAAGGTGCTTTTCAATAAGACTACCGCAACGGGACGTCGCCTTGTGATCGTTGATGCAAGTATGACCGAGCTTATTCGTCCGGCGCTTTATGGCTCGTATCACAATATCGAGAATATCACCTCGGAGAGCGAGCAACGCACTAAATATACAATCGTAGGTACAGCTTGTGAGAGTACCGATGTCTTTGATGAGAACGTATCGCTTCCTCTCACCAAGCGTGGCGATCTGCTTACGCTCAAAACGGCAGGAGCATACGGAATGTCAATGGCGTCGCGTTACAATCAGCACGACCTTCCAGCCGCTGTCTATTCCGATCAATTGTAAAATCCTTCTGGCGGGTAAATTCCGCACCAGATAAAAAATAGCTCCTCACATAGGTCTACTATGCTGCGGAGCGAGTTTTTTATTTCGCACATAATTTCCTCCTCTATTTACGATTTTTTTTTGGGGGGGGGTAGGTGGGGGGGGGTGAATTAACTAATTCCGCATTTTGCATTCTGCATTTCTTGTGTTATCTTTGTGAAAACTAACATAAACAATACTATGAAACGACTTCTTTTAGCTGTGGCAATGCTCCTTGCCGTTGCGTGTTCCGAGAATACACCAATGCTAAGTGTGGCAGTGATTCCACAACCGCTTACTCTTACCGAGAACAACACTTCTTTTACGATTACACCTGCTACGGTGTTGGTTTGTGATGCGGAGGAACTTATTCCGATAGCCGACTATCTGCAAGAGTATATATCTGTAAAGAGTGTAGAGAAGGTTGCCCCCGTTGGTAACTATATATCCATTGCACTCGATAAGTCGCTTGCCGAGGAGGAGTACCACCTCTCTGTATCAAGCGATGCAGTAACCATTGTAGGTGGTGGCTATGGCGGAGCCTTCTATGGTGTGCAGACGCTCTTTCAGCTTCTTCCGAGCGAAATATATACCAAGCAGATGGCGCTTCCTGCTACGGTGCAAGGTTGCGAAGTAGCCGATAAACCGAAGTTCGAATATCGAGGCTTTATGCTTGATGTGGCTCGTACCTTTATGGAGAAAGCGAATGTGCTGCGCTATATCGATTATATCGCCTACCATAAAATCAACAAACTGCATTGGCACTTGGTTGATAATCAAGGTTGGCGTATAGAGATTAAGTCGCACCCCGACTTGGCGAAAGTTGTAGGTTTCCGCGGTGGCGACTCGCCATTGCGTGCCTCTCTCGGCAAGTGGACAGAGAAATATGGCGGTTACTATACACAGGAGGATATTAAAGAGGTTGTAGCCTATGCTGCTGTGCGTAATATCGAGATTATTCCGGAGATTGATCTTCCGGGACACAGTGAGGCTCTGCTCCGTATCTATCCACAGATGCTTTGCAACTACACAAATGATGAATTGAATGTAAACGGCAACTATGACAGCCGTAATGTTGTGTGTGCTACCAAAGAGAGCAACTATCGTCTGCTCGAAGATATTTTGGCAGAGGTGTGCGCTTTGTTTCCATCGAAACATTTCCATATCGGAGGCGACGAGGTTAATATGTCGCAGTGGAAGAAGTGCCCGAATTGTTCGGCATGGTTGAAAAAACGTGGCTACACCGATGGTCATAAGTTGGAGGATATGTTTATTGGTCGTATTCAAAAAATCCTCGCTAAGTACGGCAAAACACCTTCGGTGTGGAATGAAGCAGCTTTTGGTGGAGGCTTGTCGAAGGAGGCTCTTGTCCATGGTTGGAAGAGTTCGAAGGTCTGCAAGCAGGTTATGATGAATGGTTATCCGACTATCTTTATGCCACAAGAGTTCTTCTATTTCGATATGCGTCAGAGTTGGCATGAGGCCGGCCCGGTATGGGGTGGAGCCTTCGACATTCGTAAGACCTATTCGTTCGATTTCGAACAACAAGGTTTTACCCCTGAGGAGGTGGCTCTCGTAAAGGGCTTTGAAGCTGCATATTGGAGCGAGTCATTCCTCTCTCGTGGTGGTGATAAGTCTCTCGATTTCATCGAGTATCAGACATTTCCACGTCTTTGTGCTTTGGCCGAGTTGGGCTGGGGCAAGAATGGTGGCGGTGAGTGGGAGGAGTTCCACAATCGTCTATATATGCGGCACTATGATCGTATGGCGGATATGGGCTTGAATTTTCGTATAACACCTCCGACGGTGAAGTATGAGGATGGTAAACTGTCGGTTGAGAAGATCGATAATAGTGTGATTTTCTATCGCGATGATATTACTGGCAAGGTGCGTTGTTATAGAGGCGCAATTCGTACCGATAAGCCTGCAAAGTATGTTTTCTGGGCAGAGTATCGCGGAGCTAAGTCGCCTGAGTTCGCTCATGCGTCACACTATAAGACCATTCAGCCGAAGGTGAAACTGACCTCTTCAATGCCGGAAAATCCTAAGCATGGCTATCATAAAGTTGCCAAATATGATATGAAGATGCAGACACTGCGTACCTGTCATAAGGGCGATTGGTTACTCTTCGAGTTTGAAGAGCCAGTGGAGTGTCGTGCGGTGGAGTTTTATGCCGGTTATTATGCTTCGCCTTCGCGCCTCTTTCCAAAGGGTTATATCGAGATTAGTGTCGATGGTGAGAATTTTGAACGAGTTTCCGACTTGAACGAGTTCGGATATGTCAAACTCGTATACCCTCGTCCGTTCAAGGCAGCCCGCCTTGTCGCAGAGGCAACATATTTGGGAGGTTCGTCAATTCGAATTGCCTCGCCGGTGATATATCCTAAATACTAAAAAAATGAGGGTGTTCGAATAAACGAACACCCTCTGTCTTTATTTGCTGTTTAAATATCCGCTGATATTCTCGGCAATCTTTTTGATTAGTACTTTTCGCGCTTCATCGGCAGCCCATGCTGTGTGCGGTGAGGCGACGAGCGTATAGTTGTCTGCGAGGTCGTAGAGCGGTGAGGAATGTAAAGGCTCGCGTGAAAAGACATCAAGGCCTGCGCCTGCTATCACTTTATTATCCAACGCTTTTGCCAAAGCCTCTTCGTCGATGATGCCGCCACGAGCAACATTTATGATTATCGAGGTCGGCTTCATCAAGGCGAACTCTTTTTCGCCAATCAGCCCCTTTGTTGCAGGGGTTAGCGGACAATGAATCGAAACGATATCTGCCCAGCCGAGCAGCGCTTCGAGCGACATCTGCGGATACTCTTCCTTTCGTACCGCGCCTGATATAGAGGTATATGCCACCTCGCAACCAAAGGCTGTGGCCAAACGAGCCACCTCGCGACCTATGGCCCCCATTCCGATAACGCCCCATTTTGAACCACGTAATTGACGTACAGGGCGACCAAAGTGGAAGATATCTTCGGTAGCGGCGTATGCGCCACCTTTGAAATAGTTGTCGAAATAGGCCGTATTCTTGAATAAGGAGAGTGCAAACGTGAGCGTTGCTTCCGCTACCGACGACGTCGAGTAGCCTGCAACATTCTTTACTTCGATTCCCAACTCTGCTGCCACCTCCAAATCGACATTATTCATGCCCGTTGCAGCAATGGCAATAAAGCGTAAGTCGGGTAGTGCTCGAAGAGTTTCGGCTCGTAAAAGAGTTTTATTGCAAATTACTACCTCTGCACCTTGACAGCGATCCAATACCTGCTCCTTCGAGGTACGGTCATAACCTACATACTCGCCCAATTTCTTTATAGGCGAAAGATCCATATCGCCCAAAGAGTATTCATCAAGAAAAACAATCTTTGCCATAGTTCAATTCTCAAATCTTAATTCTTAATCCTTAATACTTGTCGTGAGCTCCCTCACAACAACCGAAGCACAACAGATACCGAATGTGGCCGGCATATACGATACTGTTCCCACTTGCGACTTGTGGTTTTGCTCCTCGCATAGCACCATCGCCCCCTCAACAGGAGGCTCTGCCGAGAATACGGCCTTAAATCCCTTGCGGATACCTATCTTATGCAGTCGCTTGCGCAACATGTGCGCCAAAGGGCAGTGGTGAGTCTTCGAAATATCGGCAACCTCAACCTTTGTGGGGTCCAGTTTTGCCCCTGCACCCATTGAGCTGACAACGGGATATTCGCGGTCAATACAGCCCTTGATTAGAGCGAGTTTTGGCGATAGGGTATCTATTGCATCAATCACATAATCAAATCTTTCGCTGTCGAGCAAAAGGTTTGTCTTCTCATCTTTTATATAGTCGTTCACCACCCTCAAATCGAGCTTTGGGTTGATGTCGAGCAGGCGTTCTGCCAGCACCTCACTCTTTGGGCGGCCAATGGTAGAGTGGAGCGCAATGAGTTGGCGGTTAATATTACTTTCGCCTACGCAATCCGAATCGGCAATAGTCATCTTGCCTATGCCGCTACGCACCAACATCTCGGCAGCATAAGCTCCAACGCCACCAAGTCCCACAACCAGCACATTTGCTCCAAGCAAACGCGCAAGTCGCTCCTCTCCAAATAGTAATTTACTTCGTTCTAACCACATAAATTCTCTACCATTTGCACAAAGGTAGTTAAATGAATTAAAAATTAAAAATTCTTGTAAAATTCTCCCTGGTGGCAGCGGAGAGTTCGTTGGTCGAAATACCTCGCAAAAGGGCTATTTTATCGTAAATCTCTTCGATTGGGGTAGTGCTCTCATCGGTCTCGACAAAGAGCGACGAAAGAGGGGTAAAACGTAAAGTCGTAGTGCTCTTCGGAGAGAGGAAGGTTCGCTCGCCGAATGATAGGTAATATCCTTGTCTTACAGCACGTTGCGCTTGCTCGACAGAGCCGATGAAACCGTGAAAAATCACCGCTTTCAGATGGTATTCCGACAATGTCTTCATTATCTCTTCGAAGGCTCGTACACAGTGCAGAACTACCGCCTTTTCGTATCGCTCGGCAATGGCAAGTTGAGCCCTAAAAACACTCCTCTGTATCTCCTTTGGAACGTCGCACGCAAAGTCTAAACCTATTTCGCCGACGGCATCTGCATCGGCAACTCCTGTCTCGATTGCCGAAATATCGGCTTCGAGTGCATGCCAAGGGTGAATACCCACAGCGTTAATGGTTTGCGCGTGTGTTTGCGCATTATGCGTGTGAATGTCTGTAATCATAACAAGTGCGAAGATAGCGAAAAAATCGTAAATAATTGTGAAAAATATAACACAAAAGAGGATAATGTCGCGAAAAATTCGTATCTTCGCGAGCGATTTTATGGGTAGGAACGAAAAGTATTCCCAAAAGACTTTTATTTTTACAAAATAACTTATTTAATTAACACTTTAACAAAACAAAAAACATGTCGAAAATCATTAAACTTTGCAAAGGTTTGGATATTCGCTTGCAGGGAGAGGCAGCAAAGACTGTTGTCGATGCTCCGAAGGCTTCGGAGTATGCTGTATCGCCACTCGATTTCGAGGGCGTAACTCCTAAGATGCTCGTTAAGGTAGGTGACAAGGTAGAGGCCGGTTCTCCGCTCTTCTTCGACAAGAAGCGTCCGGAGATTCTCTTCACTTCGCCTGTCAGCGGTACAGTTGCTGCTGTCAATCGTGGTGAGAAGCGTAAGATCCTCTCGGTTGTTGTTGCCGCAGATGAAGAGACCACTTACAAGAAGTTCTCTTCGCTCGACCTTTCGAAGGCATCGCGTGAGCAGATTGTTGAACTTTTGCTCGAATCGGGTTTGTGGACGATGTTTATTCAGCGTCCTTATGGTATCGTCGCTTCGCCAAGCGATAAGCCAAAGGCTATTTTTGTGTCGGCATTCGACAGCGCACCTCTCGCAACTGACTACGACTTTGCTCTCGCATCGTCGCAGCAGCCATTGCAAAAGGGTTTTGACGTATTGCGTCGCTTGACCGATGGTAAGGTTCATCTCTCGTACAACGCAGAGGGTCAGAAGCCTCAGATTGAGGGTGTGGAGTTGCATGCATTCAAGGGCAAGCACCCGGCAGGTAATGTAGGCGTTCAGATTCACCACATCGACCCAATCAACAAGGGTGAGAAGGTTTGGACCTTGAATATCCAGGATGTTGTAATTCTTGGTCGTTTGTTCCTCACCGGCAAGGTAGATATGGAGCGTGTAATCGCAGTAGCAGGTTCGTGCGTAGCAGAGCCACAATACTACCGCGTAGTTGCAGGTGCTTCTATTGAGTCAATCTTGGGTGGCAAGTTGTCGAATGAGCACGCTCGTGTTATTTCGGGTAATGTTTTGATAGGTCGCAATGTTGGCAAGGAGGGTTTCCTCGGTGTAAACGCTAATATGCTCACCGTAATTCCGGAGGGCGATGATTACGAGTTGCTTGGTTGGGCAATGCCTCGTTTCAAGAAGTTCTCGGTATCGCGTGCATACTTCTCTTGGTTGTTCCCTTGGAAGAAGTACAACCTCGACACCAACCTCAATGGTGGCGAGCGTGCTTTCGTTATGAACGATCTCTACGAGAAGTACTTGCCAATGGATGTATATCCGGTACACCTTGTTAAGGCTTGCCTTGCAAACGATTTGGATAAGATGGAGAATCTCGGTATCTACGAGGTTATCGAGGAGGACTTGGCTCTCTGCGAGTTTGTCTGCCCATCGAAGATTGAAATCCAGCAGATTCTTCGCAATGGTATTAACACAATGATTAAGGAGGAGGAGTAATGAAGGCGATTCGTAATATTGTAGATAAGATTAAGCCAACCTTCTCGAAAGGTGGCAAACTCGGTTTCTTGCACTCGACTTTCGATGCATTCGAAACCTTCTTGTTCGTTCCTAACACTACTACACAGCATGGTGCGCATGTCCGTGACTGTAACGATATCAAGCGTACTATGATTACCGTAGTTGTAGCTCTTATTCCGGCTCTCTTGTTCGGTTGCTACAACACCGGTATTCAGGTAGGTTTGGAGTCGTGGACTGCATTCCTTTACGGTTTGGTGCGTATCCTCCCTATGATTGCAGTTTCGTATATCGTAGGTTTGGGTATCGAGTTTACCGTAGCTCAGTGGCGTGGTCACGAGGTTAATGAGGGATTCCTCGTTTCGGGACTCCTTATTCCTTTGGTAATGCCGGTAAGTACTCCGCTTTGGATGGTAGCTATCGGTACTGCATTTGCCGTAATCTTCGGTAAGGAGATTTTCGGTGGTACCGGTATGAACGTATTTAACCCTGCTGTTTTGGCTCGTGCATTCGTATTCTTCGCCTACACTCCGCAGATGTCGGGTGAGACCGTTTGGTACTCGACTTGGAAGATGTTTGGTGCAACCGATGCACAGACCGGTGCAACTGCATTGGAGCAGTTGGCTTCGACAGGTTCGATGCAGTGGTCGGCTCTCGATGCGTTCCTCGGCTTTATCCCTGGCTCGTTTGGAGAGACTTCGACTTTGGCTATCCTCATCGGTGCAGCTATCTTGCTCTTCACAGGCGTAGCTTCGTGGAAGACTATGATTTCGGTGTTTGTAGGTGGTTTGGGTATGGCATACCTCTTCAATCTCTGCGGTGTTGGTGCGTTGAGCGCACACGAGGGCTTCGAGCCTTATATGCACTTGCTCGTTGGAGGTTTTGCATTTGGTGCAGTATTTATGGCAACCGACCCTGTAACTTCTGCTCAGACTTCGACAGGTAAGTACATCGTAGGCTTTATGACAGGTGCTATCGCAATCTTGATTCGTGAGATTAACCCTGCATATCCGGAGGGTATGATGCTTTCGATTCTCTTTATGAATGCGTTGGCTCCACTCGTTGATTATTTCGTTGTTGAGGCTAATATCCGTCGTCGCAAGAATCGTGTTAAAATCGCTAAATAAGGAGGGTATAGGCTATGAAATTCAATACAAATAGTAATGTATATATCATCACCTACTCGGTAGTGATGGTAGTTATTGTGGCTGTGCTTCTTTCGTTGGCGGCTCTCGGTTTGAAGGATCGTCAGAATGAGAATATCCTCAACGAGAAAAAGACACAGATCGTTAAAGCTCTTGGTTACGATGTTGCAACTACCTCATACGACGATGTTGTAGCAGAGGCTGCTTTGCTCAATGCAGAGGGCGTAGTTACAGAGAGTGATGTAACCAAGGTTTTCGACGCTTTGCAGGATGTTAAGGGCTCACGCGAGAATGGTGTGTTTCCAATTTTCAAGGCTGCTGATGGTAGCGTTGTAGTGCCTTTGTATGGCGCAGGTCTTTGGGGCCCTATCTGGGGTTATGTAGCGTTGGCTTCCGATATGAATACCGTTAAGGGTATCGTACTCGACCACGCAGGCGAGACTCCTGGTTTGGGCGCAGAGATCACCACCGCAAAGCACCAGGCTATGTATGTTGGTAAGACCGTATTCGAGGGCGAGGAGTTGGTTGGTGTTACCTTGAAGAAGGGTGGTGCCGACAAGAACAATCCTCACGAGGTTGATGCTATCACCGGTGGTACAAAGACATCGGACGGTGTGTCGGCAATGATTAAGGATTGCTTGGTATCGTACAAGCCATATTTTGCTGCAAATAAGCAGTCGGGTTGTGCGTGCTGCGAGCATAAGTCTAACGAATTAAACTAAAAAGACAATGGCAAGTAAGAGTTTGAAAAATTTGACAGCTCCGCTCAGCGGAAATAACCCTGTCATCGTTCAGATCCTCGGTATCTGTTCGGCTTTGGCTGTTACCGTGCAACTCAAACCAGCTATTGTTATGGGTTTGTCGGTTATGGTCGTTACAGCGTTTGCCAACTTGGTGATGTCGATGTTGCGTAAGGGTGTTCCTTCGCGTATCCGTATCATCGTTCAGTTGGTAGTTATTGCTGCGTTGGTAATCCTCGTTGACCAGGTGTTGAAGGCATTCGTTTACGATGTGTCGAAGCAGCTTTCGGTCTATGTAGGTCTGATTATTACAAACTGTATCGTAATGGGTCGTGTCGAGGCGTTTGCTTTGCAGAACAAGCCTTGGGATTCGTTCCTTGATGGTATCGGTAACGGTGCCGGTTACGGTTTGATTCTCGTTATCGTGGCATTCTTCCGCGAGTTGCTCGGTTCGGGTTCGTTGTTCGGCTTCCCAATCTTCGAGAAGCTCGGTCTTTACGAGGCTGGCTACGCAAACTGTGGTTTGATGTTGTTCCCACCGATGGCTCTTATCATCGTAGGTTGCATTATCTGGGTACACCGTTCTATTAACAAAGATTTACAGGAGAAATAGGAGGATAGATTATGGAAACATTGAATTTATTTATTCGCTCGATTTTTATCGACAATATGGTCTTCGCATTCTTCTTCGGAATGTGCTCCTACATCGCTGTATCGAAGAGTGTTAAGACAGCTCTCGGTCTTGGTCTTGCCGTAACTTTCGTGCAGACAATGACCGTACCTTTGAACTACCTCTTGAATGAGTATGTTCTCGCACCGAATGCCTTGGTTGAGGGTGTAGATTTGTCGTTCCTCTCGTTCATCGTCTTCATCGCCGTTATTGCAGCATTCGTGCAGTTGGTGGAGATGATTGTCGAGAAGTTCTCGCCATCGCTCTACAATCAGCTCGGTATTTTCCTTCCGCTTATCGCCGTAAACTGCGCAATTATGGGTGGCTCACTTTTTATGCAGCAGATGGTTGGCGCTGGTGAGATTCGCAATGTAGGCGAGTCTGTGGTATATGGTTTGGGTTCGGGTATTGGCTGGTGGTTGGCTATCGTTATGATGGCAGCAATCCGCGAGCGCCTTTCGTACTCGCACATTCCTAACGCCTTGAAGGGTCCGGGTATCGCATTTATTATCACAGGCCTTATGGGT
>JAZRGH010000049.1:0-46859 GCA_045644085.1 Alistipes sp. | reverse complement strand
TGTTGCTCGTAAATGGAGCAAGCGGTATCGCCGTAGGTATGGCAACAAACATGGCTCCACACAACCTCTCAGAGGTTATTGACGCTTGTTGTGCTTATATCGACAACAAGGAGTGCACATGCGAAGATTTGCTCCACTTCGTTAAGGGTCCGGACTTCCCTACCGGTGCTATCATCTATGGCTACGAGGGTGTTAAAGAGGCTCTCTTGACAGGTCGTGGTCGCGTGGTTATGCGCGCTCGTCACGACATCGAAACCACCTCGACAGGTCGTCAGCAGCTCATCTTCACCGAGATACCTTATATGGTAAACAAGCAGGAGATGATCAAGCACATCGCAGCTCTCACAAAGGAGGGCCGCTTGGAGGGTATCGCAGATGTTAATGACGAGTCGGACCGTAGCGGTACTCGCGTAGTCGTAACCTTGAAGCAGGACGCTGTTGCAAACGTGGTATTGAACATGTTGTTCAAGCACACCGAGTTGCAGACTTCGTTCTCGGTGAATAATATCGCACTCGTAAATGGTCGTCCGCAGGTTTTGAACCTCCTTGACCTTATCCGCTACTTCGTAGAGCATCGTCACGAGGTTATCGTACGTCGCAGCCGTTTCGACTTGCGCAAGGCAGAGGAGCGTATGCACATCGTTCAGGGTTTGATTATTGCACAGGACAATATCGATGAGATTGTCCAGATTATCAAGAGTTCGAAGAGCGTAGATATAGCCAAGGCTACTCTCTCGGAGCGTTTTGGTTTGAGCGATTTGCAGGCTGCCGCTATCGTAGATATGCGTTTGCGTGCATTGACAGGCTTGGAGCGCAGCAAACTCGTTGCAGAGCACGACGAGTTGCAGAATACTATCAACTACCTCACCGCAGTTCTCGGCAGCGAGGAGATGCAGCTCGGTATCGTTAAGGAGGAGTTGCTCGAAATCAAGGAGAAGTATGGCGACGAGCGTCGCTCGGAGATCATCTACGCTTCGGAGGAGTTCAACCCAGAGGACTTCTATGCTGACGAGGATATGGTTATCACCATTTCGCACCTCGGCTATATCAAGCGTACTTCGTTGGCTGACTACCGCACCCAGAACCGTGGTGGCGTAGGTATGAAGGGTTCGGCTACCCGTGACGAGGACTTCATCGAGCATATCTATGTTGCTTCGATGCACAATACAATGATGTTCTTCACCGAGAAGGGCCGTTGCTTCTGGTTGAAGGTTTACGAGATTCCTGAGGGCACACGCGCATCGAAGGGTCGTGCAATTCAGAACATCATCAATATCGAACCAGATGACAAGGTTCGTGCTTACATCAACTGCAAGAAGCTCAACGACGATGAGTATATCAACTCTAACTATATTATAATGTGTACCAAGAATGGTACCGTTAAGAAGACCAAGTTGGAGGCTTACTCACGTCCTCGTACCAACGGTATCAACGCTATCGAAATTCGCGAGGGAGACCGTCTTATCGAGGCTAAGCTCACAAGTGGCGCAGCAGAGATTATGATCGCAACACGCGAAGGTAAGGCTATCCGCTTCAACGAGGCGACTGTACGCGAGGTTGGTCGTACATCTATCGGTGTACGCGGTGTATCGCTCGAAGGCGACAACGAGGCAATCGGCATGATCTGCATCGAGCCTGAGTCTAACGAGGATGTACTCGTTCTCTCGGCTAACGGCTACGGAAAGCGCACCGATCTCGACGAGTACCGTATCACAAATCGTGGCGGTAAGGGAGTCAAGACTATCAACATCACCGAGAAGACCGGCGAGTTGGTAGCTATCAAGGCTGTAACCGACGATAACGATTTGATGATTATCAACCGCTCGGGTATCACTATCCGTACCTCTATCGAGCAGATTCGTGTAGCAGGTCGTGCAACCCAGGGTGTACGTATCATCAACCTCCGCGAGGGTGACGAGATCGCATCGGTAGCCGTAGTGCCTGTAACCGAAGATGAGGAGCTCGAAGAGGGCGTAGTAGTTGCCGAAGGCGCCACAGAAGAAGTTGCAGAGGCGACAACCGAACCTACAACCGAGAAAGAATAATAAACAATAAACATTTTAAGTTATAAGAGTATGAAAAGAATTATAACAATGGCTGTGGCATTGGCAACATTGGCTGTTCCTGCCGCTACCGCACAGAAGATTAACGATGCCACATTCAAGGCAAAGTTGGAGAAGAGCAATGCAGAAATTGCGAATCCAAAGAAGTCGAGCAAATCGGCAACATGGTTCAATCGTGGAAAGATTTGCGCTGACGCAATTATGGCTCCTACGAAGGGTTTGTTCTCGGGACTTGATGCCGGCATGCTCCCAATGAGCGTAGGTACCAATCCTACCGAGATCAAAGAGAATGTACATGTTTTCGACTGGATTGATGTTTACACAAAGGACAACAAGGTAAATGCATGGGTAATCAAGAAGGAAGTACTCGACAACGCTTATGAGATTGCGAAGGAGTCATTCTTGAAGGCCTATGAGTTGGATCCTGCATCGGCTCCAAAGGTTAAGAGCGCATTAGATGTTCTCATCAACCACTACTCGGAGTTGGGTTCGGTAAGTCTTGATATTACAGAGTACAAGACCGCTATCGACGCATACATGAAGGCAGTAGGTTTGCAGCAGAACCCTGCTATCGGCAAGGAGGACTCGCGTTACTACTTCTTCGCAGGTCAGTTGGCTGCATTCCTTGGCGCTAAGGACGGTCAGTACTTTGTAGATGGCGAGAAGTATCTCAACAAGGCTCTCGAATTGGGTTATAAAGACGACCAGGGCAACCTCTACTACTTCCTTTTCCACTGCTATTATGGCCAGCGTGCTGCCGACAAGGAGAACCTCATCAAGGCAAAGAACGCTTTGTTGGAGGGTATCGAGAAGTATCCGCGCAACGAGCGCATCATGGAGGGATTGATTCAGCTCTACACCTCGGAGGAGGGCGTAGGAAACCCTGCTGACTTGGTTGAGCGTATCGACAAGATGCTCGCAGAGAAGCCTGAGAATGCTGACTTGTGGTTTGCTCGTGGTCAGGTATTCTTCAAGTTGAAGAACTTCGACGAGTGTATCACTTCGTTCCTCAAAATCAACGATTTGAAGCCAAATGACTACGACACAAACTTCTACCTTGGTTACTTCTATATGGCTAAGGGCGATGAGGCAAACCGTGCATTCAACGCTCGCCTTGACAGCATCAATTCGCAGGAGGAGTACCAAGCCGGCTTGGCAGAGGTTAATGCTGCTTATATGAAGTCGTTGCCTTGGTTGGAGAAGGCTATGGAGTTGAAGCCTGAGAGCGTAGATTGCGCCGAGTACTTGAAGGTTCTCTGCTTCCGTCTTCGCAACGAGGAGGGCATCATGGACAAGTATAACAAGTACAATGCATTGTTCAAGAAATTGAAGGGCATACAATAATCCTCAAAATAGAGATTAGAAATTTTAGGGAGTTTAGGGGAAATAAAAGTTCCCAAACTCCCTAATTTCATCAAGATTAACACACCTGCTATGAAACGAATCATTTTAGCCCTCGTTACCACTCTTTTGACCCTCACTTCGGTAGGGGCAAAGCCTAAGCAGCTAAAACCTTGGAGCAAAGGTATGCTCGATATTCACCAGATAAGTACAGGTCGTGGCAGTTCAATATTCTATATCTTGCCCGATGGCACGCGATTGCTGGTTGACGCTGGCGATTTAGGAGATCCGTCACGCTGGACACACAAGGAGATTATGCCAGCCGTACCGAGTGCCGATAAAACACCTGCCGAGTGGATTGCGCGCTACGTCGAGCACTTCTCCAAACCTTTAAGCAAGGAATTGTATCTCGACTATGCAATAATTACCCACTTCGATACGGATCACTATGGCATTCTCGACCATACGGCTATTACCATCGAGGGTAAGCCCTACAAATATACCGGCATAACTCATCTTGCCAATCTTGTGCCTATTCGCACAATGATTGATCGCGGCTATCCAAATTACGGCTACCCTACGCCTACGGCTTTTCGTAAACGCAACGGAAAGGGATTTCGAAACTACGAGGCATTTATAAAAGAACGCGAATCGCAAGGGTTAAAGAATGAGCAGTTCGCAGTAGGTTCCGACAAGCAACTCACATTGAAATATAACGCTGCGGAGTATCCGACATTCCGTATTCATAATATTGCAGGCAACGGCAAAATTTGGAGTGGCAAGGGCAATGAAGCTCGATCGATAATCCCTGTCAACGCCCCAAAAGATGCAGCATTGAACGAGAACTCGTCAAGCTGCGTATTACGTCTTGAATATGGAAATTTCGCTTATTACATGGGTGGCGACATCGGAGGTACCTACTCAAAGAAGAAGAATAACTACTGGATTGATGCTCAAACTCCGGTAAGTAAGGTTATCGGTACCGTAGATGTTGCCGTAGCCGATCATCACGGCTATCGCGATTCAATGAATGATAATCTGCTCAATGCCCTGAATGCCAACGCCATTATACTGCCTGTTTGGGATCTATATCACCCTCACCCTAATGCAATGAAACGCATCATAAACAATGGTATTAGCGAAGTTTTCCCTGCGGGCATGACCGAAGAGAACTTAGCAACTCTCGTATCGAAGGGGTTAGCAGAGTCTCTCCGTCCGGCTGGACACATTGTTGTGCGCGTATTCAATGGAGGAACAAAGTATCAAATCTTTGTTTTGAATGACCGTTCCCTCAATTATGAGATTATCTACAAATCGAAGGTTTTTAAAGCGCGAGGAAACAAATAGTAATCCTTATTACCATAGATAACAAGAGGTCGGCATTTTTGCCGACCTCTTTACTATTATCATATTAACTACTCCGCTTTTATTACTAATTCGGTCTTTGCTTTATAGACAAAATCCTCGTAAGCAAATGCCTGCATAACACAGAACTTGCTCTGCGGAGAGTGGTAGCAAATGACCGAGACGCCTGCGATATCGCTCTCGCCAAGCCCTTCGAGAGCCAACTTGTCGCAAGCCTTAACCGCCTTCACAACATCATCATGCTGCTCACGTCCAAAAGAGTACTGACGGCGAACAAGGAAGCACTTATCCTTGGTGTGATAAGGTTCGCCACCTCCAAAGATACGAGCACCACAAAGGGCAACTGCTACGAGTGAAATGGCCCCTCCAAAGAGTACAAGTGCCGATTTGAGATTGTTGGCATCGCTGCCATTATCGATAAAATAGTTTCCTACAAGTAGGGCTATGCCCACCAAAAGCACCAAGACAGGTACAACAATGTTTTGACGACGCTCAACAACAACGCCGTTAGACGAAGCATAAATTGCTTCGTTCATCTCTTTAATATCCATAATTTTATATGTTTATGTTAGTTACTTCTTTTTATTTATGATTGCGATTTTATGGGATATCGATGCAGTCATAGTCGTAACCTACACAACACATAGAGATAGAAATCCACCGCCCTCGCGCAAGAGCCGAGTCGATGAATAAAGATTGTTACAAGATAATTTGATATGGTTATCGATCTGCTCGAAACAGCGATACACGGAGTGCGACTAGACTGATATCGAGGAGCATTATTTACAGTCGTGCGCACCGTAGGGACCACAACCGAAGATGTACGCTCGGCATCAATATTATAGCGATGATTACAGATAAGTTGCTCGTGATGCAAATCTGCGACCTCGCACTCGGTGAAGGTCGATGTAGATACAATATCAACCCGGGACACAGCAAAGGTCCCAAGCAAAAACAATAATATTGCTATCAACTTACGCATCTTACCTATTCTACTTTTCCGCTTTAAGCGCAAGATATTTCACCAAATAGACAAAGCCCACGGTAAGTATAAGGTTTACTACCAGTGTCAAAACCGAAATCAAGAGTATCGGGCCTCCGATATTGTAACCGAGGGCGATAAAGATAACGCCTGCGCCAACCTCTCCACGGGCAAACATTCCTACCGACAACGCCAAACGCTCAGTGAGCGAACGATCTCGATAGAAGAGCATAGGAGCCAACTTGCCCAAGTTCGACAAAATAGTTACTGCCAAGACGTGCAAAGCAATCTCTCTACCCGACATCATCGGAATGGTCGAGATAAGGCTCTCCGACTCGCCCGCAGTCACGGTTGTATCGAACTCGATAAGCGGCATACTCATACCCACAAGCAGCATAAAGACGATAGATATGATCGAAGATACTCGCTCTTCGCTCTTACCCCCGACATGGCGATTTTTGATAATCATACCGAAGATAAAGGCTGGTAGCAGCACCTCGATATGAATCGCTCCTTGCGCACCAAAGAAATGCTTTGTAACGGTATAAATCAAGAGCGTCGCACCATAGACCAATACTGCGTATGTGAATATGGCATACCAATTCTGCGGCATTTCGAAGCGCGACATATATTTCCAACCCACATAGAACATTCCGAAGATAGCGAGCAACATGGCCATCATCTGCCAATTGAACGCGCCAATCAACGCCACCTGCAATGGTACCATCAAGATAATGGTATCGAGGTCGTCAAAGATTGCCAAAGTCTGCGCTTTTTGATATATCCAACTCTTCTGCAACTGCATCGCAGCCAACATCGAAAAGAGTATTCCTGCCGATGTAGGAGCGGCAAATCGACTCAACAGGAGCGATTCTTTCCATGTCTCGCCTTGGCTCCACCACTCCTGCGGCATAATTGCAAATATGTAGTAGATAGCTATAAATATCCATGGCAAGGCCGCAGCCAACATCGCTACAAGGTAGTCCTTGACGTAAACTTTCACGTTAGACTTGTCGATCTCGAACTCTCGGCCTACATTTATCATAATGAACGCCAAGCAGACACCAAGAGTAATCTCCACTATATGTTTCAACTCACCATACGAGCTACCCAAAAGTTTTGGCAGAAATTGCGATAACGCAAGTCCAACCATCAACATCAACGAAAAGGAGATTACTTTCTTCATAGTTTTTAAAGTTTGATATTATTACAGAACTTCAACTATGAGGGTTTGCGAGATATTTGCCGAAGAGTTGCCGATATGGAGGGTATAAGTACCCTTATTTACCTCCCATGCGTGAGTCTTGTCGTTCCAGAACGCCAAATCAGAGTGCTTCAACCCGAACTCGACAACAGTGCTCTTACCTGGCTCGAGGTATACCTTCTTGAACGCCTTCAACTCCTTCTTTGGACGAAGTACGGTTGGATTGTTCTCCTGAACATAGAGCTGAACAACCTCTGCGCCTGCCATCTTGCCGGTATTCTCCAACTTAACGGTAACCTTCAACGGCTTCTCTACCGAAATCTGCTTTGCAGCCTTTGCCTTGCTCAACTCGAAAGTTGTATAAGACAAACCGAAGCCGAATGGGAACAAAGGCTCGATATTCTTCGCCTCGTACCAACGATAGCCGACGAGTACTGACTCCTTGTACTCTACATCGTAGTGACGTGGAGCTATCCACAACTCGTTTGTGTTACGGCTCTTATAGCTTACAGGCAATCCCTTTGGAACCATACCGTATGCCGGCGAATCCTTGAACGACTTCTCGATAGTTGCAGGCAACTTACCCGATGGGTTAATCTTACCTACCATAATGTCGGCAATAGCCTGCATACCTGCCTGACCAGGATACCAACCGTAGATAATAGCCGACACCTTGTCGTGCCAAGCGCTCATATCGATACCTGAACCCGAAAGGACAAGAACGATAACCTTCTTGTTAGCTGCGCAAGCCATACGAACCAAAGCCTCGTCCTCCTCCATCATCTGGAATGGACGCTCCTGGCTCTCGGTGTCGAACGTACCTGTTGCCACAACAACAACGTCAGCCTTCTGCAACTGAATAAAGTTAGGTTTCTCAATAGCTGTAACCTTTGCGCGAAGTGCGCTGAGGAGTGCCTGCTCCGAAGTTACCTGGTTGAAGCCCTTAACACGTGAAGAGCCACCTCCCTGAGGCGCTACCTTTGCCCAACGACCCACGAGGAGCACCTGCTGGCCCTCCTTCAATGGGAGAATACCGTCGTTCTTCAACAATATTGAGCCCTCGGCAGCAGTCTGATACGACACCTGCTCATGGTGTGGGAACTTAACCTCGAGTGCGTCCTCGTTTGGTTGGCCATTCTTGAAGCGCTCGTACAAGCCGAATCGAATCAAAGTAGCAACCATAGGACGGATCATATCATCAATATTCTTCTCGGTTATCTCGCCCGAAGCCAACAAGCCTCGCACCGAATTGATATGATAGTGCTCGTTAGGAGTACCCGGCATCTCGACATTCTGACCAGAAAGGACGACCTTCTTCCAGTCGTAAACCGAACGCCAATCAGTCATTACCAAACCCTTGAAACCGAGAGTACCACGAAGAAGGTCAGTGATAACATACTTGCTCTGACCTGCCCACTCGCCATTTACGAGGTTGTACGAAGTCATCACCGAACCTGCACCTGCGTCGATACCGGCCTTGAATGCAGGAGTGTAAATCTCCATCATCGCACGCTCATCAACAATCGAGTTCGATAATTTACGATACAACTCGGTGTTGTTACATACAAAGTGCTTCAAACAAGCCATTGTACCTGTGCCCTGCATACCGGTAACATAGTTTTCTACCATACGAGCAGCCAAATATGGATCCTCGCCCATATACTCAAAGTTGCGACCACACTGCGACGAGCGATAGATATTCATACCCGGGCCAAGCAACACACCTGCACCTGCCATACGTGTTTCGTAGCCGACAGCCTCGCCGTAAGCGTGTGCCAACTCCGGATTAAAAGTCGATGCGAGAGCGATTGTTGCAGGGAACTGCGTAGTCTTCGCAGGGTGACGCACCTCATTCTGATCAGGCAACGAGTGGTTGATACGGACACCTGCCGATGCATCTACCATAAACACATGAGGCAATCCCTTAGCAGGAGCACCCGGAAGGAAGAACTTATTGTGACCGTGAGTCATCTCAATCTTCTCGTCGAGAGAGAGAGTTTTCAATACCTCGGCAGCCTTAACATTTGCCTCCTCCCAAGTCATCATTTCGCCCTTCTTCTGGGCAAATACAGATGTTGCCAACGCTACTGCGACAAACGAAAGAATCAGTTTTTTCATAATTTTTTATATTTCGGTTAGTATTTCTCTTTTGCAAAGATAATATTTTTATATTAAAAAACAAAAATCGGATAAACTATCCGATTTTTGCATAATTCAGTCCAATAAGACCGCTATTTACTTCTTCTCTGCCGGTGCCGGAGCAGCAACCACCATAGTCTTGTCGATACGGAGAGTAACATTGCTGTCAACCTCGATAAGGAGAGTTGTCTCCTCTACCTTCTTTACAACTGCATAGATACCGCCGGCAGTGATAACCTTGTCGCCCGACTTGAGGCCCTCGCGGAACTCCTGCACCTCCTTACGACGCTTCTGCTCAGGGCGCCACATAAAGAAGTACATAATCAAGATCATTGCACCAATCATAACCCAGAACGACCAATTTGCCATTCCTGCCTGTGGAGCAGCTTCGGCAGCTGCTTGCAAAAGTGTAATCATAGTTTTCTAAAAATTTTATTGGTTAATAATATCTTCTTTGTTTTTAGCCATCAGCATTGGACTTTCTATTTTACAAAAGTCCCTTACCTGACTTAATAATTTTGCCCTCCTCAGTAAGACGTGTGATAATGCGGTCAAGAAGGCCATTAATAAAGCCTCCACTCGACTCTGTCGAATAGCACTTGGCAATATCGATATACTCGTTCATCGTCACACGCACCGGTATCGAAGTGAAGTTCTCCGCCTCGGCAATTGCGGTAACGAGGATAATCTGGTCCATCAACGCCACGCGCTCGATATCCCAATTCTGCATCGAGTTGTCGAGCAACATCGAGATACGCTCATAGCCGGCAATCGCATAACGCAATAACGACTTTGCAAAGTCGAGGTCCTCCTCGCTTTTGAACTGTGGCATAAGCTTTATAGCCTCGTGGCCCTCACGCATAGATAACACTGTACGCGACACCATGGTAAGCATGTAGCCCAAATCGTCGTTCCACAAAATAGACTGCTCCTCCAATACTCTGTCGAGTGGCTCGAACTCTTCGAGCATCGTCATATAGATATCCGACACCAGCTGTGCATCTTCACGGAACGAATGCTCGGTGGCAAGCATATATTTCTGATAGAACGGCTGACGAATCAAGGCATTATAGAGTGCAACAATAAGGTCGCGATGATTCTTCCACGACAATTTTCGTGCCTTCAACTCTGCCTGCAAGCCTTCGTCTTCAACAAGACGTGCAATAACCTTATTATCCACAAACTTGCGGTTTGGGTGCAAATCTTCGTATGTAGGCAACTTCTTGTTTTCGCCGATACGGATACGCTCGGCAGCATACTCGGCAATCTCAGAAACGAGAGCGAGTAGATGGAAATAGAGATCGTAGGCGCGATCAATCGAGAGCACGAGATTTTTCTCGCTTGCGACAGGGGTAAGACCCTCGCACTGAGTGTGCGCATAAACAGCCTTAACGACCTTTGTTCTGAGTATTCTTCTGCTCAACATAACTTCAAGGAGCTAATTTTTATCTTAAATCGCACAAAGATAAGAAAAAAAACGGAACTGACGATGCGGAGCGAGCGAAAAAGTAAATTTATTTATACTTTTCCGAGCCGCGAGGAAGAAAAGCCTGCGTAGCAGGATTAAAACGGAAAACGGAGAACGGAAAAGTTATATTTTTAGGATTGGAAGGACTTTATAGGATTCGCACCTTCGGTGCTTAATAGGAAATTATAGGAAAGGATATCTAATCCTATCTAATCCTCCAAAAAAAACTCCGCCCCGCTTTCGAAAGTGGGGCGGAGTGTATAATATCGCTAACCAATAAGATTAGTAGGTAATCTTTACTTGGAGGATATAAGTATTTGTTGCTATCCTGTAATCCTTACCGGTGAATACCATACAAGGATTTGATGAAGTCAACGAGAAAGTTGCATCAGCTGTTTTCAGTTCAGCATCTGTTACCAAGCCACTAAAATCGCTAGTATATGAGATTGTTACATAAGTTCCACTCTCCGATGCCGATGAATTTCTATTACCAGCATAAATGTAGCTTCTATCATAATTACCTAATGATGTTGCATTGGTCGAAGCAGCAATAGCGGCCTTTACCGAAAGTGAACCATCAGGAGTATGGAAAGCAGGAGAGATAATGCAACCCAACTTAGAAGAGTTCCAACCACTTGGGCTATTAACCTGCAAGTATGCACCCTGATCAGTAATATCAACATACTTCCAATCCGAGTAGTCCTTGCTACGCCAATCTGCGTGGTATGGAATACCGGTAACGTGGGTAGTGTACGAAGGAGTCGAGCAAACATAACCATTACCGAGAGAAACCTTTACGGCGCAGCTGTACTGACCCATAGCCAAAGTAAACTTGCTTGTGCTACCAAGTGCGATATTTGCAGTAGTCGAGCCGTAAACAACCTGACTTGCCGAGATAAGGTTACTTGGGATTGACGAATCGCTCAACGATGCAGAAACCTGCAACTCAGTACCGTTGATATCGTTTGTAGTATCCTTTGCACCATTGTTCGAGTACGATGTACGAACAGTTGCGTTAACTGTAGGGATTGAAGTTACAACAACCGAGCGGTTTACCAACTCCTGGCCATTGATTGTTACAACTACGTTGTGTGTACCCGATGTAACGCCCGAAACCTTGCCATCAACAACTGCCATTTCAACGCCGTCAACAGTAACAACCGGAGTACCACCAACTGCGGTTACATAGATTGCGCCACCCTCGAGTGCTGTGTTATTGTTGTTTGCATAATCCTCGTACCACGAAGTAACCGAAGCCTCAGCCACAACCGATGCTTTCCACTCAACATTGAGGATTGTACGCTTACCTGCAACGAAGTTCTTTGCAGAGAGCTCGTAAGTCAAAGTCTCACCCTCGGTATCGGTCAAAGTCAAGTTGAAAGCGAAGTCGCCCTCACCAAGGTTGAAGATAGCGGTGTCGCCATTCAAATCGAGCGACAACTCCTTGCCCGACAAAGTCTGAGTGTAGGTCAAGTCGTTGTTTACTGTCCATGTTGGAACGAAATCTGCCTCCGAGGTGATAACTGCCTTTGTGATGTTCTTGCGAGTAGCACGACCACTCTCCCAAATACGCAACTCAAATGCCGACGAGAGGTAGTTCATCTCTACTGTTCCGAGGTTTGCTACGGTTGCAGCCTGAACTGTACCATAGAGCACAGGAGTCCAAGCACCTGTCTGAGCTACGGTCAACGAATAGTTTGCAGGATTGAGCTGCATAGCAGGATATACAAAGTGGAAGTGAGCCAACTCCTCGGTTGCATAGGTAAATGCCTCGTTATAGAAATTACCTGCCGAGTTGAGAGCCAAATAGTTTACGCTCTTATCGCCTGCGTTCTGATATGCTGCGATAATATCGCTATTCTCCCACGACCAATTCAACTCACTATCAAAAACACGACTCTCTGCTACCGAGATCTCTACCGGTGCAGTAAACTTTGTTGCGCTTGCAACGATATCGTTGTCAATATTTGTAGAACAGCTTGCGAATGCTGCAAGTGCCAAAATAGATGCAAATATCTTTTTCATATCTCTTTCTCCTAATTAAAAATTAACACTCAACAACATTAGTAAGCCCAATCGTCCTCACCACCATTGTTACTACCGCCCGGAACGATAAATCCGGAATCAAAACCGCTTTGAACAAAGCCCTTCTCGCTTGCCACCTCGAACATGTCGACTGCTGGCTGAATGTACTCTTTTCTCATTTTTTTACTATTTATGTGTTTAATTGTCTGCTTCACCTATATGGATACAATCCATAAAAAATCGACGGCAAAGATATATTTTCAAAATTTCATTGAAAAATTTTTTCAACGAACAGGCAATTTACTACAACAGAAAGGAAGAAGTTATGACGAGAGGCGATAAGAACAAGGGTATTAAAGGGAAGTATAGGGTATTATAAGGCGTACAAGAAAGCCACCGCGCAGCATACTAAACGTATGTGAGCAGGTGGCTTATCGAAGTACAACGCAATAGTTACCCCTTAACAAATTTTTATAATTTCTTATAATCTCCCGGTGTCATTCCCGTAATACGTTTAAAGTACTGTCCCATAAACGAAGGATTCGGGAAATTCAGATAGAAAGATATCTGCTGAATACTCATATTTGAGTATTTCAGTAAGTGCTTGATTTCGAGAGCAACGAACTCGTCTATCCACTGATGTACGGATTTTCCCGTAAAGTTACGAATTACGCGCGAAAGATGCTTTGACGAGATATTCATCTTTTCGGCATAGAATTCCACATTGCGATGTTCGAGATAGTTCTCGGAGAGGAGCGTCATCAATCGCTCAAAATACTCGGAGCTGCGCTCCTTAACGCCCACAGGAACCATAGCCCCACCTTTATCCATAACGGCATCGACAATGCGGTACATCATCGAACAATAAAGATGGCGCAATGACAACTCCTGACACTCGGACAACTCCTTCATGGCATGCTGTTCATGGAGTGTATCGAAGAAACGACTCACGCTGCGCATATCCTTCTCGTTAATTCGTGTGATATAGGCATTAGACCTCAACTGCGAAACCATACGGGCAATAAAACGCACATCAACATTCATGTTTGCAAGGAACTCCGAAGAGAATGCCAACATATAGAACTCGCAATCTGCCATCTTATGGAATTGAAATACTGAAGCCGACGATATAAAGAATTGGTTGGTTTTGAGCGTGTATTCGCTCATCTGCGACGAGAAACGCACCTCGCCACGCACACACAACACCATTATCAGCGCATCGATACGACACGGATACTTCAAAACCTGCGTCTGAGCATCATCAACATCGTTGAAATGCATCATCGCAGCGCCACCGATATCGAGAAACTCGACACCTCTTATAGCACGCAATGCATCAGCGTAGTATGGAAATATGCTCTGCTTTGTCATAAATAATATACATTTTATAACTTTCAAACATAGGGTTGATTAAAGAGGGGCGTTTTCGAGGCCTGCGAAATCCGAGCAACCGCATCAGTGCTCGAATTTCGCGGCAGGCGCAACGTAAAAACCACCTTCTTATCGACCACCTTAAAGTGTACCGCCGACTTCCCACCAAAAGGCACGAATACCGAGTTTCGGGTTGGCTGCTTCGAGTGCACGCAGCACATCGAGCAGTTTCCAGCAACGCTCATCGTCGGTAATAGAGATTATTGCCGAGTTCATCATAGGCCATACCGAATCTCCGAGGTGAGGTTCACCTGTTGCCGATCCGCAACCCATAACCTCCTCCCACGAAGTGTAGCCTCGAACTCCGAGCTCCTTCATCTTCTGCTGTACTTCATCGTACAATGCTTGGTCACAAGCTATAAATAAAGCCTTCATAGTCTTACTTTCTATTCATTATGCGTTCAACATCGCTGCGTCCTTTGCCATCTTCTTTGCTCGACGCTTATCGCCATTGAGAGCAAACATTGCAAAGAGAACAGGAATAAGGAAGAGCGTTACAAGTGTCGAGAACGAGAGTCCCCATGCCACTACCATACCGAGTGAGCACCACATCTCCGATCCTACACCCGTACCCACTGCCATAGGTACCATACCGAGTACGGTGGTCATTGTGGTCATCAGGATTGGGCGCATACGCGAGCGGCCTGCGGCAACTGCGGCATCGAGGATTGGCATATCACGACCTACAAGCAGGCGTGTATAGTCCACCAACACGATACCGTTATTTACTACGATACCAACCAACATCAGGATACCGAGCAAGCCCATAACGCCGATTGCTGTATCCGAAATCAACAATCCCAAAATTACGCCTACCAATGCAAACGGCAACGAGAACATAATTACAAACGGATAGGTCAACGACTCAAACTGCGATGCCATAATCAGGAACACGAGGATAATCATCAATGCCAAGAGCATATACATATCTTTAAATGTATCCTGCTGATCCTCATACGAGCCTCCAAACTCCCAAGTAATACCTGCCGGGAACTCCATTTTATTGAGTTCGACTGCCGCATTGCCGATAAGATCGGACATTGCATATCCGTGACCGATAGCTGCCGAAATTTTCAAATAACGAGAACGGTCCTTACGCTGAATTGTTGGAGGAGTATTTGCCTCAATTACATGACCTACATCACGAACCTTCACAGCTTGTCCCATAGAGTTGTAGAGCGTAATATTCTCCAAATCCTCAATAGACTCGCGGAATTGGCGGTCATAGCGCACCAAAATATCATACTCCTCTCCGTCCTCACGGTAGTATGATGCCACAGCACCATTTACGCGGTTGCGGAGATATGTTGCTGCGGTAGCTACATTCAAGCCGTTACGCGCCAACTTATCGCGGTCAAATACAACCTGATACTCAGGAGTGTACTCATCACGCGAGATGGTAACTTCGGTACAACCCTCAACAGAGAGCAAACGCTCCTTTATCTCGGCTGCCACGCGGTCAGTTGTATCAAGATCGTAGCCATAAAGCTCGATATCCACAGTCTGCTGACCTCCGGCACCACCCTTCTGTCCCGATTCGATAACCTCGAAGGTACGAATCTCGGCATATTCGCTCAGGTCCTTACGCATAAGGTCGCAAATCTCCGACAATGAACGCTCACGCTCGGTCTTCTTCAACAAACGGATATTCATCGAGATATAGTGAGTACCATTCTCCTGCATCGAAGCATAGGTATTGTCCGTATCGGCAGCACCCTCGCTCATACCGATTGCAATGATCTCCGGATATTTGCTGCGGAACTGCTCATCAATACGCAATGCCAAATCGCGAGTAATCTCCTGACGAGTACCGATAGGTAACTTAATCTTCACGGCAATACGACCATTATCCTGTGCAGGGAAGAACTCGGTTTTAAGCATTGGGCCCAAACCTACAATCACTCCTACAAAGAGTACAAATGCTCCCAAGAGGAAGGTCTTACGATGATGTACCGACCAATCGAGCAACTTGCCATACTTATTTTCGAGCCAATCCATCGATGCGTCAACATACTTCTGCATACGCGATTTTTTAGGACTCTGCTTCATAATCAACGAGCAAAGTACCGGAGTAAAGGTCAACGCAGCAGCCATAGAGACTGTCAAAGTGATGGTTACCATCCAACCCATAGGCTTAAACAACACTCCTGCCATACCATCAATCATGGTAAGTGGAAGGAATACCGCCAATGTTGTCAAGGTAGAGGCGATAATCGAAACGCCCACCTCCTTTGTCGCAAAGATTGCGGCCTGCTTGACACGCGCACCTCTATCTACATGTTTAGTGATATTCTCCAATACCACAATCGCATTATCCACGACCATACCGATAGAGATAGAGAGTGACGACATGGTAACAATATTCAGTGTACTACCCGTAGCCAAGAGATAGATCAATGCCGAGAGCATCGAAATAGGAATAGTCAGCACAATGATAAACATCGCACGCCAGCGGCCAAGCATCATCATCACCACCAACATAACCACAATAAAAGTGGTCAAAATGGTATCCTTCAACGACGAAGCTACATCAACTATATTATCCGACATGTCGATATATGGCTCGATGGTAACGTCCGATGGAAGATCCTTACGCAAATCCACCAAACGCTCACGCACCTTCTTCGAAATCTGAACGGCATTTGCATCGGTCTGCTTCTGAATAATCATCATACCGCTTCGAGTACCGTTATTGAACGACTCCTGAGCACGCTCCTGCTGTGTATCGGTTACGGTAGCTACATCGCGCAAATAGATATTTGCACCATTACGGTTACCTACAACGATATCGAGCATCTCATCAGCTGCGGTAAACTCTTGATCGACACGCAACGAGTAGGTATTCGAACCTACGTCCATAGTTCCGCCCGGAACAGATGTATTCTCGGCTGCAACAACCTGAGCAATCTGCTCGATTGTCATTCCGTAAGCTTCAAGTTTGTAAGGATCACAATAGATCTGAATCTGACGCTCAGGAATTCCCGATACCGACACAGTACCTACTCCGTTTACACGAGCCAATGGCGTTGTTACACGCTCATCGATAATCTTATACAAACCACTCCACGACTCCTTTGCCTTGATTGACATGAGCATAATAGGCATCTCCTCTGTCGAGAATTTAAAGATAATAGGCTTATCCACCTCGTCAGGCAGAATATTCGATGCGATGTCGAGTTTATCACGAATATTTGCCGTAGCAACATCGCTGTCGATACCATACTCGAATTCGAGGGTTACGATAGAGATATTCTCCTTCGACTGCGAGTGAATATGTTTCAAGTCTTCAACACTATTGAGAGTGTTCTCCAATGGTCGGGTAACATTCTCCTCGATATCAATGGCACTCGCACCCGGATAGGCGGTGATAACCATGATATTGGTAGTCTCGATATGCGGGAAGAAGTCGATAGGCAACTTCGCCAGCGAGAAAATACCAAAAATCGAGATAGCAACAAATACGAGTATTGTTGTTATCGGATTATTGACTGCTGTTTTATAGATATTCATTGTAAAAACTCTTTAACTATTTAACAAGTTCCACCTTCGAGCCGTTTGTGAGACCCATGTGTCCCTTTGTAACAACTATCTCACCGCTCTTAACACCTGAGAACAACTCGAATTCGGTATCCAAACGACGACCAAGTTCTACCTTCGAATAGCGAACAGTGCTATCTGCCGGATTGTAAACATATACGTAACGATCACCCGAACCCATCAACTTCTGTACTGCACGATCCGGTACAACGACATTGTTCTTCTTGCCGTATGGAAGAGTTACGCGAGCAAACATTCCCGGACGAACACGCTCATTTGAGTTAGGTACCGACACCTCAACCTGGAAGGTGTGTGTTGCCTGATCAACAGTAGGATATACACGAGCGACCTTACCCTTGAACACCTCCTCGCCGTAAGCATCGAGAGTGATGTATACAGGCATACCCTTCTTCACCTTGCCGAAGAATGGCTCCGATACATTTATCATAATCTTAACCGGCTTGATCTGCGCAACAACCAATACAGGCGATGCTCCGCTGTACATATCACCCTTATCGTAGTTACGAGCAGTTACGATACCCGAGATAGGCGATACGAGGGTTGTATTCTCAACGAGATTATTATATGCAGTCTGTGCAACCTCGTACTGCAAGCGACGAGAATCCCACTCCGACTTCGACGCACCACCGAACTCGTACAACTCATTTGTACGCTCATACTCCTTCTGTGCGTTATCCAACTGCGCCTTAGCCTGAACGAGCGACGAATTGTCCAATTTAACGAGCAAATCGCCCTTCTTTACATGGTCACCCACATCAAAACGAATCTCCTTGATACGCAACGGCTGCTGCGGTGCGATATTATTCACAACATGCGCCTCAACAGTTCCCGTAAAAGTAACCTCCTGCGACACCATGCGGCTTGATACGGTTTGAGCCTCAATCTTTGGCAAGGTTACAACCACCTCCTCTTGTTTAGCAGCGGTCTTCTTTGAACCGCACGACACCATCGCTACGGCTGCCACCACAAACATCGACTTCAAAAAAATCTTTTTCATAATCTTTCTATATTTTTATTTTACACTTATTTCCCTCTTATTTATTACCATATTGCTTTTCGTACATCGACTCGTACTTCTCGATATAATCGTGATTACTTTTCACTTCGTGATTGCCGAGAATCTTATCGAGTGATATCTTTGCCATAAGGAAGTTGTAAATCGCACTGTTGCGACCCAATTCAGCCTGTGTCAACTGCAACTGCGAGTTATCGATATCAACCAAAGTTCCACGACCTACCTCATAGCGCTTGACCGCAATCTCATAGCCACGCTGAGCCTGACCTACGGTAGCCGCTGCCGACGAATACTTCTTTACATTGGTCTGCATGTTGTTCAACGACTGCACCACTGCCACCTGCAACTGGCGCTCTGCATTCTCGCGTTGCAACTTCAAATTCGAGAGGTTGAGATTTGCCTGACGTGTAGCTGCACGGCGCTGCAAGCCCGCAAAAATCGGAATATTCAACTGTACACCCGCATACGAATATGGATTCCACGCCTTTGCCTGGAAGAACTTACCGTCATTACCGAGTGCAGTGTAGAGATATGCCGCATTTATCGAGAGTGTAGGCACATTCGCCAACTTAGATAGTTTGAGTGCACTTTCGAGCATACCCTCCTGAATATCCAGCTGCTTCAATGTCGAGTTTTTCGACAAGTCGAGTTGGTCAAGAGTGTGAGCATAATTCATCTGCGACTCGTAATCGGCTAACGAACCTGCAACATCGATATTCTTTTTAAGATCGATACCGAGCAACGCCTTCAACTGCCACAAGGTCAAAACCACGCTGTTCTGCGCCTCGATAACATTCGGAATAGCATTCTGCACCGACACATTCGACGAGATATAGTCGAACTCCGACACCGAGCCTACATCGTAACGTTTCTTGATATTCTTATTATTCTCTACGGCATTATCATAGACACGCTGATAGACCACCAACGACTCCTTCGCAAACAACACCGAGAAATACGCCTGCGACACCTGCTCGATCATATCTATCTGCGAAGAACGAGCCTTCTCGACAGCCAACACAACATCTGCTACGGAGACCTTCAAGCTCTCCCACAACTGAGCGTTCACCACGGGCATTGAGCCTGTGATACCGCCATTGAAGGAGTTGTCGCTACCGACCTTAATGGTCTGTGTCTGACCGCCAAAGTCCATACTCATAGTCTGCTTAGCCAATACGCGCTGATACTGCGCCGTAGCATCGAAACGCGGATAGAGCGAGGAGTAGGCCTCCTGCTTTGCATAACGCTTAATCTCAATCTCCTGCTCGGCAACCTTAATCGTTGGCGACTCGCTCAACGCAATTTGGAGCGCCTGCTCCAAAGTGAGGATCAATGCCGACTGCTCGGTGCTTTGTGCTACCGAGGTAATTGCATAGGTAATCAAACCCAAAAATAAACCAAGTTTTTTCATCTTACCAATATTTATATTTCCTATTTTTTATTTGCTGTGATATAAGCATCAATTTGTTCCACTCCCTTCAATGTTGCAATACCTCGGAAGAAGTTCACAATCGTATAGCGGAACGCATCTTGTTCGGTAACACCGTTAGGCAACACCAAACGACCATGACGACGCATCAAACCCATCGAGGTATAATAAAACATCGTAATCGATAGGTCGATATTTACCATCTCCGAAATCAAGCCCTCCTCAACAAGACTAGTCAATCTATTGCGCAACACCGCTAAGCCATAGTCGCGATTTTCGGTCATTATACGCTCATAGAGCTCGGGATAAAACTTTGCCAAGTTCTCCATGATACGCTTTCGTACCGCCGAGCGAGCCATCATCGCATCAAAAATCTCCAATAAAGCCGGAATTCCCGATTGCGAATCCGCAACACCTGACTGAATCTCGGTAGCCTCGTTCATCAAGATCTGCTTAACGCTATGATAGAGCAGTTCCTCCTTATCACCAAACATCTCATACAGAGTACGTTTCGATACCGCCAAATCACGAGCCAAGTCATCTACACGCAACGACTTCACTCCCAACTCGACAATCATCTCTGCCGCTCTCTTTATCACGACTTCTCGTTTCGTCATAATTCAGCATTTTACAACGGTGCAAAGATAGTAAGAAAACTTGAAATACCAAAAAAGTTTTCAAAGTTTTTATGCGCGTATACTATCTTTTTTCTCGCATTGCGACAAGAAAGATGAACGAATAGGTTGTTTGCTTTTAATAGAAGAACGAGGATCCTTTAAATTTATTATAAATTTAGTACAAAAAAAATATGGAGGCTCTTGCTATTGCGCAAGCCTCCATACCTTTTTATATGATAATTGTTCGAATCTACTCCTCAGGTAACTCGAACTTCTCGATACCTGCTGCAACGAGCATATTAAACCACGATACAGCCTTCTTTATATCCGAATCGTGTACGCGCTCACGGTCATAATCAGGAATTACCACTCCGAAGAACTCCTTCAAACGAGCATTACCCTCCTTAGTCGAAGGACCCTGCTTACCCTCGGTATAGGCATACATCTTGGTAAACACCTCTGCGAGAGGAATATCCTCGCCCTCGGTAAACATCGAAATCTCGGTGAGTGCGCTGATGCGTGACGATGCTGCTGCATTCATTCGCTTGCCATCGATAAGCGATTCTACAATAAATCCATTGCGCGACTGCGCTACATAACGGAACAAGCCGGGCTGTCCCGAAATTGCCAAAATATCCTTAAACTCCATATACTTATATTTATTATTATGTGATTACTCTTTTTTGAGATGTATATCCATCTGAGGGAACGGGAAGTTGATACCTTTCGACGGCAACTCCTTGTACATCTTCTCGTTTATATCGAAGTACAATCCCCAATAGTCAGCATTAGCTACCCATGCGCGTACGACCAAATCCACCGAACTCTCTCCCAGATTCTTGACATAAACAACAGGTGCGGTATCCGTAAGCACTCGCTTATCGGCCTCCAAAATCGCCAAAATCTCGCGACGAGCAACATCTACATCATCACCATACGATATTGAAAGTATCCAATCCACGCGACGAGTTTCGGACTGCGAATAGTTGTCGATAATCGAGGTTGCAATGGTATTGTTAGGGACATAAATAGTCTGATTATCGGGTGTTTTAAGACATGTCGAGAAGAGTCCTATGGATTCCACCGTACCGGATTGTCCTTGTGCCTCGATATAATCACCGACTTTATAAGGTCGGAGCAAAAGCAAGACTACTCCACCTGCAAAGTTCTGCAACGTACCACTCAATGCCATTCCGATAGCCAATCCTGCCGAGGCAAAGAGTGCGAGGAACGACGAGGTATTGACACCCAAAGTCTGCACGATAGCCAACACCAGCACCAACATCAGCAACACCTTCACAAGGCTACGCAGGAAATTACGCAACGATGCTTCGACCTTGTGGCGTGTAAATGCCTTATCCATAATGCGGATAACCCACTTTATCAATTGCTTACCGATAAAGTAGATAACGAAAGCAAGTACTATTTTTAGCAATATCCACCCTGCCTCTTGCACAAAGCTGGTCAAAATATGCCGATAATCCATGTGTGAGAGGTGTTCCAATTTCTCAACCGTCTCAGCAAGTTTCGCCTTCTGTACGCTATCAGGGAGTATGATATCGTGTAATTTATCTGCTTCGCTCTGTAAAAGGTGTAGCATAAACTTTTCTACTGTCAATATTTGAGCACAAAAGTAGCAAAAATTCGTAAGATTTAGTACTTTTGCAATGAATTGAGCTATTTTTTTGAATAAATGAAGCGTTGGGCTATTGTTTTGATTCTTTTTTTGTTGTTTGCTGGTGGTTGTTACGACCATCACGACAACCCTTCGCCGAAAGAGTTTCAAACATCTGCCGACTGCAAGATTGCAGAGCTCAGAGCCTTCTGCAAGAATGGTTGCTACACCATAACTTCCGATATTGCCTGCATTGGACGCATCACAAGCTCCGACCTTGAAGGAAACTTCTATCGCTCGGTCACCATCGAAGATGAGAGTGGCGGGGCAGAGATTAAGCTCGGCACATACAACATTGCAACACAATATCCCGTCGGATTGTTGGTTGCTCTCCACCTGAACGGCACGGCAGTAATGGTCGAAAACGGAGTGGTGCAGGTGGGTTTTCCACCATCGAGTTTCGACTCGACTCCACGCGCAATGGAGGCGCAAACGGTCATCAACAAGCATATCGTGCGTAGCAATTCTATTGAGTCGATTACCCCATTGACGTGCGAAATAGAGGCGTTGGATATGTCGTTATGTGGCAGATTTATTCGCATTGAAGGGGTGCGCCATGCCCCGCTATCCGAAAATGAGAACGAGGCTTCAATGGAGGGTTACCACCGTTTTATCGACAAAGAAGGTAATGCTGTATTTACATACATCTCGCCTTATTCCGACTTTGCCAACCTCGAAATAGCAACCGATATTGACGTACAAGGCATTCTCTACCACGAAACGGTAGGCATGGGTATCGGCGAGCAGTTTGTTATCAAACCAAGATTTACAGATGATATTTCGACTCACGACGATACTATTTAGCCTGCTTACACTACTCGCTTGCTCCGACGATTGCGTCAACAGCACAACACAAGAGGTAAGCATCGCCTATCTGAAATCGCTCTGCAAGGGCGATCATTATCGTATCACCGAGAATTACTCTATTCGCGGAGTGGTGGTCGCAACCGATTGGCTCGGTGAGTTCTACAAAAGCGCAGTCATAGTTGATAAGACGGGTGGTTTGGAATTTGCCGTTGATTCACGCAACATACAGGAGCATCTGTCTATATACTCCGAGGCGACAATTTTATGTAATGGATTGATGTTGGCTCGCATAGGTGGCAAAATCGAGCTTGGCGCACCACCAACGAGTGATTTTCCGCTTGATAACATCGACGATATGATGTTTGACCGTTATATTCGTGTAATGGGACTTTGCGAGGATTTCGCACCCACGACAAAGGAGTTTTCGGAAATAGGAGTGAGCGACATAAGCGCATTTATATGTTTCGAGAATATCCGTATTTGCGACGAGGAACGAGGTCTTGCATGGTGCGATATTGTCGATGGTAAACCTATAACGACCTATCGCACATTCATCGACCACAAAGGCGACACCTTTGCTGTCCGCACCTTGCCATATTGCATCTATGCAACGAAGACGATACCGACAAAAGAGATAACGGTCATCGGAGTAATTGACTACTCCGACAACCGTTATTTCCTGCGAATTGCAAACAAAACTATTATTGAATAGTTGCAACCACCTCAACAAGCAACTTCCAGAACTTATCTACGGTTGCTATTTCGAGTCTTTCGTCAGGCGAGTGCACTCCACGGAGTGTCGGACCAAACGATACCATCTCCAAATGAGGATACTTCTCCAAGAACAAACCGCACTCTAAACCCGCATGGATAGCGCGCACCTTCGGCTCTGTGCCAAACAACTTCTTATATGCAAGCTTCGTACATTCAAGGAGGGTTGAGTTAGGATTTGGAGCCCAACCCGGATAGCCGTCCGAGTGAACAACCTCGCAACCTGCCGTCACGAAAACACTTTCGACATGTCGCATCGCATACTCCTTAGCGCTCTCCACCGATGAGCGTTGCGATGTGGTGATAACAATCTTCTCCTCAGCAAACTTTACCGAAGCGAGATTTGTCGAGGTCTCGACCAAACCCGGCATTGCAGCCGACATTGCCAACACACCCGAAGGGACACCAATCAAGGCCAACAACAGATTGCGCTGAGTGGCCTCTGCCAATACCGTAGCAGGCTTTTCAGCCTTCGACAGCTCAACCTTTGCACCCTTCTCGACAATTGCGAACTCTGCACACAAAGCCTCACTAAACGTCTTTACATCGCTCTCGAAAGCCACTGCGCTCTCGCTCGGAACACCCAAAACGACATACGCCTCACGCGGGATAGCATTACGGAGATTTCCGCCATCGAAGTGCGACAACTTAGCACCGAACAACCTCGTTGCACGCTCGGCAATACGAGCGGCCCACTTATTCGAGTTGGCATGGCCCTTGTCGATATCGTCGCCTGAGTGACCACCCAAAAGACCGCTTACTGCAACCTTATAGTATGCATAATCAGCTGGTGCAACCTCGGTTACGAGTGGCAAATATGCCAATGTATCAACACCTCCGGCACAGCCGATAAAAACCTCTCCCTCGTCCTCCGAGTCGAGGTTGATAAGGTACTTACCCTTCACCATACCCTCGCCCAAGTTGAACGCGCCGGTCAAACCTGTCTCCTCGTCAACAGTGAAGAGTGCCTCGATAGCAGGGTGCGCCACGCTCTCATCAATGAGCAACGCCAAAGCCGCTGCAATACCGATACCGTCGTCTGCGCCGAGGGTTGTACCGTCAGCCTTAACCCAACCGTTATCGATATAGGTCTGGATAGCATCGTTATCGAAGTCGAATACCTTATCCGAATTCTTCTCACACACCATATCGGTATGCGCCTGCAACACAACAGTCGGACGATTCTCGTAGCCCGCAGTTGCCCCCTTGCGAATAACCACATTACCGATTGCATCGCACTGATACTCCAAATTGTGTTCCTCGGCAAATGCCACAAGATATTTACCTATCTTCTCTTCATGTTTTGATGGTCGTGGTACCTTTGTAATCTCGTCGAAAAGTTCCCACACCAATTTTGGCTCTAAATTCTTAATCTCAGACATATTTTTTTTGCTTTTAGCCATTAGCCATTGGCCATTGGCCTTTTTTATTAAAAGTTTTTTATCTTCTCAATCTCAAAAATCAGAACGATTTTTCCTATTAAAATCGTCAATGATGAGATTATTTTTGTGCGATGTTAGGCGATAAAACCGCAGCATAGTAAACCTATGTGAGGATTTTGGCGTCCGACACTATCGTGCAAAAAGAATCCATCAGAACGATTTTAACAAGCATACCGCTGTGGCTGAGACACCCTTCTCCTCGCCCTCGAAGCCGAGGTGCTCGGTTGTCGTTGCCTTGACCGATACCTGTTCAATATCTATGCCTGCTGCCTCGGCAATGCGCTCACGCATAAGGTCGATATATGGTCGCAACTTGGGGCGTTGCATCGCTATTGTCGAGTCCACATTTCCAACTTTATAGCCCTTTTCGCCAACGAGCGCCACTACCCTGCGCAACAGCACAAGCGAGTCGATACCCTTGAACTCTACCGAAGTGTCGGGAAAGTGTTTGCCAATATCACCCAAAGCCAATGCTCCGAGCAGTGCGTCGCAGATGGCGTGCACCAACACATCGCCATCGGAATGGGCAATACAACCCTTTGTGTGAGGTATCTCCACCCCACCAAGCACCAAGCGCAAACCCTCGCCCAAAGCGTGTACATCGTAGCCGTGTCCAACTCTGAAATCTATCATAGCAGCATAATTTTCTACAAAGATAGCAAGAAAAATGTAAAACTCTTAGTTTTTAGTTAAAAGATGTTATTCCTATAGCAAACAAAAGGTGTCGATTTCTCGACACCTTCTTGCTCCGTTTCGTTCTCAGCGGAGAGAGGGGGATTGGCTACTACGCTCCTTATAGTCGCTTCGCTTAACGTCTTTCCCCTGCCTCGCCGGCGGGCACCTTGCAAAAATCGGCACTACACAAGGAGTTGATAAATCATCCTACTTTGTTTTCACATCACTACGCTTCACAAACAAGTTTGTGCGTTGTGCTGCAAAAACAAAAAAGATACCGATAAATCGGCATCTTCTTGCTCCGTTTCGTTCTCAGCGGAGAGAGGGGGATTCGAACCCCCGAAACCCTTTTGGGGTTTACTCGCTTTCCAGGCGGGCCAGTTCAACCACTCCTGCATCTCTCCTTTTGCGAGGGCAAAGATAGTATATTCTGCCCAATTACGCAACTATTTTTTCGTGGGGTTTTGCCGCCTTTATATCTCTGCACCCTGAATTTCGGTAGTAGCACTCTCCTGTCCCTTGAACGGCAACACACCTGCCGGTGTCGGCTGATAATAGAGAGGTCGCGAAGATACAATACTATCAACTACATATTTAGTCATTCCTCGCCACGGCAACGAGCCAAAGTACTCCTTATAGTGCAACTCCACATTCTGTCCGCCAAGTACCATCAATCGCTCAGCCAAAGCCTTATCGGTAACCGAGAAATCGAACTCATGGGACTGTACTCCTGCCGACTGAGCGCGGAATCCTGCCTGAATGAGTTTTCCCTCGTATGTTTTGAATATCAAGCCCTTATGCACCACATAGTTAAGCTCGCCACTCTTCACTCCTTCGCCAAAGACAAAGTAGTAACGGAAATAGAAGAATACTGCACCTACCACAATAAGCAGAAGTACCGAAGTTGAAATAAACTTTCTCATAACACACTATCTATTTTTTCGATAATACATCAAATGAATAACTCGCACCTATTCTAATCTGGTGGTATGGCCAATCATTGAAACCTACCTGATAACCCACACGCAACGAAAGGTTATCGATATGGTATGACAGGTTTGTTTTGAGTGTCATAGGGCGATCACCAACTCGTTCCCAACCCGCATAACCGCCAAAAGTCGTATCTATCATGACTCTTTTGTAGCGATAAGCCAACATTGCCCCATACATCACCGCATCGTTTTGTCGGCCATTATCGGTCTGCCAGCACAAAAAGCCTCCGCTTGCCGCCAAACGGAGATAGTGGTTACCGCCTATAAAGTGGAAGCTGTGTCCTACAGCCACATCAAAGAAGTATCCCGGAGCATCATAACAGCGGCCCTTGGCATACTGATTTGCCGATGCGGTTTTCAGCACCGCACGTGCTGCCATATCCACATGGTGACGCTCTTGCGATAGTATGCGTACATCTGCCGACACATATACATCTCCCGAATCCATGCCCTGCAAATCGCTCTTATTATATGGCTCAGGCAGACGTCGCAAAGCATTCAACTCTGCCGACGTATGGAAATATTCAAATATAGGCATCCACACGGTCAGGTTTGCCTTTGGTGTAAAGAGAGGAATAGTGAGTTTTGCGAATACATCACCCGTAATATCATCACTCACACGTCCCGTAGTGGTACCAAGAAAACAATCGCCATAGAGCTCCAACTTCAACTCCGACGAGGTACGGCCATCAAGCATATCGGGCACAGGGAAAGCATTAGGGCCAAAGTAGGCAGGTGCAATCTTACTCGGCTCGCCAAGATTTGGCTGCTCGATATCGGTTTGCGCCATAGCTACACCCGAAAACAACAAAAGGAGTATCGTTAAGAGTTTCTTCATAAAAAGCTGAGAGATATTATAGCCTTATTTCGCAATCTTACGAAATGGCAACTTCATCACTCCGAAGAATGCCTCGCCAAAAATCGAGCTCGACATCTTCGAAGTACCTAGTTCACGATCCGTAAAGACTATCGACTCCTCGCGCAGACAAAATCCCAAGCGCCAAGCCGTATATTTCATCTCTATCTGGAAGCCATAGCCTATCATCTCTATCTTGTCGAGATTGATGGCTCGCAGCACCTCTGCCTTGTAGCCAACAAAACCTGCCGTCGAATCATATACCGGCATGCGGGTAACACCTCGCACATAGAGCGATGCACCGTAGGAGATAAGGATACGCGAGAGTGGCCAATTTACCACATTCATACCCTTCACATAACGTGAGCCGATAACAACATCGGCATCACTCTCCAAGCGCAAGGCAAGACGTAACAAATCGTCCGGATTGTGCGAAAAGTCGCAGTCCATCTCGAATATCTCGTCGTAGCCACGCTCCAACGCCCACTTAAAACCTGCAATATAGGCTGTACCCAGACCGAGCTTGCCACTACGCTCAACAAGGTTTACTCGTGAACCATACTCGGAAATCTTCTCTCGAATAATATCGGCAGTGCCATCAGGTGAACCATCATCGACATAGAGGAGGTCAAACTCCCCGTCCAACGACATCACCTTATCGGTCATACGAGCAACATTCTCGCACTCGTTATAGGTCGGAATAATTACAACTCTTTTCATAATCTATTTAACCATTAGCCGTTAGTTTTTTTTTGGTTTAGCGGACTCCTGCCCTTGTCGTGGCGCAACTCTCATCTCTTTGGAAAGTTTTTATTTCCAAAGAGATAACGCACAACTATCGATCCGCAGTATATCGGTGCTTCGCGCTTGACATTCGCACGAATTGCCTTTCGCTCCTTGGAGAGTCGCTTGTGCCACCTCAAAAAGTCGCACCACGCGCTCCACACCGCCCTAGCACTCTTGGTTTTGCCCTGCAACAGATAGCTCATTGCAGCAGCAAGATCCAGTACAGGGCGTACTACTGCCACCAATGAGCGTTGTGCAGGTGATGCACAGCGATAGAGCATTGCAAGGTTGTTTCGATGGTTGAGCATCGTCTTAAATGGCGAATCGACTGAGAGTGTTGCTCCACCCAGATGATAGACCTTTGAACGAGGCTCGACAACCACTCTACTACCAGACAGCCACACTCGCCAGCATAGGTCAATCTCCTCCTGATGGGCAAAGAACTCATTGGAAAAGCCGCCTAACTCTGCAAAAACATCGGCCCTGCAACAAAATGCTGCACCACTACCCCACATCACATCACACGATGTATCGTATTGTCCTTTGTCGCGCTCTACCGTCTGCAAGATACGACCACGGCAGAACGGATAGCCCAAGAGATCGATAAAGCCTCCCGCAGCCCCCGCGTACTCGAACTTTTCGCGACACTTATCATCGAGAATTTTCGGCACGACAACCGCAACATCGGAGTGTTGTTCCAATTGCTCTACAAGTGGGCAGAGCCACCCCTCCGTAGGTTCAATATCGGAGTTTAACAGCACATACGCATCGTACCCTTCGAGCTCCCTCAACGCACGATTATACCCCTCAGCAAAGCCGTAATTCTTGTCAAGCAGAACTCTCTGCACACTCGGCATCTCTGCCCTCAACCACGCAACCGAGCCATCAGTTGAGCCGTTGTCTGCCACAACAATATCTGCATCGTGCGTGGTAGCAACCACACTCGGAAGATAGTGTTGCAGGTGTTGCAAACCATTCCAATTGAGTATTACGACTGCCGTTTTCATCGCTATTTGCGCTCCTTGTAGTTATCGTAGAATTCTGCATCATCGCCCGGAATATGCTTCCAGCGGCGATGCGACCACATCCAATGTTCCGGCTTGGTCTCGATGGTACGCTCCAAACAACGCACATATCGCTCGGTTATCTCGTGAGGCTTCACCTCCTCCTTGCCATCGTACAGCAGAGTGTAGTTGTGGCGATAGCGACCTGCTTCGATACGTTCCAACTCCATGTAGTATACCGGCAGACCAAACTTCACGGCTAACTGCTCACCGCCATCGAAGAACAACGAGTCGTGATTGAGGAAGCGATGCCAGCAACAACCCTTTGTAGGAGGGCAGTTCTGGTCGGAGATAAGACCGACAACTATATTTTTGCCATTTATACCATTGCGATTAGCCACATAGTAGCGCACAAGACTCTTGCTCGGCACCACATCTACGGCCTTATTATTACGCAAACGACGCATCAGTTTATCCATAATTGGATTTGTCAAGGGACGATATGCCACCACCAAGTGGTGATTAGGTGTTGCAAGGTATAGGTTGAGAGCAATCTCCCAAAAGCCATAGTGCGAGGTCAGCGCCACCATATTGCGCCCCTCTATCTGCTCGTGGAAGTTCTCCGTCAAGTTGAACTCGGTAACCTTCTTTCGCTTTTTGTCGTTCATTCCTGCCAACGAGAGGGTATCAATAATCATCTCGGCAAGGTGATAGTAATATTTGTGGCAAATATCGTGCAACTCCTCGTCGCTCTCATACGGGAAAGAGTCGTGCAACTGGCGCATTATCACATCGTAGCGATAGCGCATCACTCGGCGCAGCACATATGCTACAAGCGGCACAAGCACACCATAGCGTATGCAACGCGGAAGTATCGCTATCATGAAACAAAGAAACCACAATAGCTCAACCGCAACATTCTCGTATATATCTCTCAATTTACTCTTCATCTCTCTCCTCTTTCAATTCTCGTCTTCCCTCTTTTTTCCCTGCCACGACAATTACAAATTCTCCCTTTGGCGCGTGCTGACGGAAATGCTCTGCCACCTCGGCAAGAGTTCCGCGAACTGTCTCCTCGAACATCTTTGTAATCTCGCGCGAAACGGCAACCTCGCGCTCCTCGCCAAACACCTCTGCCAACTGCTCCAAGCACTTCACAACACGGAATGGCGACTCGTAGAATATCATCGTGCGCTCCTCGTCGGCCAACGCCTCGATGCGCTTCTTTCGGCCCTTCTTCTGCGGAAGGAAACCCTCGAAGCAAAATCTATCGCACGGGAAGCCACTCTGCACCAATGCAGGTACAAAAGCCGTAGCTCCCGGCAACGTAACAACATCTACACCTCGCTCCACGCAGGTACGCACCAGTAAAAAGCCGGGATCCGAGATACCTGGTGTTCCGGCATCGGACACCAATGCTACGTCCTTGCCCGCTTCGATAGCATCTGCCACCATCTGCACCGTTGCATGTTCATTGAATTTGTGGTGCGAGCGCAACGGCTTCTCGATGCCGAGATGCTTCAGCAACACCGAACTTGTACGGGTATCCTCCGCCAAGATGAAATCCACCTCTTTCAATACACGAATTGCACGAAGAGTAATATCCTCCAAGTTGCCTATCGGTGTAGGTACGATATATAGTTTTGCCATAGTTTTATTTAGCTCTCAGCCATTGACCATCGGCCTCCGACTTTTTTAGTTATATTTTCTCTGAATTAACTCCATTACCAACTTCGTACTCTCGGCATTTGGCGACCAAGTGTAATGTTCTGCAATATAGATTATGCAGTCATCGAATGATGGTTGTGCTTCGAGAGCATCAAGTGCCTTCTCGTAAGCATCGGCATCGCCACCGAACAACTCACGGATAAGCATAAACTTATCGGCTACGCCTATCGCCTCGCGCAACGATACTACGGGAGTACTCTCTGCCACGCCCTTCGGGCAAGCAATGGTATCTGCCACCGATGGTGCATCGCGGAATTGCTCCCCAAGTACGGGTGCAGGATTATCCTCGTAAAGCGAAAGAAGGGCACTACGCTTCGGAGCCGAGAGATTTAGAATATCGGATATATTAGTGGTTTCCACAGCATCAGGATCTTCGGTTGTCGGTAGTTCGACAGGTGCAACAACCGGTTCCTCAACATGTGTAGCAACAGGTGTTTCAACCGATACTTCAACATGTACCGACTCTTCCTTTTCCAACTCCTCGTCACTCTCCTCGTCACTCTCCTCGTCGAAGATAAGCTCTACCTCAACTTCGGGTTCGTCGGACTCCTCCGGTTGCTCCGGAACAGCGAGAGTGGGATCTTCCTCATCATCTACTACTTTCGGCAACTCCTCATTTTCAGTCGCTCCGAACTTCAACTCGGCATACGCCTCGCGCAACTCACCCAAAAGTATATCTCGCTCGATATCGGCAAGCGCACCCACACGCTCCGCCTCCTCTACAATCTGCAACATTCGTTGCAATCTAAGTTTCAAATCCATACAATCTGCATTTTTCTAATCCACAAAGATAAGAATTTAATTTGTAATTGTCAATTATAAATTGTCAATTAGGGTATTTTTTAGAATACAACCCTCACACCAACCTGCATACGCCAGCGCGAAAGGAGGTCGTTACGCGACACCGTGCCACCAACAAAACGATATTTCGGAGTGCGATTACCCTCGCTGTCGGTTGCATAATCGCATATCTCGACAGGCGAAATCTTATACTTCGATGTGTAGTAGCTTGCACCCCAATCTTTCGAAAGAAGTGAGCCCAAATTGATAACATCGAGTGACACCTGAACCTTACGCGATGACTCTGCCGAGAAGTAGAAATCCTGCGCTATATGGAGGTCGAAGTGGTGCTCGAAAGGCGTTTGCAAAGCGTTGCGCTCCAAGAACTTACCACGCGAGTGTCGCAATGCCGGCTCACTCTCGATATAGTCGCCAAAGGCCTTGCGATGTGTTTCGTTTTCAAACTCCATAGCCTGCAACTCCGCATCTGTCGGAACATAGATGGTGGTGTTTCCGTAGCTGCCGTCGTTGTTGGCATCGGAGGTCGAGGCATAGGTCAGCGAATAGCGCATACCCGAATAGCCCTGATAGAGCAACGAGATAGTCGTGCCCAACACCTTGCCGTAGCGCTTTGTATAGGAGAGCGATGCAGTAACCTTGTGCGGAACATCGAACAACGAGTAGCTCAACCCCTGAGCGTTGCTGTCGGCTGAGTAGTTTCGGCTCCAAGTGTTGAGTGCCTGAGCCGAGATGCCGTCCATCACCGAGTAGGAGTGAGCAAAGGTGTACGAGGCGTACAAATCCAGGCCAAAACGGAACGATTTAGCCACCGACGCACTCACCGAGTAGCCATACCCCTTCGAGGTGTTCGAGAGCAAATAGATAGAGGAATATTGCTTTGCAAGCGATGTATCGTAGAGGGTTGTGGTATTCTCGTTGGTTGCGAGAGCCGAATTGACGGCATAGAACTTTGCCCCCTTATTCTGGGCGGTGAGGTTGGTAATCAGCAGGTCGTTAATCGACTTCGAGAAGATGCCCTCAACAACAAAGTGCCAACCCTTATACTCCTGCTCCACAGCAAGTGTCGCACGTGCAACCTGCGGATAGCGGAAATCCTTTGCCACGATATTGAGCATCGGATTTGACGACACTCCATCGCTGCCCGAAGGCTCCTCACCGAACTTCGGCACCATCTGCCCTTTGCTACTGTCGAGGGTGTAGCCGCGTTGCGTCATACCACTGTTGGAGAAGCAGTTGGATATCCACACAAAGGGAATACGGCCCGAAAAGATACCCACACCACCACGCAAGAGTGTTTTGGAGTCTGCACTCTCGGCAATACGCCAGCGCAAGCCTATTCGGGGAGATATGAGCACCGAAGGACGAGGTACCTGGTTGGTCGCTATGTCATACTTACGAGCTATATCAGAAGAGTTGAACGCCCCATTTGTGGGAGGGTTACCGAACACCACAGGGATGTCGGCACGAAGACCATAGGTCATCGAAAAACGAGGCGAGGCGTTCCACTCATCCTGAATATAGAGCCCGAATTGGGCCGATGTGATATCTGTTGCAGGGTTACCTATCGGGTAGTTGCGAACATATTTACGCGCATTGTCGGCAAGGAAATCCTCCAACGTATTGTAGGTGTAAGCACCCAACGCATTGGCCATATAGAGGCACGAAGAGTTGAAAATCTCGTTGTGTGTACCTATCGTAACGGTATGGCCTTCTGCATAGTATGAGAAGTTATCCGTAAGGGTTACGGTATTCTGCACCAAGTCGTTCATAATGGCGAATGGGTCTGTGCCAACATAGACCGAAGTATTCTCTCCGTCGCGCATCTTCTGTATCTCGACATAGGGATAGAGCGCACCACTCATAGCATCGCGGCCATCGTGCACTCGGGTATAGCCCACGCGGAACTCGTTAAACATCTTCTCCGATAGGCGCGAGTTGAGCTCCGCCACCAACGAATGGGTGTCGGCAGTGGAGGTGTAGCCCTCGCCATTGAAGCGCAGAAGCGTAGCACTCGACTGAAACTCATCTTTGCGAGCATCGAGGAAGTTGTAACGCAACGAGAGGTTGTGACGCGCATTGATATTCCAATCCAAGCGAGCTATCAACGAGGCTGTGCGCTTGTTCAAAGTCTGCTTGCCATAGCCACCGCCATCGTAACCCGTAAGGGCATAGAAACGCTCCGCAATGGCCTTTGCATCGGCTTCGGAGATGTTGCAACCACTATCTCCCACATAGTACGACGTAGGCGAGGAGTCGAGGTCGAACTCTCCGTTCAGGAAGAAGAAGAGTTTGTTTTTGATTATCGCACCACCGAGCGACACTCCATATATCTGCGTTCTCTGCTCCGCCAGATTCGCACCATTCTGCGGACTGCGACCATAGAAGTTGTTATCGTTGTAGTAGGCGTATGCCGTACCTGAGAAGGTATTTGTGCCCGACTTGGTGACGGCATTGATACCTCCGCCACTGAAACCACCCTGTCGCACATCAAAGGGTGCTGTAACCACCTGAATGTCGCTTATGGCATCGAGGGGTATAGGGTTTGCTCCCGCCAAACCGCCATTCGTTCCTGTCGAGGTCAAGCCATACATATCATTCGAGGCGGTACCGTCTATCTGGAAGGAGTTGTAGCGCGAGTTCATTCCCGCAATCGAGATACCTCCGTCCTTCGACACCATAGCCTGCGGAGCCAAGCGCGTAATATCGTCTATTGAGCGCGATACGGTGGGAGTGCGCTCTATCAACTCTCGATGAAACACCTCGCCCGCGCCCATCTTCGACTCGGCAAAGGCATCTACACTCACCACTACGGCATCTATCGCCTGCGTATCCGAGAGCAAGGCATCGAGGTGTCGCTTCTCGCCCAACGAGAGGGCTATGTCGCTATACATCTTATCCTTGTAGCCCACATACGAGAACTCCACCTTGTAGGGGGCTCCCACACGCAAGCCCTGCAAGTGGTAGGCTCCACTCTTGTCGGTGATGGTGCCATATATCGTTTCGGTGGGGAGGTGTGTGGCTACCACAGTAGCTCCCGCCAAAGGTTTGCCATTGTCATCTGTAACAAAGCCCTGCAACGATGCTGTGGTCGATTGTGCAGTGGCTGTAAAGGTTGCTATTATCGCCAATACTAAAATAAGATGTCGTTTCATATATCTATAAAAAATAAAAGCCCCGAATAATATCGAGGCTTTATAGCGAAACCGAAGGTTGATTTTGAATGAGGGATTTCAAGGCTTGCGAAGTTCAAGAAACCGCAGCATACTAAGCGTATGTGAGGATTTCGAGAACAAGCGTAACGCAGAAATCGCCATTACAAAATCGACCGACACTCTCTCATCCGGACTATAACCGTCGGTATCGGAATTTCACCGATTCAGTCCCATACAAGCGCAACAACTTATCAGCAAGCACCATACGGGAGTCGCGGACTATCACCGCCGGTAGGGAATTACACCCTGCCCCGAGTATTCGAGTACAAAGATAACAAAAAAATTGAAAATTAAGAATTAAAAAATTATTTTTTTCTCTATCTTTGCATCGACATAAGGGGTGCTAAAAAAAACGGAAAACGGAAAAACGGAAAATGTTTTCAGTTGTTAGTTTTCAGTTATTTTGGCTGAGATTATACCCATTGAACCGAAACAGGTAATGCTGGAACGGGACGAGTATCATCACATACCCCTTTTCAAACTATTGTTTAATTAAAAACCCAATTAGTTATGAAAAGGATTTTTCTTTTAATGGCTGTGGCATTGTGTGCCACCTTCGGAGCGAGAGCCGAAGCAAAACAATCTCTCAACTCTCAATCCTCAACTCTCAACTTGATCGAGAACGACTCCGTTCTAATTCAGCAAATTGAGGTTGTTGCCACCAGAGCAACGCAAACCACTCCCATTGCCCACTCAAACCTCTCGCGCAAGGAGATTGAGGAGCAGAACTATGGCGAGGATATCCCTTCATTGCTCAAAAATCTGCCGTCTGTGGTCATCGCCTCCGAGAGTGGCACGGGCATAGGCTCGACCTCGTTCCGTGTGCGAGGAACAGATGCTACACGTATAAATGTAACTCTCAACGGTGTGCCGATGAACGATGCCGAAACCCACTCGGTATATTGGTACGACACCCCCGACCTCGTATCATCGCTCGGCTCGGTACAGTTGCAGCGCGGTGTGGGTACTTCGACTGCGGGTACGGGAGCCTTTGGTGCTTCGCTCAATATGACCTCCGCACCCCTCGCATCAGAGTTCTCTGGGCGTGCATCGCTCTCCTATGGCTCGTTCAACACCGCCAAGCAGGAGGTGGCACTCTCCTCAGGCCTACTCGGAGGGCATTGGGCCATTGATGGGCGTTTGTCGCACCTCTCCTCCGACGGATATGTCGAGCGTGCATCGAGCAACCTCTCTTCGTATATGCTCCAAGCAGCCTACTACAAGGGGCGCACATCGCTGAAACTCCTCTCCTTTGGTGGCGTGGCAAAGGTCTATCTCGCCTACACGGGCGTGTCGGCTGAGCAGATGGCCGTAAATCGTCGCTACAACCCTGAGGGCGAAATCGTCATCAACGACGAGGTTGTCGGCTTCTACGATGACCATACCGACAACTATACGCAGATAAACAACCAACTCGTTGTGGCACACTCTTTCAACGACAAATGGAGCCTTTCGGCTACGGCGCACTACACCTACGGCAACGGCTACTACCGCAACTACAAGAACGATGCGTGGCTTCCGGGTTATGGCATCTCGCCTATCGAGGTGGGTGGTGCTATGGTCGAGAGTACAAACCTCCTCCGCAAGAAGGTTATGGGCAACAACTTTGGCGGCATTGTCGGTTCGGCACTCTACTCTACCAACCATCTATCGCTCACTATGGGTGTGTCGGCATCGCTCTATGACGGAGTGCACTATGGCGAGATTTCGGCTCTCCGCGAGGCTCCCGACTTCCCCACTACGGAGTACTACCGCAACTACACCTCGAAGTATGATGCATCGGCCTTTGCAAAGGTTGATTGGCTGATAGCCAAAGGGTTACACCTCTACGCTGATGCTCAATTTAGACATATCACCCATCTGATTTCGGGTGTGAACGACAACTTCGACGATGTGGCAGGAGCAATGCAGGAGCTCAACATCAATCGCCACTACAACTTCTTCAATCCCAAGCTCGGCCTTCACTACTCGTTTGCACGCAACCACGCCATCTACGCCTCGGCTGCCGTCGGCCAGAAGGAGCCTACACGAAACAACTTCACCGATATCCGTCAGGGCGAGTATCCGCGTGAGGAGAAGATGCTCGATATCGAGGGTGGCTACTCCTTCCGCAACGCTATTGTTGACCTCTCGCTCAACCTATATTATATGATGTATCGTGACCAGCTTGTGCAGACAGGTGAACTCTCCGATACGGGCGAGCTCCTCTCGCGCAATGTTGACAAGTCGTATCGTCGCGGTGTAGAGTTGTCGTTGTCGGCTGTGGCTACCAAGTGGCTCTCGGTGGGTGGAAATGCCACACTCAGCCAAAACCATATCCTCGGCTATGTGGACTATATCGACGGTGTAGCCTTTGCGCGTGGTCGCACTACGATTGCCTACTCGCCAGCGGTTATTGCAGGAGTATTCTTCGACTTTCATACGCATGGTTTCGCGGCTCGGCTCTCGACGCGCTATGTGAGTAAGCAGTACCTGACAAACGGAGAGTATGAGGATTTGACTCTGCCACGCTACTGCGTGAGCGACCTCGACCTCTCCTATACGCTCCGCACTGCAAAGGTTGAGCGCGTGCGCTTTGGTGTGAAGGTGGGTAACTTGTTCAACGCCAAGTATTGTGCGAGTGGCTATGGTGGCTCGTGGTTGGAGGGCGACACCCTCGCTGACCGCAAGTCGTGGGCTTGCTACTTCCCACAAGCAACAACTTCGGTGCTGGCGAATGTAACGGTGAACTTTTAGAGAGGATAGGATAGGAACGGGCTGCGCCAAAATTTAACCAAAATTTAACCAAAATTTAACCATTTAACTCTTTACCCCCCCCCGTTAAACGGTTAAATGAGTTAAATAGTTAAACATTTACGCCGCAAGTAAGGTGCGAAAAGAGCTCATCGGAACGATTTTACTACAAAGATGACTATGGATACAAAACTTATTTTACAGATTGTAGGTGTTGCACTCGGACTACTCTACTTATGGTTGGAGTACCGTGCAAACACCTGGTTATGGATAGTCGGTATGCTGATGCCGTGCGTGCACTGCCTACTATACTACAAGGCGGGATTGTATGCCGACTGCGCTATGCAAGGTTACTATATCCTTGCAGGCTTGTATGGCTTAATGGCTTGGCTAATAGGCCATAAGCGCAAGGAGAACAGGTTGCGTATTGCCCATACGCCACTACGCTTGATAGCACCTCTGGTGGTAATATATAGCGTACTACATATAATATTATATTATTTATTGGTACGCTTTACCGATAGTACAGTGCCGTTCTGGGACTCTATGACTACGGCAATGTCTATGGTAGCGATGTGGTTACTATCGCGTAAGTATGTGGAGCAGTGGCTCGTATGGCTTGTGGTAGATGCCATAACCGTAGGGTTATATCTCTACAAGGGTATTCCCCTTACGGCTATGCTCTACACGCTCTACACCGCCCTTGCCATTGCGGGTTACCTCCGCTGGCGCAGAGCTGTTAATAGCTAAAAGCTATTATCGGTTTTAGCTCTACGCTATGGCACGAAGGTTGCTTTTTCAGAGTGTGGTTTAACACATAAAACAAACAGTACACTCTATGAAAAAGTTTATCCTTTCGTTTGCCGTAGTGGCACTTACATTGGGAGGTTTGTTCGCGTGTGGCGAGCAGACAAAGTGGAATCGCGAGGAGCGACAAGCTATGCGTAACCTCCTGCGCGACTATCGTAAGATGGTCTATCTTAACGATTTGAGCGAAGCCGAGTATATGTTATTTACCGACCAGGTCCTCGCATCGGTGGAGGAGGAGTACCCCGTCTACACCACCTTTATCGAGATGCCTGCCGTGAATGACACGGTACAGGTATATGTCGTAACAACCATTGTAGAGCAGTTGGCTGCCGACGCATCGAATATGCGCCACCTCTACCCTTATCGCGACCTTGTGGCGGCAAATATCCTGCCTGACGGGCTCTCGCGCTCACAACAAAACGCCTTCTATCAATGCTTTGCAAATGCCGTTGATAACACCTACGCAACACCCGCACAGCTGGTTAATGCGATAGTTGCCGATACGGTACAGACCTCGCAGATTGCGCAGATGCAGGCTACATGCGCCAACGAGCTATTCGGTTGGACAATCGAAATAATCGAGGTAGGCAACTAAACCTACCTCTTCTTTTTGTTTTTAACTATTTAACTCATTTAACGAAGGGGAGGGAGATAGGATTTGATAGGATTCGCACCTATGGTGCTTGATAGGATTAGATAGGACTTGATAGGATATCCTATTCAATCCTATTCAAGTGCGTCAGCCCGCTCCTATTAAATCCTCTCCACCGCGCGGTACTTGCCGTCAGCATACTCGAAGCAGTGGAGTTGCAAGCCATTGGTCAGCACCACATACCTCGCCCCGATGATAGCGTTGTAGCGGCACGCCTGCATCACCACCTCCTTATCAATCTCCACATCGGGAGCCTTGCACTCGACCAAGATATGAGGTCGCGCAAACTCGTTGAGAATAACTATATCGGCACGTTGATTCTGTCCATTAACATTTACAGGATACTCCTGCCCGACACGCTCCGGAAAGATGTTTTTACACTCTACGAACCATCTGATCGTATGCTGGCGCACCCACTCCTCGGGAGTAAGCAACAGCCACCTCTTGCGCAACGAATCCCATATATACTCCTTGCCATTCTCGGACTTTATTTTGGCAGTAATTGCAGGAAATATAAGTTTTGGATACTCCGACATAGTGTTTTCTACAAAAAAGTCTTATCTTTGCGACAAAGATACAAAAAAATGAAGAGATATACACTTTTACTTGCAATATTGTGTTCGATAATAGAGCTCTCGGCACAAACACTCTCCGACCTATCGGCACGTGGTATAGAGCCTGCTCGCAAAGACATTACCCCATACAACAACATGATGGTAGCTGTCAAGGGCAATGCATCGCTCTCGCCATATATGGCAGTTGTGGAGGAGCCTACACGTAGCGAAGGTGGAACATCGGCAACCATCACCACACACTACGCCATGCCCGTTGCATGGCTCAATCGTCAGGTTATCCTGCGCGTGGGATACGCTTCATCGGCATATACTGTCTATGTGAATGGTCGCGAGGTCGGCTTTGCCCCATCGGGCGTGATGGGTGCCGAGTTCAACATCACAAAGGCTTCGAAGGAGGGACGCAACGAAGTGAGCATAGTACTCGACAAGTCACTCATCGCGAATAAGTTATACGCACCAAAAGAGTTGCTCGTGGAGGATATCGAGGTGTTCACTCAACCTACCATTCGAGTGCGAGATATTGCAGTAGATGTTACCCTCAACGAGCAGGGCGAGGGCGTAGCCGAGTTCGCCATACCCGTAAAGTGCGATGCGCTGAACCGCAAGGAGATGCGTCTGCACTATGCCCTGCGCCTCAACGACACCACAGTCGTAGCGGAGGGATACCGCGAGATGGCTCTCGACATGCGTCGCGAGGATACTCTGCGCTTTGCCTGCGTAGTACCTGCAAAGGCATTGTGGAGTGCTCAAAACCCTACACTCCTACGTCTCGACTTGGAGAGTCGCATCGATAACCGCATTGCCGAGTGTGTGAGTAGCAAAGTCGGCCTTCGACAACTCGCCTCACGCAATGGCAAACTTCTAATAAACAACGAGATAGTAGCGCCAACCCTCGCCGAGTGGGAGGCCGTAAAAAGCCTTGATGAAGCCAAGAAATTGGGTTATAACGGCATCATCATAACCCTTGACCGCCATGCCAAGCAAGTGTTAGCAGAGTGCGCTGAGCGAGGAATGTATGCAGTAGTACGCACTCCTATCGACACCACACTTTTGGGAGATGATATCCGTCGCGGGGGTAATCCGAGCAACAACCCACAGTGGAGCGAGAGCTACCTATGGAGCAACGCTCACGCCTACCATAGTGCGAAGTGGAGTCCTGCCGTCATCGGCCACGCCATAGCCAAAGGCAAGACATCGGGTGTGAACATCTACGACACCTACCTGATGTTGAAATCGCTTGCACCCGACCATCTCGTCATCTACGAGGGAGCCAAAGGCGAATGGGCAACGGACAAGTAGAAAGGAAAAAAAGAGGTCATTCGACCTCTTTTTTCTATCACTCTTGCAAGAACTCCTTTGTCACAACAAACCGTACCGCTTGTGGCACTATTGATACGGTAACAGGTGTTATGCCCTGCAACTCGCCATCGGTTTCGATAGGAATAGTCGGCACCGCATTAATCTTTACGACCTTACCTTGTGCGTGCTGCACGTGGCCAATGGAGTATATTTTGCCGTTAAAAAGTCGTCGTGCGCGGAAGATGACGTGCCACCAATGGATAGGGCGGATAATGGTCAAGTCGAGCAAGCCGTCGTTTGCCACGGCACGCGGCAGCTGCTGGATACCTCCTCCGTTGTAGCGGCAGATACCCACCGCCAACGAGAAGAGCAACTTATTGTAGATAACCTCGCCATCGACCTCGATGGTTGCACCCGCAGGCTTAGCCGAGAAGTAACCGCGCAGAAGGCTGTAAATATAGAGCCACTTACCCTTCCACCCCTTCAATTTGAGGTGGTTGAATATCTGGATAACGTAGGCATCGAAGCCCAAGCCGGCCACATTCACCATATATCGCGTATGCTCAACCTTCGACTCGGTATATGTCACCTTGCCGACATCTTGCAGGAAGGAGTACCCCTCATTTATGGCCCTAATAGCCACCGAGTAGTTGCGAGGTATTCCGAAGGTACGCACCCAATCGTTACCCGTACCTACGGCAATCACCGCCACCAGAATATCCTTCGGAGGGCACTGCATCTGAATGAAGAGTCCGTTCACAACCTCGTTCAAGGTGCCGTCACCTCCCACAACAATAATCTTGCGATAGCCACGATTTACCGCCTCGACAGTGAGTTCGGTAGCGTGATAGCGATGTTCCGTAAATGCAGGGTCGTGCTCAATGCCGTTCTCGCGCAACAGGTGGGATATCTTCGGAAAGTCCTCCAAGCCCTTACCCCCTCCCGATACGGGATTTACAACCACAAACCAGCGCTCGGTTGTCTGCTGTACCATAATCTTTTTTATAGTCCTTAGCTATAGCCATTGGCCATTAGCCAAATTTCAATTCTTAACTAAAATAACTCCGCTATTTCGCCGGTGCATTTTTCAAAGTGTGGAGCAGGAATTCATAGAACTTCGCTACCGATGCAATCTCCACCTTCTCGTCTGGCGAGTGTGGGTAGCAGATTGTAGGGCCAAACGAAATCATATCGAGGTTCGGATATACACCACCGATGATACCGCACTCCAAACCTGCGTGGATAGCCGTTACAGCAGGTTTCTTGCCGTACAAAGCCTCGTACGATGCCAACATAGCCTTCAAGATTGGCGACTCCATATTCGGCTTCCAACCGTCGTACGAGCCCGACAACTCAACCTCTGCACCTGCCAACTCGAATACGCCCTTGATAGCCTCTGCCAAGGCAACCTTCTCACTCGATACCGATGAGCGCAACAAGCACTGAATCTTCACACACTCGCCGTCAGATACCACGCGAGCGAGGTTTGTCGAGGTCTGTACCAAGCCCTCCATATCTACCGACATCTTCACTACGCCATTAGGTGCGCCAACAACCGCTTTAACGAGATTTTGTGCCGTTGCAGCAGGGATAATCTCCGCAGGGTAAGCGACCTCCTCAGCGAGTACCGCAATCGAATCCTCGATATTCTCGAACTCCGACTGCAAGGTCTTTTCGTATGCCTTAGCCTCAGCCTTGAATGCCTCTACATCGTGAACGAGAACTACTGCCTGAGCCTCGCGAGGAATAGCATTTCTCAAACCACCGCCATCAATCGAAGCGAGCAACCACTCCTGCTCGGTATGGAGCAACAAACGGCACAACAAACGGTTGGCGTTACCACGCTGGAAGCCAATCTGGATGCCCGAGTGGCCACCCTTCAAGCCCTTAACCTCCAATTTAAGAGCCGACCAACCTTGTGGAGCAGGCTCTGCAATGTAAGGGAGTGTGATATTTGCATCCGTTCCACCTGCACAACCAACATACAACTCACCCTCAGTTTCGGAGTCGAGGTTTAACAAGATATCACCTTTGAGCACTCCCGCCTTTAAGCCAAATGCACCGTCCATACCGGTTTCCTCTGTTGCGGTGAAGTGTCCCTCGATAGCGCCATGCTCCAAAGTGTTGTCCTCCAAAACTGCAAGGATACAAGCTGCGCCGATACCGTTATCTGCTCCAAGTGTGGTACCATTAGCGGTTACCCACTCGCCATCGATATAAGCCTCGATAGGGTCGTTCTCGAAGTCGAACACCTTGTCGTTATTCTTCTGTGGTACCATATCGAGGTGAGCCTGCAAGACGATACCCTTTCTATCTTCATAGCCCGCAGTTGCCGGCTTTGCAATATATACATTGCATGCATCATCTACCGAGTATTCGAGGTTATGAGCCTTTGCAAACTCTACAACATACTCACGAATCTTCTCCTCGTGGTGTGATGGGTGCGGAATCTGACAAATTGCCTTAAAATGTTTCCAAACCAATTCAGGTTTGAGCTGTTCCAAATTGTAGTTCATAGTTCTCTATTTTTTAGTTTTTAATTTCAGTTTTCTTATCTTGCTTGTCGAACGCCTCGACAATGTGCTTAACCAATTCGTGACGGACAATATCGCCCTTATTAAACTCTACAAAACCGATGCCCTTGATGCCCTTCACCGTATTCATCGCACGCACCAAGCCACTGTCGCTCTTGTGTGGCAAATCGACCTGCGTAACATCGCCCGTAACGATAAACTTCGCATTGCGGCCCATACGGGTGAGGAACATCTTTATCTGAGAGAGCGTCGTATTCTGCGCCTCATCAAGTATCACAAAGGCATTGTCCAATGTGCGACCACGCATATAGGCGAGTGGTGCAATCTGCACTGTGCCGTCCTCCATAAACTTCTGCAACTTGGCAGGAGGAATCATATCGTTGAGCGCATCGTAGAGAGGTTGCAAGTATGGGTCCAACTTATCCTTCAAGTCGCCAGGCAGGAAGCCCAACTTCTCACCAGCCTCCACCGCAGGGCGTGTCAATATCACTCGTCGTACCTGCTTGTCGCGCAGAGCACGCACCGCCAATGCGATAGCCGTATAGGTCTTTCCCGATCCGGCAGGACCCGTAGCAAATATCAAGTCGTTATGGTCATACAAATCAACCAACTTGCGCTGATTGTCGGTACGAGCCTTGACAATTACGCCATTGTTACCATAAACGATAACCTCTTTATCGTTCTTATGTGCCACCTCGGCTGCCTCGGCAAAACCGGCAGCAAATGACTGCTCGACAACCTCCTTCGAGATGTGCCCATAACGATCATAGTAGGCTATCAAGCCGGCCATTTGACGTTCAAATCGCTCGACATCACCTTTTGCGCCAAGGACCTTCAACGAAGAGCCTCGCGCCACAATTTTCAACTTTGGGTGCATCGCTACAATCTGTTGCAGGTAGCACTCTTTTGCTCCGTACAACTCGCGAGTATCAACACCATCGATTATTATCTCCTTACCTGTTGTATCTGTCATCGAAAAAAAATACTGGTTACTCTCTCCTAACTCTAAAACACTATGCTGTATCGCAACTGTACGCTTCGACAGCGAGTGCGGAATGACTGTGCCTGGGGTTGTTTGTTTTGGTCGAGAGTCCACACCCACTGGTTTATTCGCTTGTAGTTGTTTTTGTCGTCCATCTCCACCATCTCCAACTTGTTAACCCAATCGCCTCGGAATTGATCGGCATAGCGCAAATCGAGCATCATAATCTTTGCAAACTTTACGCTTATACCTGCTGCGTATGTCACGCTTGGGTAGAGCCCGCCGAGGTGCATCTGTTGTATGGAGTTATCCTCGGCCTTTGGCAGTTGGTAGGTAGCCTCGTCCATAAGTGTAAACACAGGGCCAAAGTTGAGTCTGAACATCGCAATTCGGAACGAAAGCAAAAGCGGAATCTGCACAATGTTGGACTTCGCCTTAGTGGAGAAGTTATTCATCTTGTCGTTGATGCGGAGCGTAGAACGAGCATACGAAATCTCCGGCTGAATACCGAAAGTACGTCCGAGATTGAGGCGGAACTGCAACGCTGCACCATAGGACATACGCATCGAAATCTCAGGGGAGAAGTCGGTACTCAACGGCACCACCTCGAACATATTGTAGCGTGCTGCAACACCCAAACCAAACTCGGTAGAGACCTTTGGGCCTTGTTGCTTTACCGACATTTTTCGCACCGGTTTTTCGGACGTAGAGTTCTGGGCCCACGATGTCGAACAAAGCAGAATCAGAAGCGATAAAAGCGTGTATTTCGAAACCTTATACCTCATAAGCAAAGCCAATATTCATTATATTAACTCCCAAAAATAATAAATATTTTTGAAATTACCTCATATAGTTGGCAAAATATCTTTTTTTTCATACCTTTGTAGCCGTAAAATTATGCGAATAAAAAGCTAACGACGACCACTACGATTAGGCGGAAAGCAGTATCAGCTCGCAGAATATGTCTAAGCATAGCGGCAAAGAGTAGATGTCAATAGCTAACAGCTTAAAAGATTATGAGTTTAGTAGCAATAGTAGGACGCCCGAATGTGGGCAAGAGCACCCTTTTTAACCGCCTTGTCGGCAACCGTCAGGCGATTGTAGATTCAACAGCGGGTACAACACGTGACCGCCACTACGGCAAGACCGATTGGTGTGGTCGCGAATTTTCGATTATCGATACCGGTGGTTACTCGGTAAACAGCGACGACATCTTCGAGGACGAGATTCGCAAGCAGGTACTCCTCGCCATCGAGGAGGCCGATGTTATCCTCTTTATGGTGGAGGTAGGCACAGGTGTTACCGACTTGGATATGATGATGGCAGAGGTGTTGCGTCGTGCTAAAAAGCGCACCATTTTGGTCTGCAACAAGGTCGATAACTACGACTTAATCTACTCGTCAAACGACTTCTACTCGCTCGGTCTTGGTGACCCATTCTGCATCTCGTCAATGTCAGGTAGTGGCACTGGTGATTTGATGGACGAGATTTTGAAGCACCTCCCCGAGGATTGCGAGGCAGAGGAGCTCGATGATCTTCCACGTATCACCATCGTTGGTCGTCCTAATGTAGGTAAGTCTTCGCTTACAAACGCTTTGCTCGGTACAGACCGCAATATAGTAACCAACATCGCAGGTACAACCCGCGACTCGATTCATACACGCTACAACAAGTTCGGCATGGACTTCTATCTTGTCGATACCGCAGGTATGCGTAAGAAGGGTAAGACAATGGAAGATTTGGAGTTCTACTCCGTAATGCGTTCCATTCGTGCCATTGAGGCTTCGGATGTGTGTATCCTTATGCTCGATGCACAGCAGGGCTTGGAGTCGCAGGATTTGAATATTCACAACCTCATTGTCCGCAACCGCAAGGGCTGCGTTATCGT
>JAZRGH010000048.1:0-13346 GCA_045644085.1 Alistipes sp. | reverse complement strand
CGCTGTAGAGGTTACCGAGGATTCACCGGTATTGGTTGATAAGTATATCATGGGTAAGGAGGCTGAGGTTGATGCTATCTGCGACGCCGAGGGTAACGTATTTATCCCTGGCATCATGGAGCACGTAGAGCATACAGGTGTTCACTCGGGTGACTCTATCAGTGTCTATCCGTCATTCTCACTCAGCCAGAAGGTGAAGGACTTGATGATTGACTATACTGTACGTCTTGGTCGTGCAATCGGTATCGTTGGTCTCTACAATATTCAGTTTATCGTAGATGCAGAGGATAAGGTTTATGTGATTGAGGTAAATCCACGTTCTTCGCGTACTGTACCATTCCTCTCTAAATCTACAAACGTACCTATGGCGAAGATTGCAACCCGCGTAATGTTGGGCGAGTCGTTGCCTTCGCAGGGTATTACAGAGGTCTATGGAGTAGAGCGTAAGCGCCACTTCGTTAAGGCTCCTGCATTCTCGTTTGCAAAGATTAAGGGCGTGGATTCGTATCTCTCGCCAGAGATGAAATCTACGGGTGAGGCTATCGGCTATGACGATTCGCTTACACGTGCTTTGTATAAGTCGTTGCAGGCTTCGGGTATGACTATCGTAAACTATGGTACCGTATTCTTGACTATCGCCGATAAGGACAAGGAGGCAGCTCTGCCACTTATCCGTCGCTTCTACAACCTCGGTTTCAACTTGGAGGCAACATCGGGTACCGCTGCATTCCTTCGTGAGCATGGCTTGCGCACACGCTTATTGCGCAAGATTTCGGAGGGTAGCGACGATATCGTTAAATCGTTGTCGAAGGGCCACGTAAGCTACGTAATCAACACTATCGACGTAAATCAGCACAATACACGTCTTGATGGCTACGAAATTCGTAACGCAGCCGTTGAGAACAATGTATCAATTATTACTGCTCTCGAAACAGTAAGTACATTGCTTGATGTATTGGAGGAGATTACACTCGGAGTTTCGACAATTGATGCCGAGTACAAAGCAAAATAGAGTAAGAATGCAAAGAGTAGTCTTAACAGTAACTAAGAACGAGGCGCTGACACCTCTCATCTACGAGATGCATCTCGCAGGTGATGTGTCGGGCGTAACTCGTGCAGGACAATTCGTCGAGATTGCACTCGACGGATTGTATCTTCGCCGACCTATATCGGTTTGCAACTATGACGAGGGAGAACTTACTATTATATATAAGGTAGTAGGCAAGGGCACCGACTTGATGTCGCAAATGGCCGAGGGTACCGAGCTTGATGTATTGACAGGTTGCGGAAATGGTTTCGATATTGACCACGAGTGCAAGAAACCGTTACTTGTAGGTGGTGGAGTAGGCGTTCCTCCTTTGTATCGTCTGACTCGCGACTTGATTGCACGAGATAAGGAGGTATCCGTTGTGCTTGGCTTCAATACAGAGTCGGAGATATTCTATGCCGATAAGTTCGAGGCTTTGGGCGCAAAGGTTATCGTGGCTACGGCTGATGGCTCGCAGGGAGTAAAAGGTTTTGTAACCGATGCTATTCGTGAAAGCGGGGTAGAGTACGACTATTTCTATTCGTGCGGACCACTACCAATGTTGAAGGCTTTGTGCTTGGCAACAACAACTTCGGGCGAGGTGTCGCTTGAAGAGCGTATGGGCTGCGGTTTCGGTATCTGTATGGGTTGCTCTATCCAGACAACAAAGGGCGCAAAGCGTGTTTGCAAAGAGGGTCCTGTATTTAAGAAGGAGGAGGTTATATGGTAAGAGATCTTTCGGTTGAGTTGTGTGGTGTTGCACTCGACAACCCCGTAATTCCTGCCAGCGGAACATTCGGCTTTGGCAAGGAGATGTCCGAGATTTACGATATAAACATTCTCGGCTCGATATCGTTCAAGGGTACTACACGCGATGCTCGTTTCGGTAATCCGACACCGCGTATTGCGGAGTGTCCGTCGGGCTTGATTAACTCGGTAGGCTTGCAAAATCCTGGTGTAGACGCAGTTATCGCACACGAATTGCCGGAGTTGCGTAAGATTTTCCGTAAGCCGATTATCGCCAACATCAGTGGCTTCTCGATTGAGGAGTATGTTGAGTGTTGTCAGAAGTTGGATAAGGAGGAGCAGGTGGCGATTTTGGAGGTTAATATCTCGTGCCCAAATGTGCATAACGGAGGTATGGCCTTCGGTACATCGCCAGAGTCGGCTGCGGCAGTAACAAAGGCTGTTAAGGCGGTTACGACAAAGCCTGTATTTATTAAGCTTTCGCCAAATGTAACCGATATTGTGGCTATTGCAAAGGCGTGTGAGGAGGCTGGTGCTGACGGTATTACGCTTATCAATACAATGCTCGGCATGCGTATCGACATCGCTCGCAGAAAGCCTGTAATCGCCAATAAGATGGGAGGTTTCTCGGGTGCAGCGATATTCCCTATCGCAGTACGAATGGTCTACCAGGTGGCTCACGCAGTGAAGATTCCAGTGATTGGCTGTGGTGGCGTTTCGTCGGCTGAGGACGTTGTCGAGATGATGATGGCTGGTGCTACGGGCGTTCAGGTAGGTGCCGAGAACTTGCGTAACCCTTACGCTTGTAAGGAGATTATCGAGGAGTTGCCATACGTAATGGAGCGACTCGGTATCGAGAAATTAAGTGATATAATTGGAATAATTGAATAAAAGATAATAAGTTATGGCAAAAGATGTAATTATTGCGTGCGATTTTAGCAGCAAGGAGCAGACACTCGCTTTTTTGGATAAGTTTACAGGTCGCAAACCGTTTGTAAAGATTGGTATGGAGTTATTCTATGCCGAAGGACCTGCAATTGTCCGCGAGATTAAGGCGCGAGGACACAAGATTTTCCTTGACCTTAAATTGCACGATATTCCTAACACTGTACGCAAGGCTATGAGTGTTTTGTCGCGCCTCGATGTTGATATGTGCAATGTTCACGCTGCAGGTACTGTCGATATGATGCGTGGTGCGTTGGAGGGTTTGACACGCGAGGACGGCACTCGTCCGTTGTTAATTGCTGTAACTCAGCTCACCTCGACCAGCGAGGAGCGCATGCAGAAGGAGTTGCTTATCAACGCAACTATCAACGACTGCATCGCAAAGTATGCCGAGAATGCGAAGGAGGCAGGTCTTGACGGCGTTGTTTGTTCGCCGCTCGAAGCTTCACTCGTTAAGGAGCACTGTGGCAAGGAGTTCTTCACAATCACTCCGGGTGTACGTTTTGCTGACAGTTCGAAAGACGATCAGGTGCGCATTATGACCCCTGCACAGGCTCGTGAGATTGGTTCAGACTATATTGTTGTAGGTCGTCCAATCACAGCAGCCGATGATCCGGTAGCGGCTTATGAGCGTTGCTGCAAGGAGTTCTTGGGTGAATAATTAAGTAGAAACAAATAAAATGATATAACTATGGAGAAGAAAATTGCAAAAGAGTTACTTTCAATCAACGCAGTATTTTTACGTCCGGAGCAGCCATTCACTTGGGCGAGTGGTATCAAGAGTCCTATCTACTGCGACAACCGCCTTATTTTGACCGCTCCAAGTGTTCGTGAGCAGGTAGAAGCAGGCTTGGCAGAGTTGGTTAAGAAGCACTTCCCTGAGTGCGAGGTTTTGATGGGTACATCAACCGCAGGTATCGCTCACGCAGCAATAGTAGCTACAATTTTAGATTTGCCAATGGGTTATGTTCGTAGCGGAGCGAAGGATCATGGCCGTACAAACCGTATCGAAGGTAAGTTGGAGGCAGGACAGAAGGTCGTTGTTGTTGAGGACTTGATCTCAACCGGCGGCTCGTGCATCGAGGTTGTAGAGGCTTTGCGTGAGGCTGGCGCTGACGTTTTGGGTATCGTGAGCATTTTTACTTACGGTATGAAGCGTGGCGAGGAGCGTATCGCAGCTGCTAACACTGTAAACTACTCGTTGTCTAATCTCGATGCTCTCGTAGAGGTTGCAGCCGAGGAGGGCTACATCGCACCGGAGTGGAAGGAGCGTATCCTCGCATTCCGCAACAACCCAAGCGACGAGAGCTGGATTAAGTAAAATAATTATGAGCCAATGGCCAATGGCTACCGCTGCAATTAAGCCGAGTACATAGGCTGCTTGCAGACTATGTTGAGGCGGAGCAGTGAAGACCGAAGGTCAATGGCTAAAAGCCTTAAAAATAAATTTTTATGAGACATTTAACAGACCCTACGGATATTACCCGTCAAGAGACCGACGAGATTGTAGCGTTGGCGTTGGATATTATTGCCAATCGTGAGAAGTATAGCGAGGTTTGCAAGGGTAAGAAGTTGGCAACACTCTTCTATGAGCCTTCTACTCGTACTCGTTTGAGCTTCACCGCAGCAATGATGGAGTTGGGCGGGAATGTTCTCGGCTTCTCGGACGCAAATTCGTCGTCGGTGAGCAAGGGCGAGACAGTAGAGGATACCGTGCGCGTAGTTGGTTGCTTTGCCGATATTATCGCTATGCGCCACCATATCGAGGGTGCGCCACTCGATGCAACAATGGTTTCGCGTGTGCCAATCATCAACGCAGGCGATGGTGCTCACGCTCACCCAACACAGACTTTGACCGACCTTTTGACCATCACTCGTGAGTTGGGACACCTCGATAATCTTACAATCGGTTTCTGTGGCGATTTACTCTATGGTCGTACCGTACACTCGCTTATTAAGGCGATGTCGCGCTACGAGGGTACTAAGATTGTCCTTATTGCTCCCGATTCGTTGCGCTTGCCAGACTATATCAAGCACGATGTGTGCGAGAAGAATGGCATAGAGTACCGCGAGGTATCTTCGTTGGAGGAGGTTATGGGCGAGTTGGATATTCTCTATATGACACGTGTGCAGCAGGAGCGTTTTGCCGACAAGGCAGAGTATGAGCGTGTGAAGGATTGTTATATCCTCGACACCGACAAGATGGCTTTGGCGAAGGAGAAGATGGCTGTTTTGCATCCACTTCCACGTGTAAACGAGATTACCAAAGAGGTTGATGCCGACCATCGTGCAGCATACTTCCGCCAGGTAGAGAATGGTAAGTTCGTGCGTAAGGCATTGATTTACACATTATTGAAATGGGCAGAGGAAGGCAAAGAGCCGCTTCATAACCACGAGGCTGTAGAGGTCGAGGGTTTGGTTTGTCCGAACAAGAAGTGTATCTGCAACAACGAGAACGTAGAGTATAAGTTCCAATTGGCAGAGGGTGGCGTATATCGTTGTCTCTACTGCTCGACAAAAGCTGAATAGAATGAAAAGACTATTTTTGATGGTCGTAGGGGTACTTTGTGCCCTTACGGCTATTGCACAAACATTGACTTCGCCGGACGGCAAAATGAAGATGACCTTCTCGTTGGAGAAGGGTGGTGTGCCCACCTATACTCTTACCTATAATGGTAAAGAGGTTGTTAAGCCAAGCCGACTCGGTTTTGAGTTTGTGGATAATGCATATCAGACCTATGGTTTTCACGATGGAAAGCCGGAGCGTCCAATCTACTCGATGCGTGAGGGTTTCTCGTTGCTCGGTAGCGAGACTGCAACATTTGACGAGACTTGGGAGCCTGTATGGGGCGAGAGTAGCAAAATTCGCAACCACTACAACGAGTTGCTCGTTAAGTTGTGCCGCGATGAGCGAGGTTTCTTGGTAAATATCCGTTTCCGTCTCTACGACGACGGCTTGGGATTCCGCTATGAGTTCCCTGCGCAGAAGTCGAAGAAGCTTGCTTACTTCGTAATCAAGGAGGAGTACACCGAGTTTGCAATGGCGGGCGACCATATGGCATTCTGGATTCCGGGTTGCTATGCTACGCAGGAGTACCAGTACGAGGCTTCTCGTATGAGCGAGATTCGTCAGCTTATGCCAAAATATAGCCGTAACGTGGGTACAGCGAACATCTGCACCTTCTCGCCTACGGGCGTGCAGACCTCGTTGCAGTTGCGTTCTGACGATGGTTTGTATATCAACATCCACGAGGCTGCATTGGTTAATTACTCGTGTATGCACCTCGAGTTGAACGACAAGACAAATGTCTTTACTTCGCACCTTACACCCGATGCACTCGGCTATAAGGGTTGGTTACAAGCGCCTTGCCACTCGCCTTGGCGTACAATTCAGGTGACCGACAGCGCTTGCAAGATGCTTGCGTCGAACCTTATCTTGAACTTGAACGAGCCTTGCGCTTTGGAGGATACATCGTGGATTAAGCCTGTGAAATATGTAGGTGTTTGGTGGGAGTTGATGCTCGGTAAGAGTAGCTGGAACTACACCAAGGGGTTCAATGGCGTGAAGCTCGGTGAGAGCGACTATACAAAGGTTAAGCCTCGTTCAAACCATGGAGCAAACAACGAGAACGTACGTCGTTACATCGACTTCGCTGCCAAGCATGGCTTTGATCAGGTGTTGGTCGAGGGCTGGAATATCGGCTGGGAGGATTGGTTTGGTTACAAGAAGGACTACGTGTTTGACTTTATGACTCCATATCCTGACTTCGACGTGGAGGCACTCAACAAGTATGCACACGAGAAGGGTGTGCGTCTTATGATGCACCACGAGACTTCGTCGTCGATTCGCAACTACGAGCGCCATATGGAGCAGGCATACTCATTTATGAATAAGTATGGCTACAACGCGGTAAAGAGCGGTTATGTGGGTGATATTCAGCCATTGGGCGAGCATCACTTCGGTCAGTTTATGGTAAATCACTACCTCTACGCCGTGAAGGAGGCTGCCAAGCACAATATTATGGTGAATGCTCACGAGGCTATCCGTCCTACGGGCTTATGTCGTACCTATCCAAACCTTATCGGTAACGAGGCTTGCCGTGGTCAGGAGTACTTTACCAATGCCGACAGCGGTATCGCACCTCACCACGCTACAATTATGCCATTTACACGCCTCAATGGTGGCCCTGTGGACTACACTCCTGGTATTGTGAATCTTAAGTTTGCAGACCAGACCACAAGTAAGTCGAAGCAACAGCGTTGCGGAATGAGTACCATTTGCTATCAGTTGGCATTGTATGTTACTATGTACTCGCCATTGCAGATGGCTGCCGATTTGCCGGAGAACTACGATGCACAACCGCAGGCGTTCCAATTTATAAAGGATGTAGCCGTAGATTGGGACGAGAGCCGTTATCTTGCTGCCGAGCCAGGCGACTACATCTTGATTGCACGTAAGGCAAGGGGCAAGAATGAGTGGTTTATTGGCGGTATTACCGACGAGAACTCGCGCACATTGCCACTCGTATTCGACTTCCTCGAGAAGGGTAAGAAGTATGAGGCGACAATCTATGCCGACGGTAAGGACGCGCACTATTTGGATAATCCACACTCATACACCGTAACAAAGAAGACCGTAACCTCAAAGTCGAAGCTCAATGTAGCAATGGCTGCCGGCGGTGGAGTAGCGATATCTATCAAGGAACTCTAAAAAATGAGATTAGAGAAAAAGGGCGGGGAGTTTTCTCCGCTCTTTTTGTTTGTTCTAAAAGTTTTCCGCTTTCCGCTTTCCGTTCTCCGTTTATTTCTTTATCTTTGTCCCAAAGATAAAGAAACAAGGATTTATGGCAAGAAAACGAGGACCACACCCATTTATTGAGGGGTTGGAGATTACCACTTTGGCAGCCGAGGGAAAGGCTATGGGACACCACGAAGGCGTGGTGGTATTTGTGCCGATGACCGTACCCGGCGATATTGTAGATGTGCAGATTACAAAGCAGCACCGTCGCTTTATGGAGGGCAGGGTAGTGAACTTTGTAAAGAAGTCCGACAAGCGCTGTGAGCCTGTCTGCAAGCACTTTGGCGTATGCGGAGGTTGCAAGTGGCAGAATCTTCCATATCAGACGCAACTCGACTACAAGACACAGCAGGTATGCGATCAGCTTGTGCGCATCGGAAAGCTTGAAATTCCGGAGGTGCGCCCTTGTCTCGGCTCGGAGCAGCAGCTCTACTACCGAAACAAGATCGAGTACACCTTCGCGGATCGTCGTTGGCTGACATACGAGGAGATTGCCGAGGCTGGCGATATTGCACCACAGCCTGCGTTGGGTTTCCATATCCCAAACATGTTCGATAAGATTCTCGATATCGAGGAGTGTCATTTGCAGGCATCGCCATCGAACGAAATTCGCAACTTCATTAAGCAATTCTGCATCGAGCAGGGCTACTCGTTCCACAATGCACGCGCTCACGAGGGTTTGATGCGTGGAATGATTCTCCGCACCGCATCGACGGGCGATATCATGTTGTCGGTTATCTTCAACGAGTACGACCAGGAGAAGATCTCGAAGTTGTTAGACGCTGTGTTAGAGCGTTTTCCGCAGATTACCTCGACTATCGTATTTGTAAACGAGAAGTGGAACGACTCGACGGGCGATTTGACTCCGATGTGCTACGCAGGTAAGGATCACATCATGGAGGAGATGGAGGGCTTGCAGTTCAAGGTTGGTCCGAAATCGTTCTACCAGACCAACTCGAAGCAGGCGTACGAGCTCTACAAGGTTACTCGTGAGTTCGCCGAGTTGAAGGAGGGCGACACCCTCTACGACCTCTACACAGGTACGGGAACTATCGCAAACTTCTGCGCAAAGCGTTGCAAGAAGGTTGTGGGTATCGAGTATGTGCCTGAGGCTATCGAGGACGCAAAGATTAACTCGCAGATTAACGGCATCGAAAATACGGTATTCTACGCAGGCGACATGAAGAAGGTTTTGAATAACGACTTTATTGCTAAGAATGGTCGCCCCGATGTGATCATTTTGGACCCACCTCGCGCAGGTGTTGATGAGCCGGTAATTGATGTAATTCTCAACGCAGCACCAGAGCGCATCGTATATGTAAGTTGTAACCCTGCAACCCAGGCACGCGATTTGGCGTTGATGAACGATATGTATCGCATTGTGGCTGTTCAGCCTGTCGATATGTTCCCTCATACACACCATGTTGAAAATGTTGTAAAACTCGAAAAACGATGAAAAAGATACTATTGCTTATATTGACACTCTGTTGCACTATCGCCTCATGCGCAACAAACGAGCAAGAAGAACCTCGCTTGTGGATAGAGAAAAATACTCTAAGCTTTGAGGCGGAGGGTGGTCGAGAAACAGTTGCAGTTGACGCCAATTTCGATTATGTTGTAATATGCAATGCCGATTGGATTTCATACACAAGGAGTGCAAATGGAATAGAGGTTATTGTTGCAGCATCAGACGAAGCAACTGAGCGCAGTAGTTATGTCATCATCACCGACAGTCAATATAGTACATCGGATGCTATTAAGGTTGTGCAAAAAGCACTTATTAAGCCAATAAGCACTAACGGTTGGGCAGAGATGCCGACAAAGGTCGAGAATGAAAATTGGGAGTACTGTTATCACGATAAATTGCCGTCAAACAACAAGTTACGCAACTACTCATTCTGCTTTGACAAGGAGAAATATTGCGCTTTGTGGGTGGCTTATCCGTTGCACAAATGCTACACGGAGGGCAGTGGCCGTCGTACCGATGATTGGAGCTACGACCCTTGTTGCGTAGATGATAATCTTGAACCAAATTTGCGAAATGCCTACTATCCGCAGGGAGCAGGAGAAGACGAAACTTACTCACACTCTCGTGGACATCAGCTTCCATCGGCTGACCGTTTAGCGTCGAATGCAGACAATGCAACAACCTTCTACTACACGAATATGACTCCGCAGCTGCAGAAGCTCAATGGAGGAGCCTGGGGCGCACTTGAGGGCGATTTGCGTGATGATTGGATGTGCTCGGATACGCTCTACGTAGTTACGGGAGCGCATTTTGATAAGGATTATGGCTACGCCTACGACAACAAGGGTGCAGGTAAGGCTTGTGCTGTTCCAACTCATTACTATAAGGTTATTCTTCGCACCAAGAAGGGCAATAGCGGTAAATGGGTAGGCAACTGCTCGGCTGATGAGTTACAGTGCGTAGGTTTCTGGTTTGAGCATAAGGGCAATGCTGCACGACAGACAATGTCGGTGGCCGAGATCGAGAAAAAGACAGGACACACCTTCTTCCCGAATGTGAAGAACGCTCCGAAATCGACCTACAACGCTTCGGATTGGCAGTAGAGGCAGTAGAGATAAAAAAAAGAAGCCGAGCAGTTCGCTCGGCTCTTTTTTATGCCTTAACGGTTAGCAGTCGTGGAATATTGCAACCAATTAGATTTCCGACGATTGCAGCGCCCCACGGCAAGAGATAACTCTCTGGCGAGCCACCTTGCGTAAACCAATCTACTCCATAGTAGAAGATGTCGGCAACGCAGTGGGGGAGTCCGCAGAAGATAAAGACCGGAACGCCCAATAGCAAGGTCATATACTTTGCTTCACGGCCATAGCGCACCGCTATCTCCATAATAAAGCCTGTACCGATACCACGAATTACGAGTTGCCACCACTCCGACGATGTGCGATCTGCAATAATCTTCGATACAACCTCGTTTGCCTTCTCGATGATTGCATCGCTCGATACAGCAAGGACACCTGCGAGTGCTAAAACACCCACCAAATTACCTGCGAGGATATAGAACAATCTGCCCCAATCTTTCGCATCACGCCACGCATACGAGCCTGCATAGCCCGTATATAACGCCCATTTGCCGTACAATACGCCAAACAATCCGAAGCAGAAGAGAAACGCTCCTACAACGCCACCCGTCATCGAGTATGCGAAGCCTGCGCAACCGATAAGCAGACCAGCGCAAAGCGATCTGCGTGCAAGATTGAGCCACTCCATACTATAAGTGACTTGCAAGAATTTGAGCCTTACCCTCGATTACCACCTCGTTTGCGATGGCAGGAACGAGCATAACCTCACCAGTGCGGAGAGTTTCGCTTGTTTCGCCATCGAGCGTAACCTTAGTTTCGCCCTCAATACACATGTAGATAGTGAATGAATCGCGCTTGCAGTAATCCAGCTCTGCTACACCATCAACAACGAGCATATCGGTCTTGAAAAATTCACAATCAACGATATTTACCTCCTTATTTGACTCTGCAATATATGGACGACGACACTCCTCGACACCCGACTCGAAGTCGATGGCGTCAACAGCTAATGCAGTGTGCAACTCGCGCGACTTACCCTCGCTATCAACTCGGTTCCAATCGAAAATGCGATATGTTATATCCGAAGTCTGCTGAATCTCAATAACATTTAAACCCTTAGCCAAGGCATGAACCGTTCCGGCAGGGATAAAGAACACATCGCCCTTCTTTACGGGTACAGCCTGCAAAATATCAGCTACCGTACCTTCGGCAACAGCCTGAATATACTCCTCGCGAGTGATATTCTTATTCTTAAAACCGAGATATATCACTGCTCCTTCCTCGGCATCAGCAATATACCACATTTCGGTTTTGCCAAACGAATCATGACGCTCGGCGGCCAACTCATCATTCGGGTGTACCTGCACCGAGAGTGTGTCGTTGCAATCCAAGTTCTTAATCAGCAACGGAAAATCCAAGCCAAACTGCTCGAAAACCTCCTCTCCGACCAACTCTCCCATATATACTTCGATAATCTCCTGCAAGTTGTTGCCTTTGAGAAAGCCATTTGCGACCTTCGAGATAGAACCTTTTACGCCAGAGATATCCCAGCTTTCGCCATATACCTTTGACTTATCTACACTGCGGGAATAGAGCCCCTTCTTAATATCGAGCAGACGCTGTCCGCCCCAGATATTCTCTTTAAGTTGTGGTTTAAACTTAATTGGATACATATTTCTCACTAAAAATTTCCGACTGCAAAGTTAAGCCTTAAAAGTTATTTACGCAAATAACTCTTCAACTTTTGCAATCACATCGCACTCATTCGGTGCAAGAGGAAAGACATGATTCGGTTTAAGATAAAAAATCGCCTTGTCGGCCTTGTATCTTATCTCTCCGCCGCCGGTGATATTTAGCATTATGGTCGCCTCTTGTCCGATATTCCCAAACTGTATCTCTTTGATAAGCGATGCCAATGCCACAGCGGCAGCAGGGTGGATATCAACACCTTCGGTTTCGAGAAACAGTTGCATGGCTTTTTTAGTTTCGGTATTTGTCGCTTGCAAAATATTGCCATTGCTATCTTTTAGCACATCGTACAACCCTCCGGCAATTGAGTAGGGTGGTCGGCGATTGGAAAGCACCTTTGCCACTATTGCCGAGGCGTCATGCCGAGCCTGCTTGACATCGTAGGGCAGTAACAACCTCGAATTATTATGCCAAGCATCGTACATGGGCAAGAAGGGTGCGTTCTGCGACACCATAAGTCGCATTTTATTGGCTCCGTAGCGGCCATCTTCGATAAGTCGCAAGTTCGCCTCCCATGCTGCTATTGCACCCGTACCGCTGCCAACCGCCTGAAAATAGTAGTCCGGAATACGGCCTATCTCGGTTACCGCCGACAGCACTGTCGTTCCCATTCCATCGCGTCGAGCGATATTCTTTGCCCCTCCTTCGGCATAAAACATTGACGATTTCAATACAATTTCGCTCAATGCTATTGCATCATAGTAATCGCCACCTCTCTCACAAGCAATCAGCTTCACGCAATCGTTGAGCGGCTCGGCTGTCCACAATGCGTCCAGATTATCCTCAGGCACTACAAGCAACAACTTGATATTGTTATCGGAACAAACCTTCGCGAAGGCTCTAGCCGTATTTCCTGCTGACGCAACCACCAGGATACGCTTTTCCTCCGGATTTATGCGTGCGCAAACGCTATACGCTTCACACTCCTTAAAGGTACAGGTTGCCATTGTTGCACCTCGTTCAGGAAAGTAGCCATTAAACGTTATATACAGGTTTTTCAATCCTAAAACTTTTGCTAGACCTCTGCTTTTGTAGGTAGAATGAGTTGTTTCGCACTTCAACATTCGTCGCATTGGCAACCAACTGCGATATTTGTATAACCCTTTGTCATTGTGGAGCGTTAATTGCTTATTGTCATATTGCGTGCGAATAAGTGACGGCTTACCATAAGTAGGGTGGTCTAGTGACCAACCCGCATCTTCGAAAACCTCGTTAGTAGCTACACATAGCAGCTTGTATTTGGTTGGATAGAACTGTTCCATATTTATCTTATTTTGTAAAAAAACAAAGTTAGACACCCTCTTTGCTATATTGAAAATTCTTGACCAATTGAGCTATTCATAAATACAAATGAGTTATTGAGATTGTAAAAATGCAAGAAAACCAAAATAAATTTGGCAGTAATAAAAAAAATACCTACATTTGCATCACCAAAAACGGAGATAATCCTATTTGGAACGATGAATCCGTAGCTCAGCAGGTAGAGCACAACACTTTTAATGTTGGGGTCCCGGGTTCGAGCCCCGGCGGATT
>JAZRGH010000047.1:0-8549 GCA_045644085.1 Alistipes sp. | reverse complement strand
CGTGTTACTTCCTGCGGCTATCCTGTGCGTTTTTGACATTAGCAAAAACGGGAAAAACCGTAGATAGCAAAATAATCTCGTACGGCTTGACCTTCTCATGAGGTAGTAATCAGCAATTAAAATCATATGGGATTTATCTTTCTTATTATAGTATTGGGCATTGTTGGTTGGGCAGTAGGACGAGCTGCGAACAATAGCAACAATTCGGCGGGTGAGTGGCGATGTCCACACGGCTACGATGAGTACGCTTGCAACACGGCTTGCCCATTACATCACCATTGCGCCGGCAGTGGCGAGGAGGCGTTTATTCCTCACATAGACCCGAATAGTAGCAAGTATGATTATAACTCACTCCCAACGGGAGGCAACGAGGATGGCGATTGGCGCACGGTCTATATGGACGATGAGCGCTACGATGACCGCGAGGAGGACGAGATGTACGATGACGATAGAGATGAGAATGGGTGGTAGGCTCTCACTACCTTAGCCAGCAAGGTGTATCCAGGGTTCGAGCCCCTGAGGATACAAAAAAGAAGACAACCTTTCGATTGTCTTCTTCTGTACCCCCTCAGGAGGTACGCCTATATTACATTATAAGGTAGATACCTTATTTTGCAGGTTGATCTACGATACCCAACTCCTTCTTAACCAAAGCAGCGATATCGGTAAGTTGAGCCTCATCGAAATAGGCAAGACTTGGCACCGAAGTATTGAATACTGCGATATAGCCGTTAGCCTTTGCAATCTTGTTTACAGCATCCTGTGCCTTCTTCTGAACAGGCTCCAATAACTCGGCCTCCTTCTTCTGGAAGTCCTGCTGTGCAATTTGCTGGAACTCGCCAAAGCGCTGCTGCAACTGCTCCAACTCCTGCTGCTTCATCTGCTTGATAGATGCAGCCATGGTAGCCTGGTTCTTCTGGAAGTCTGCCAACTTGTTGTTGAACTCCACCTGAATCTGCTCCATCTGCTCCTGCAAATCCTTGCCGAAAGCCTCCAAGTTCTTCTGTGCCTCTTCGAACTCAGGCATTGCAACAACAATAGCCTGCATGTCAATACGCGCAAACTTCTGCGCCGATGCGGTGCTTACGCCAAGCATTGCCACCGCCAAAAGGGTTAATCCCAAAAGTTTTTTCATGATCGTTTCTGTTAATTTTATTTTTTAAGTTCTTCAATTACCTGTGCTGTATGGTCTATTGCCTCGCCATAGTAGAGAATCGACGCATTTGAGGCCTTGTCGAGTACGAGATTGTAGCCCTTGGCCTTGGCATACTTCTCGATTGCGGCAAATACCTTTGTCTGGATAGGCTTGATAAGTTCTACGCGCTTCTTCATGAGCGTACCCTCCTCGCCAAATACCTCTTGCTGATACTTCTGAGCCTCTTGCTCTTTTTGTAAAATCTGTTGCTCGATACTTGCACGAGACGACGCAGAGAGATTATTTTTCTGCGCCATATAGTTGTTGTAGAGGCTCTCGATACTCTTATATTTGTTATCTACCTCAGTTTGATATGCCTTACCCAACTCGTCGAGAGTAGAGAGTGCTTTATTGTACTCATCGAGAGATTTAAAAACCTTCTCGCTGTCGATTACACAATAGTTTTGTGCAGAGGCGATACCGAACATCGCCAAAGCTAACATAGCTGTCAAGATAATTCGTTTCATAACACTTCTTTTATTATAGGTACCTATATCAAATGTATCTATTCTCAAATATATTGCCAATCGCGTACTTCGATATTAGAAACTCTGTCCGATAACGAAATGGAACTGACTGCCGCTTCGCTTGATTGAACCTGCCGGTGGATCGAATCCCCAACCCCAGTCGATGCCGAGCATTCCGACGATAGGGAGGTAGAGGCGGACTCCGACACCTGCCGAGCGCTTAACCTTCCATGGAGCAAAATCCTTCCATGAGGTAAATCCGTTACCTGCTTCGAGGAAGCCGAGTACATAGATCTGCGACGAAGGTTTCAGGATAATAGGATAGCGCAACTCTACGGTGTATTTGTTGTATGCTATGGAGTAGTTGCTACCCTCAGGGTCCAAAGCTCCATCTTCATAACCGCGCAACGAGATGATATCTACACCATACATGGTATAACCCGACATTCCATCACCTCCGACCTGGAAACGCTCGAATGGCGAAATCTTATTCTTGTTATAGTGTCCGAGGTAACCCATCTCCGCCTTTGCCATCAAGACGAGTTTGCTGTCAGGAGTCAATGCTTGGAACCATTGTGCCTTCAACTGCCATTTGTGGAATTCGCTCCACTTGTAACGCTCTTGGTCGCTCATGTTCGGATTGGAGTAATCCTTTCCGTCCATAGCCGAAAATGGCGGTGTTATCTGCAACGATACCGAGATATCGGAACCTCGACGCGGATAGATTGGTTGATCGGTAGAGTTACGAGCCAATACCAATCGCATGGAGAGCATATTGGCATTTCCGTTCGACATCACAAATGAGCTGTAATTCTTCAAACCATATCGCTGGTATGCCAACTCGCCATAGAATGTGAAGTATGGGTCAGGCCATGATAAACGCTTACCCAAACCGACAGAAAGACCATACGAGCGGAAATACGAGGTTGCTGACTGCCAGATGTAGTAGGCGTTGTTCTGCTCCGAGAGGTGTCCTGAAATGGTAAACGAATTAGGCTTGCGACCTCCGAGCCAAGGGTCTTGGAAAGAGAGGGCGAGAGCTTTGTAGTATGTACCGTTGGTCTGTCCCGAAATGGAGAGTCGCTGATTTTGGCCCATAGGGTATGGCTTCCATGCTCCCTTTTTGAAGAAGTTACGCATAGAGAGGTTGTTCAGAGTAACACCTATCGAGCCGACAAATGTTCCCGAACCCCAACCTGCTGCAACGTTGAATTGGTCAGAAGCCTTCTCTTCGAGTGGCCAATTTATATCTACTAACTCATTAGATACAGGCTTGATATCTGGCATGAGAGTCTCCTCGTTAAAGTGTTGCATGCCTGCCAATGTACGAATTGTCTGCATGATGAGGGCGCGGTTGTAGAGCTCGCCCGGACGTGTGTAGAGCTCTCGACGAATAACCTCGTCGTTTACACGATTGTTGCCCGTGATGCCGACATTGTTGATGGTAAATTGATTGCCCTCGAAAATCTTGATTTCGAGATCGAGAGAATCTTTGCCTATGATAATCTCGTCAGGCTCAATTTGCGACATCAGATATCCCTCATTCTGATAGAGCGATGATACCGACATATCGTCAGGATTCTGCTCTTTGCCAATGCCGAGTCGTTTGTGAATCGATTTCTTGTCATATACATCGCCTTTCTTTACTGCGAGCATACGTCCCAACATCTCGGTATCGTACTTGGAATTGCCAATCCAATTTACATTGCGTATATAGTACTTGTTACCCTCGGCAATGTTTATGCGTATGCCGAGTCGAGGTTTTTTGGTAGCCTCCAAACGATATATCGAATCCGAAACGATATTGGCATTACGATAACCCTTCGAGTTGTAGAAGTCGAGCATGAGCTCTTTATCCTCGGCATATTCCTCTTCGTTGAATTTGGTTTTTTGCCAGAAATAAGGACTTACTTTATGAGTCTTCTTGAATGTACGGGCAAGACGCTTTGCGTCGAAATTCTCGTTACCCTCAAATATAATCTCGCCAATGCGGACACGCTGATTCTTCTTTACATCGAAAGTTACGTTGACGGCCTGCTTGATAACCGAATCAGGTTCCATTTTAACCTCTATCTCGCAATCGAGGAAACCTTTCTCTCCGAAGTGCTCTTTCAAGAGTTTGATGTTCCTATCGATGATATGATCCGAGAGTTCGTGTCCTCGTTTGAGTTTAAGAGTCTCTTCAACAAGGTCTTTGCCTTTACCCTTTGGTACGCCGGTTACAAGCCAATTCATTACTCGTGGACGCTCGCGGAGCATAACCTCCAAATCGACGCTATCGCCTTCGATGGTTGCTCCGATCTGGATATCCTCGAAGTAGCGCTGCGACCAAAGACGCATCATCGCATTCTGAATAAACGAGCCCGAAAGATATATAGAGTCGCCTGGCACCAAACCCGATGATGAGCGAATAATATCGTGGTTGATATGCTTAACACCGTGGATATTTACCTTGCGAAGGTGATACATCTTATCGTCTGCGCCACTAAAATATGGGGCACCTTTCGGCATTACAAAGTTGTCCTCTACAATGGTGGTGTCGATAATAGGCATTTTATCGGCAGAATCAGGTCTATTAGGAGTTTTTTCAAACTTGCCTTCCGGTGGCGGTGGTGTACCTTTTTTGCCGCCACGGGGTTGTGCAACTGCGCTAATAGTTGCAAAAACCAATGCCAATATGCAGAATATTTTGATGCGAAATATCATGGTTATTAACTCTTTTTCTCTTTATAATTTTCCGTATCGACGCTCTCGCTCGGCATATACTTCTAATGCCTTGTCGAACTCTTCCTCGCGGAAGTCGGGCCACATTGTCTGTGGAAAGTACATCTCGGCATACGATGCCTGCCACAACATAAAGTTGCTTAAACGACACTCCCCACTTGTTCGGATAATAAGATCCGGATCGGGCATATCGGCCGTATCAAGATGAGCCGAAATGATCGTGTCGTCAATCTCCTCTGCCTTCAACTCGCCCTGTTGTACCTTTTCTGCCACTTTGCGTGTTGCACGCACCAACTCATCGTGCGATGAGTAGTCGAAAGCCAATACGAGTGTAAGTTTATCGCCACCGGCAGTACTCTCCTCGATGTGGAGCAGATGATTGCGTACCTCCTCCGAGAAACGATCTCGACGACCAATAATACGAACTCGTACTCCTTGTTCGACGAGCTCGGGAGTCTCCTTTGTTACACTTGCACAGAAAAGTTGCATTAAAGCATCAACTTCTGCCTGTGGTCGGCCCCAATTCTCAGTAGAGAAAGCATAGAGTGTGAGATATTGCACACCGCGCTTACGGGCAGCCTTGATGCACGCCTTTACTGACACAACGCCTTCGATGTGTCCGTCGCATCTATCCTTGCCCTGAGCCTTTGCCCAGCGACCATTGCCGTCCATGATTATGGCTATATGTGCAGGAATCTTCTCCATTCTATCCTATATAGGGTGCAAATATAAGAACTTTAATTAAAAATTAAAAATTAGTTTTCAATTTTCCGTTTTATCGTATATCTACTCCCCACATCATCTTATTTCGTAACGAATCAAAGAATGATATATTGCGTGGTACGGCCAAACGAATATATCTTTTTGCCTTTTTGATGGTCAAAACGGTGTCGTTTGAGACCTTGAAGGTGCGATTGTCTGCCGAAATTGAAGCTTCGTTGTTTCGGGTATTGATATGGAGTGTTACTATGCTCGAATCGGGCATTACGATAGGTCGCATCGTAAGGTTGTGAGGTGCGAGCGGAGTGAGTAAAAACGAGTGACAAGATGGCGCCAAAATAGGGCCTCCCGCACTCAATGAATAGGCAGTTGAACCTGTTGGTGTAGAGATGATTACGCCATCGCCGTTGTAGGTTGCCACGGGGTTGCCGTCGATGGTTGCGTCGATTGAAATCATCGAGGCTCCAAGACGCTGAACTGCCACCTCGTTGAGAGCATAGAGTGGCTCGTCGGAAAGACCCTCGACGTAGAGTAAATCGCGCTGTTCGAGGTTGAGATTTCCGGCTGCAATACCATCGAAAACCTCCTTGATATTCTCGCGTGGTGCCAAAGCCAAAAATCCGAGATGTCCGCCATTTATTCCGACAACGGGAATATCTGTTCCATTGAGGCGGTGCACACCTTCCAAAAGTGTGCCGTCGCCACCATAACATACCATGACCGTATTGCCGGGTTGCTCATCTATGATGTTGTCGTAGATAAATTCGGGCGTAATTGTACGCGAAGTGTGCTCTTCGATATTTTCGGCAAACTCTCTGTTTATGGCGTAGTCAAAGCCGTAATGCTCTATGGCTCCGAAGATTGCTTCGATATCTTCGGTGCGGAGTGCAATGCCTTTTCGTGAAAAAAGTATAATTTTCATCTCTCGTTTCGGCGAAATTTATTAACTTTACATCGATTTTGGCGCAATGTGTGCAAAATCAATGGCAAATATAGCGATTTTTTATGACAAAATTAAGCGTAAATGTAAATAAGATTGCCGTAATTCGCAATTCGCGTGGCGGAAATACACCTGATGTCGTTGCAGCGGCATTGGCAATAGAGCGTTTTGGTGGCGAAGGTATTACCGTACACCCTCGTCCTGATGCTCGTCATATTCGTTATTCCGATGTGCGCGAGTTGAAAAAGGTAATCACCACTGAACTCAATATCGAGGGAAATCCTGTCGGCTCGTTTGTCGATTTGGTGTTGGAAGTTGTGCCTGCACAGGTAACTCTTGTTCCCGATGCAGTTGATGCAATTACCTCGAATGCCGGCTGGGATACTATCGCCAACAAGGAGTTCCTTACCGATATTACAAAGCGCTTTCACGAAAAGGGAATTCGTGTCTCGATTTTTGTCGATCCGAAGCCTGAGATGGTTGCCGGAGCAGCTGCTTGCGGCGCGGATAGAGTAGAGCTATACACCGAGGCGTATGCTGCTAACTATAAGGCAGATAGAGAGGCTGCTATCGCTCCGTATGTTGCCGCAGCCGAGGAGGTTCGCAAGTGCGGTTTGGGATTGAATGCAGGCCATGATCTCTCGCTCGAAAATTTGGAGTATTTCGCCAAGCAGATTCCGTGGTGCGACGAGGTCTCGATTGGTCACGCACTTATCAGCGATGCCCTCTACTACGGCTTGGAAAATACAGTGCAGCTCTATCGCAGATGCCTACGATAAGTCGCAAATTAAAAAATTAAAATTAGCTAATGGCTAATGGCCAATGGCTAAAAGCTAAAGATAATGACTAACCCACTAAACCTTCCGATATTTAAGCGAATTTCGCGCCTTGTCGATGAACGAGGTGTCGAGGCATACGTCGTAGGCGGATATGTTCGAGATTACTACCTGCATCGTCCTTGTACCGACATTGACGTTGTGGTTGTAGGTAGCGGAATCGAGATAGCCGAAGCGCTTGGTAAAGAGCTGAGAACCAAAGTTTCGGTATTTAAAACTTTCGGTACTGCAATGCTCCATGCCGATGGTTACGAGGTGGAGTTTGTGGGCGCTCGCAAGGAGTCTTACTCGCCCGATTCGCGCAAGCCGCACGTTGAGGACGGCACTATCGAAGACGACCAACGTCGTCGCGATTTCACCATAAATGCTATGGCGTGGTCGCTCAATGGCGAGACCTTTGGCGAGTTGGTCGATCCGTTTGACGGAATGTATGATCTCGAAGATTGCATTATCTGCACTCCGTGCGACCCCGATATAACATTCTCGGACGATCCGTTGCGTATGATGCGAGGTATTCGCTTTGCTTCGCAACTCGGTTTTGAGTTGGCAGATGAAACCTTCGGGGCGATGAAACGTAATCGCGAGCGCATCAAAATTGTGTCGCAGGAGCGCATCATAACCGAACTGAATAAAATTGTAGCATCACCTGTTCCGTCAATCGGATTTGAACTACTCGAATTGACGGGTTTGTTGGAGATTATATTCCCCGAACTGCACGCTCTATGCGGTGTTGAGCGCAGGGGTAATCACGCCCACAAAGATAATTTTAAGCATACGCTCAAAGTGCTTGATAATGTGGCGCATAAGAGCGATGATTTGTGGCTCCGCTGGGCTGCAATAATGCACGATATTGCCAAGCCGAAATGTAAGTCTTACGACCCTCGCATCGGTTGGTCGTTCCATGGTCACGAGGTCATCGGTTCGAAGATGGTACAGCCTATTTTTCGACGTCTGAAATTGCCGTTGGGCGAGTCGATGAAGTTCGTTCAAAAGCTCGTTTTCCTCCACCTGCGACCAATAATTTTGGCAGAGGATGTCGTTACCGACTCGGCGGTGCGCCGACTCCTCTTTGAGGCGGGTGATGATGTCGAACAACTTATGACTCTCTGCGAGGCGGATATTACCTCAGGTATCGAGAGCAAGGTTAAGCGTTTCCTTGCCAATTTTGAACTTGTGCGTGAGAAAATGCGCGACTTGGAGGAGCGAGATAGAATTCGCAATTTCCAACCTCCAATTACTGGCGATACGATTATGCGCGAGTACGATATCCAACCTTGCGCTATTCTTGGCGAGATTAAGGAGGTTATCAAAAATGCCATTCTTGACGGCGAAATACCAAACGAGTATGAAGCAGCCCACGCGATGATGGAGCGTTTGGCCGAGGAGCACGGACTAAAAAAGCGATAGCATTTGTTAAAAAAACGGCAAAAAATTTGCTAAATATATACAAAGTATATACCTTTGCACCGTTAAAAAATTAACAATAGGGTGTGCGGAGAGGTGCAATGCCGTCACACTCAACAAGATTAGGTTAAACAGAGTTTCTATAAACACATAAATTAAATTACAATTATGGCACAAATTAAGATTGGTATCAACGGTTTCGGACGTATCGGCCGTATGGTATTCCGTGCAGCTTGCACACAGACTGAGAAGTATGATGTAGT
>JAZRGH010000046.1:0-29888 GCA_045644085.1 Alistipes sp. | reverse complement strand
GCTACGCAACTACGATAGCAAATTAAATATCATCATCTCAAATAAATTTGGCTGTCGCTATTTAATTTACCCTCCAAAACCTTTGGTTTTAATGTCTATCTCTCATCTTTTGCTCTGCTCAAACCTGCGGAGACCGTTCGAGCCCTGACGCCCAACACTGAAATCTATCATAACAGCATTATTTTATATAGATATATAGTTGACCATTCGCTAATTTGGAAACATGTTTGCTGATATTGAAAAAAATTGTTACCTTTGGTCTATATAACTGTAAAAATGAAACTACTTAGAGATAGAATTATTTGCGACGGCAAGTGCCTTGACGGTGGAATCCTCAAAGTTGACAGCTTTATCAACCACCAGATGGACCCTATAATAATGAAGGCCATGGCCGATGAATTTGTCAAGCGTTTTGCCGGCGATAAGATCGACAAGATTTTGACTATCGAGGCGAGTGGTATTGCCCCTGCCATTATGGTAGGATATCTACTGCATCTGCCCGTTGTCTTTGCCAAAAAGAGAAAGCCGAGTACAATGGCGAACTGCCTGCATACCAGAGTTTACTCTTTCACCAAGGGCAAGGAGTTCGACATCTGCGTAAGTGGCGAGTATCTCTGTAAGGGTGATAAAGTGCTCTTTATCGACGACTTCCTCGCCAACGGAAATGCCGCAAAGGGTATTATCGAGTTGGTGGAGCAGGCCGGAGCCGAGATTGTGGGAATGGGATTCTTAATTGAAAAGGCCTTCCAAGAGGGCGGCGACTACCTGCGAAGCAGGGGTTTGAGAGTGGAGTCACTCGCCCGCATCAAATCGTTAGACAACTGCACGATAGAGTTTGTATAAAAAAACGGCACTCTATACTTTATATTGAAAATTTTATTAATTTTGTCCTCGCAAACCGAGTGATTTTTAGGGATATGAATAACTTTTCGATGACATACCGCAACGAAGGCAACCTCGCAATGAATTTGGAGGTGTCGTTGTTTACAATATTCACCCCCCCTATAAACATTCTAATAATCAATTAGTTAGCAATACTTAAACACTTTATATTTGGTATTACTGCTTTTCGTGAGCGGTAATGCCCTTTTTGTTTGACGATATTCAAAATCATTATAAACAAATAGAATTGGTGCGTGACGGGATTATATCGTTCCCTACACGCACCAATTTCGTTATACCTGTCGCATCAGCGGCTGATACTCGATTGCAGAGCCATACTTGCAGGCTCTCTATCCGTTTTACTCATTGGAATAGCTCAACAAAAAAGCACTCTTTTGAAGAGTGCTATTTTTTAGTGCTGTGGAGCACCTGCTGGTGGAGGAACTTGTCCGGGAGCACCGTGACCGCCCTTACCGCCACGAGGACGACGAGGTCCCTGGCCCAACGTAAAGACTTTCGACAACTGCTCAGGTGTGAGGTAGTTAACAAACACCTTGATATACTCCTTCTTAACCTGGATAATCTGCTTATCGCCATTGAGCTGCGCCATCATAATCTTCTTCGCAACCTTAATGGTCATCTCCTCGCCCTTGAACGAATCTACATAGGCCTTGGTGTCCTTGCGCACCTGACGCAACTCACGCATATAACCCTGATATACAGGAGCAAACTTCTTTGCCTGCTCAGGAGTCATCGCCAAACGTGTCTGCAACATCTCGATAGTCTTTGCATTGCGATCTCCACCGCCACGAGGTCCACCCATTGGAGGTCCCATTGGAGGTTGAGCCGATGCAGTTACAAATGCCAATACGGCAATAATCATAACTAAAATCTTCTTCATAACTCTATTTTTTAGGTTTTTCGATATGCAAAATTAGAATAATTTTTCAACAAATCAATCAACAGAGGCGAGAAATTGCATGGTATCACGCTCATCTGCATAATCGAATAGGGTAGGCGACTGTGCCTGACCGAGTGCAACGCAACGAGAATGTAGCCCAGATATTCCGCTCACAACGCATTGCAGCGCTTCATCATTCTCGGCAAGCCACTGCTTAACCTCCGCCAAATCGTAGTATTCCGCCACATTTATTTGGCTTAAAAAGCGAGGGAACTCGGCCTTTGAAGGAACGACAACAGCCTCGCCCAGATCATTGAATTTCTCCCCACGCATCGTCAGCAACGCCCTGCATTGCAAGTAGTTATTGTGATATGCGCGACACATACTGCGCGTAGGCAACAACAACTTGTATCCCTTCGGCACAAATACGAGCGACACATTACGACAACCCAATCCCGAATGGATAAAAATATCGTCAGCAAGGTGAGCAATATCCTCCTTAGACTCCTTGCCCGAAAGCACTGCGACAGAGTGTCGGCTACCTCGCAAAAGGCAAGGAATTCCCGCAAAGACACTGCGAAAGTAGAGATTTGCGCCATCTCCTCCCGTAGCTATAACTGCATCGTAATCAGCACCTTCTACATATTTTTCGATACGCAATGCAGGCTCAATATCGCGCAAAAGTTGCTCGACATACTCCTCCAACGCACGATCCTTACTCGACGCCTTTACGAATGGGATATTACCACTTGCCAGCACACACATAAGATCGAAGAAACCGACCAAAGGGATATTTCCTGCCATGATAATCGCCACACGTTTGGCTTCGCAATTATCAACGGGAGGGTAGTGCGACATCCACTTTTCAACCTTCTCTGCATCAAGCATTTCACGTCGTACAGCCTCAACGGCATAACGAATATCGCCAACCGAGAACCACTCATTCTCCGCCACGGCACGCGCCACAACCGAGCGCGACGCTTCATCGGTACCAAAGCCGGCAAGACGTTCACCTAATTCCAAAAATATCTGAGTTATACTCTTCACGAGTACAAAGGTAGCAAAAAAATCTATTTCCTCACATTATAATACGATTCATCTAAGCCTAACACGAAGTTTTTCCGCATCAACAACGACAATAGCGCCACCATCGCCACCAATATGGCACTCGCCACAAAGGGGAAGGTACTACGATTTTGCCCCATAAGCTTCGATACATAATCCACTACGAAAGGACAAACCACAACAGCAACATAGTTCACCGTCATAACTACCGACAACGCCTTTGTAGCCGACTCAGGCGGGGCAACGATTGCTGTTTTGTCATAGATAATAGGTTGCAAAACACCATATCCCACACCCGTCAAAATCACACCAAGAGTCATCAATGGAATATCAGGTACCGTACCTACCAGCAACAAGCCTATAACAATCAAACACAACGACACGAATATTGTCATCGAACGCACCATGCGAATTATCACATTCAGCATCAACCCCGGTATCATAATAGCGAGGAAGAAAAGCGAAATCATCACGCTCGACATCTCCTGTGGAAAATGGTACTTTTCGAGTAGAAACGAGAGATAAAAGGTGATGACAAGTGTTGTGAATGTTATAATAAAGTAGAGTACCGACAACCCAGAGAGGCGAGCCCAGTGGATTTTGGTTTGGCGTAGCTGGTCGCTCTCCTTAGGCTCTGGTGCAGATTTGGTATTACGTAACGCCAGTAACAGCACCAATGCCAATGCTGGTAGAAGATAGACCGTAAAAGCAAGGTGCCAATCTTTTGTTGCAATCCACCCGACAACTGCAGTAGCAAGCACCAACGAAAGATTGTTTACGGCTGACGAGATACCAAGCTGTTGAACTCGACTATCGCCAGTAAAATAGCGCACAACAAGACCTGTTGAGTATGGGACAACTATGCCCGCACCAATACCCATGATACAACTTGCAACAATCAGCAGACGAATATCCTTGGCGAAGATACACGCCAAACCACTCACAAAGAATATCACCAAACCCACCGCAAGCAGTTTAAGCGATTCTCCACCTCGTTCCGACAGCCAACCTGCCAACAACACAAATGGTATTATGAGTAGCGAAGGTAACGAGGTCAGCATCTGTATTTCGAGTTGCGATGCCGAGGGGAAAATACGACTCAAATCTTCCAAGATAGGAGAAATTGCCAAACCCGGTAACGAAGTTACCGCCGACACAGACCAGATAGCGATAAGCGCAAGAAGGGACATATAACCCTTACCCGTATAAATTTTCATAGCGACAAGATTTTATATATATGTATCGCACAACTGCAATGAGAGTGCCAAAAAAGCGCCCTCGCATCTAAAGCGAGGGCGCAAACATTAAAGCCAAAAGCCTAATTACTAAAAAGCGGACACGGCGCGCACATAGAAGTTGAGGTCCTTAGGGCCGCTGCGGGTGTTGCCATCGCCCATATGGACACGCCACACGAAGTACGACTGTTCACTCGAAGACCAATAGTAGCTCAAATGCCCTCCATTTCTCAAAGATAGGGCTTTATCAATTACATCCTTATTACGATAAATAGCCAACAACTCCGCTTTTGCCGGCAGATACCATTCCCCGCCCAAAACGGCGCACCAAGCAAACGCAGGATATTTGTAACGCCAATCGGCTATCTGCTTCACCTTTGCCATATTGTATGCACCATTATACTCATTATTGGCGCCAATCAGGCGATATTGTTCATTCTCACCCGGCGCCCACATAAGTTTTTCCGACTCCTTAACACTCACGACCTTACCGTGCTTACCGCCATCAGACACCTCAAACACAACACCTTCTGCGCCATTTATACGTACGATATCGCCAATCTGGTAGGTATCGCCATAACGATATTCACGCACCGTAGGCTGTTGTGGCTGTGGCTGTGTTGCTACTGTGCCACTGCCTTCAGTATCTGCATAGATGATAAAGACGAAAGGTTTAATAGCCTTAACCTTGTTAATTAGCGACCAGCCAACCATTTTGCGATTGGTGGGGATTATATTGGTCTCGATACTATTCTGTATAAATATACGCATATAAGGCGATTTGATAGCGTAGCCGGCATTATCAGCTTTGTTATGCTTGGCATTTACTATACCCACAACATCGCCATTACCGTCGAACAAAGGGCCGCCACTATTTCCAGGTTGAATAGGAGCAGAGACTTGATATGCCGATACGTCGCCCATAAAGCCCGAACGCGAGCTGATGATACCCGTAGTGAGTTTTACCTCCTCGCCCATTGTACTCATCATAGGGTAGCCCATGACAAAAATATCCCCGCCAACCTCCGACAAATCGGTCTTAATGGTATAAGGAATCTCGCCAAAACCGGCAAACTTGCTATCCTCGATACGGATAAGAGCCATATCGTGCGCTGCATCCACTGCAACCACTACGGCATTATACATCTTGGTAAAGTCGCCCTTCACGCCTCGCACCTTCAACGAGCGAGCACCATCGACAACGTGGTGATTTGTAATTACATAGCTACCTTTCAAGGCAAAGCCAGTTCCAGTCCACGAATCGCCATTAGCGACAAACATTGCACAAAACAGAAGCAATGTTAAAAATAGTCTTTTCATCTATTTATCCGTTTTTTGAGTAATAATATAGAATGTGTTTCTATTAAAAAGTATATTTTTTCTCGCCCTTAGACATCAACATATGTGGCGCCTTACTCCTTTACGCATCGTACCTGGAAGCCGTTGGCTTTACGTGCGGAGTGTGAACGGAAGAACTTATTAATGGTACGAGTAGTGGTCAAATCAAAATAAAGTGCTACCGCCTTGCCATCAGCCGAAGTCGAAGATGTCCAATAGTAGCCCTCCCATGGCTGAGGTTGTGACGGATATACATCGTCTTTATGATTCATATTCTCGACCTTTCCATCGTTGTAGCGACGTCGTCCACAAGCCGAATAGAAGAATTTGTTATTGCCATCTGAAAGATGCCAGCCAAACTGCTCGCGAAGCGATTCGAGAGGCTTGGTGTCTTCATCTTCCGAGAGAGTCAGCTCCGCCATATCTTCTGCCGACGGCACGCGCCAGCCAAACGGACATGGATCATAGACACTCTTTGCGTTGTCATTCCACAAGGTGTTATCTGCCGAAACGAGCCAATCGCCTATACCATCACCATTTTCCTCTACACATGCAGCATTTGTAATAAAGTGCATCGGGAACTTTGTAATATAGCCGAGTGTTCCATTTGTCGAATTACGCTCAGCGAAAACCTCTTTGATATAAGTTCCGTTCTCGTTATAGCGGTCTTCGTCATACGCACCCGAAGCATTGTAATAGAGAGGTCGCGGGAACGGATCTTTACGACCCCACTGGTAGTACATACCGTAAGAGTCGATGATCTTCTGCGCCTCGGTTGATCCATTTGCATTGGTAAATGCACCAAGGTTCTTCTGCATGAAGATCTTTCCGTTAGAGTAGGTATCGGTTGCAACGAGAGGATTCTCGTTTACAATCCACAAATGCCAGCTCCACACCACCTCGCCGGCAGCATTATAAGCAGCAACCACCGCATTTGTATCTACGACTTTGGAAGAATCGACAGCATCGGCAACGATATATAACGAAGCTTTATTATCGATCATATCCACATTCTTAACCACATCTCCATTGCTCTGCCACAACAACGCCACACTCTTTGTGTCCAAAGCCGTACCGTCTGGGCGATGCATCACATCGAATGTATAGTTCAAGCCAGGTGTCGTAATGACGTAACAGTTAGCAGCAGCACCCTCTGCATCGAGAGAAACGGTCTCCGTAATATAGAGATTGATGAAATAGCTCGTTGCCTGTCCCTCCTTATTCAGCGCATTTACGACAACCGAGCCCTCCTTTGGCAGATCGTCATTAGTCTTGCCCTCTTCGGTTGTTCCGACAGGCCACACCATAATTGTGCTCGATGACATATCGACCTCTGCGTGCCAGCCATCGCTATAATTACTAACCGCCACCTGAATGGCATTTGTAGCAACATAAGAGATAATCTGCGGAGCGTCGTTCCACGACGAAAAGTAGAGAGATGTTCTCTCCAATGCAAGCTCTGCGCTCTTATCCTTATTACAAGCAGTAAATGCCACAACCGACATCAATACCGCAATCAAGAATTTCATTCTTCTCATAATCTCAAAAAAAACTCCTTACAATCTGCAAATATACAAAAAAGTTAACAAAAACAAACTCTTATTTTTGTATTTAGGAACAATTATTGCCCTGCAAGATAACGAAAATCAAAACTCGTTATTATTATGGCAAAACAAAAAGTCGCAACGGGCACAATTCCTGCCCCTCCCGAATACAAAATTACGATAATGGAACAAGGGCCATATCTCGTATATGGACAACCACCATTAGCAACACAACACATAAAGCCCAACGAGCTTGGCGAGAGTTGGATATTCGAAGAGGGAAAACATTTCTCTACCGAGCGAGAACCAACCTCATTATGTCGTTGCGGAGCATCAAAAAACAAGCCTTATTGCGACGGAACACATCACTCACACAAATGGAAGCCGAAACTTACGGCTCGTCCTGAGACACTATTAGATGATGTCGAAATCACTCCGGGCGACGAACTGACTCTTACCGACAAACCTCAATACTGCGTCTTTGCGCGTTTCTGTGATGCCGGTGGGGGAGTATGGGCTGCCACCGAAACATCATTCGACGACACCTCGCGCAGGCAGGCTATTCGCCAAGCGTCGATGTGTCCAAGTGGTCGATTGATGATTTGGGGCAATGGTTCCGAGTACCCATTCGAGCGACAATACGAGCCGAGTTTGGGACTTATCGAAGATGATGCGCTACACGTAAGCGGAGGTTTGTGGGTACGCGGAGGAATACGCATCGCAAAAGAGAACGGCACCTCATACGAGATTCGCAATCGCACCGTACTGTGCCGATGTGGCGAGTCGGCAAACAAGCCCTACTGCGATGGTTCTCACGCCTCATTACATTGGCGCGACGAGCTCGAAAAAGAGATAGAACGAGAGGAGGAGATGGTATAGTGGTACAGAGTTTGCACAACATCAAGGCGTAACTTAAAACAAAAGATGCTATGAAAAAAGTTTTACTAATTATTGGAGCAATGGTGGCAACACTTACCGCCACAGCACAAAATCATCGCGTACAGCGATATCACCACGGCGATGCCGAGCCTACCGTATACATCATATCGGTAAGCGAAACCGACACTATTACCCCTGTTACGCAGGATTGCAGTCAGCAAGATATAGTGATGAAGAATGCTGTCGTCAAGGCCGCTATCGAGGACCACAAAAACGCCACTCGCGACGGCTTCCAACAGGCATCTACCCCTTCGGCCATCTTCGCCGACAAGCGCAACACCTTCTCGTTTGCCATTGGTGGAGATATTGCCTTGCGAGCAGCCTATTCGTTTGACCGTATCGTAAATAATATTGATATGGTGCCTTACAATGTTCCCATGTCGCTCAACCCTGCCGACAAGCAGGAGATAAGAATGGACGCAACAACCTCGCGTATATTCATTCGAGGTATTGCCAACACTCAGAAACTCGGCCAGGTACATGTATTTATGGATATGGATTTCAGAGGAGGTTTGACGGGTAGTTACACTCCGCGTATTCGCTCCGGCTATGTTCAGATGCTTGGTTTGACCATTGGTCGCGATGTATCGACCTTCTGTGACCTTACCGCATCACCAACGACCATCGACTTTCAGGGTCCGAATGCCTACAACTTCCGTTTTGCAACAATGATCCGCTATGAGTATTCGTTCCTTAAAGACCACTTAAAAGTGGGTGCAGCAGCCGAAATGCCAAACGTATCGGGCACTTATGGCGAGACATTGATGGCTATTCCGCAGCGTGTACCTGATTTCCCTATCTATTTCCAATATTCGTGGGGACAAAACCGCGAGAGCCATATCCGCGCATCGGCAGTATTCCGCGATATGTATCTATACAACAAAGCCCATTCTACCGAAGATGACCTCTTTGGCTGGGGCGTACAATTCAGCGGTAACATTAACATTACCAAATATTTGGAGTTATTCATGAATGGTATTTACGGAGAGGGTATTTCGAACTATATCAATGATCTCATGGGTTCCGGACTTGACTTTACACCACGTCCTGATGATCCTACCCGCGTACAGACTACACCAATGTTCGGCTGGCAGGCTGCCGCACAAATCAACATCTTGCCTAACCTCTTTGTGTCGGGTGGATACTCTGCCGTAACAGTGCGCAAAAAGAATGGTATTTATAGCGAGGATATGTATAAACAAGGACAGTACATCTTCGGAAATGTATTTTGGAATGTAACACCACGTTTTGTTCTTGCTGCCGAATATCTCTATGCTCATCGCAAGAATATGAACGACGCAAAGGCGCATGCCAACCGCATCAACATTCTCGCAAAATACAGTTTCTAAACAACCAATACCACAAAACAACAAGAGAGGTTATGCCCTCTCTTGTTGTTTTATTTAAGGCGGTCTATTTAACCAATTCCTTTATCTTTTCTATCGTAACAGTGGAGTAGTCCTCAAAACAGAACGAAGCTCCCGCCTTCTCCAATACTTCGGCTGTTGCGGTAGTCGTCACGGCAATACACTTGCAACCCGCAGCAACACCCGCCACAATACCATTTACAGCATCTTCAACCACCACACACTCCTCTGCCTTCAAGCCGAGCAATTCATGCGCCTTTGTAAAGATTTCGGGGTGAGGTTTGCCATGTGTAACATCGCTACCGCTAATCGAGCCATCTATCAAGTCTGCAATACCTAAACCCTCAATTATCATCTCGACATTCTCACGGCAACCCGACGAGCCAATAGCACATTTTACGCCTGCCGCCTTCGCCGCCTGCAAGAGTTCTATAACGCCAACAATAGGCTCTATATTAGGACGATACAACTCACGATATGTCTCCTCCTTTTCGCGATTTAGCCTATCCAAACCATACTTTGCAACCACCTCATCACCAAGCAACATCGGAAAGATATCGTTGCTATGCATTCCGTTAATCTTCAACGACACAGGCTCCAACAGAGTAAAGCCTTCGCGCTGAGCATAGGCATCGAATGCCTTAAAATGGTACGCCAAGTTATCAACCAGCGTACCGTCCATATCAAATAGAAGCCCTTTTAACTCTGCCATTCGAGCGCACTATTTTGTGTGATCAAAAGTGAACAACTCCCAAGGCAATTCTGCATCTTTGCCATTGTCAAGCACATCTTTCGAGTGGCACAACATCGGGAAGTCCGCCAACGACACCAAGCCGAGTTCCGCTTTGCGGTATATCGCATTCGCTACACGACGAGCTACAACCAACGATTCGAGGGTTACACCGGCCAATATATCCATCGCCTCCTCGTAGCTCTTACCCTCACCGAGCAAGATACCTATTTTACGTGTACGACCACCATAAACTGTTACGTAGAGGTCGCCAATACCGATATTAAGAGCGTCTTGCGAGCCTCCCTGTATCGCCATAAGTCGAGTCATCTCGCGCACCGCCTGATAGAATGCACCGGCCTGCGAATTGTAGTGCAATCCGGACTCTACTCCGTGATGACGATTGACCAAACCGATAGTCATTGCAACAGACAACGCATAGGCATTCTTCAACGCCACCGCACTCTCCAAGCCGATAACATCATTAGTGAGAGATATATGGTAATACGAAGTGGTCATCGCCTCCTTCATCATCTTCAACTCAGCAGTGTTCACTCCACAGAAAGCAACCTCGGTCTGGTCGTGGAATACCAACTCGTACGATGTACAAGGGCCACCTACCGCACATACATGGCGGTCTATGCCCTTTGCCAAGAGATTTTTGCGCCAATAATCGGGATAGGAGATAAGTGTTCCGTCTTCGAGGTTAATCAAACCCTTAGTAACCGAGAGTACAGGCATCGTAGGATCCAAGTTTGCCAATATCTCCTCACCAAACCAATCAACGCCAAATGACGACACTCCTCCTATCACAAAGTCTGCACCTTTGACAGCCTCTCTCCAATCCGACACCTTATAATACTTCACCCCAGTAGGGAAATCCCTATCGAATTTAGGATGACGATTTGTTGCAATGCACGCATCAATAATCTCATCATCAAGAGGCGAGCCCACCAGGCGCACCTCATGCCCATTCTCGGCAGCAGGAAAAGCCAAAGCCGAGCCCATCATTCCCGAGCCAATAATAGTAATAACTTTTGCCATATTCTTATCTAATATTTATACTATGCCATTATAAACCCTATTAGAAAAGTTCTCCCTCTCGCTCTGGCTGAGTCAAGCCCAAGTGCTTATATGCCAATTCGGTAACCTCACGACCTCGTGGTGTGCGCTTCAAGAATCCCTCCTTTATGAGGAACGGCTCGTATACCTCCTCGATAGTGCCTGCATCCTCGCTCACCGCCGTAGCGATGGTATTCAAGCCCACAGGGCCACCGTTGAACTTCGCAATAATGGTCGAGAGAATCTTGTTGTCCATCATATCCAGACCGCGCGAGTCGATATTGAGTGCCTCCAATGCCATACGGGTGATAGCCAAGTCGATACAACCCTCGCCCTTAACCATAGCAAAGTCGCGCACACGGCGCAACAATGAATTTACGATACGAGGCGTACCTCGTGAGCGCAACGCAATTTCGAGCGCAGCATCGTCGTCAATCGACACACCCAAAATCGAAGCCGAACGCTTCACTATACGGCTCAACACCTTCGAATCGTAGTACTCCAAGTGGCACTGAATACCAAAACGAGCACGCAAAGGCGAGGTCAAAAGACCGCTTCGGGTGGTTGCTCCGATAAGGGTAAATGGCGCGAGCTCAATCTGAATGGAACGCGCCGAAGGGCCTTTATCAAGCACAATATCAATCTTGAAATCCTCCATTGCCGAGTAGAGATACTCCTCGACAATAGGGGAGAGGCGGTGAATCTCGTCGATAAACAAGACATCGCCGGCCGAAAGGTTTGTCAAAAGACCTGCAAGGTCGCCCGGCTTGTCAAGCACAGGGCCCGAAGTAACCTTCAACTGCGCCCCCATCTCGTTGGCGATAATGTTCGCCAATGTAGTCTTACCGAGTCCCGGAGGGCCGTGTAGTAGGGTATGGTCGAGCGAGTCGCCACGCATCAATGCCGCCTTAATGAAGACACGCAAGTTCTCGACAATCTTCTCTTGACCGGAAAATTGCTCTAACTCTTGCGGACGAATTCTACCCTCAAATTCGCTGTCGCTCTCTACAATTCGTCTATTTTCTGCCATATCTCTTTTGCCATTAGCCGTTGGCTAATCTCTTAATTTTGCATTTAACCTTTGGCTCTTGTGACTCCGAGCGGATTCGAACCGCTATCGTAAGAACCGGAATCTTAAATTCTATCCATTGAACTACGGAGCCAAACTATTTTGCAAAGATAGCAAAACAAACGGAAAACGGAAAGCGGAAAACGGAAAACTTTATAAAACCGCTTAAACTTTTGCGACTTTCGGAATTAGTTGCTATATTTGTGGTGCAATCGCGAGATTGTGGACATAATTACTACGCAGAAAGTGTAAGTTTATTCTCGCAAACGAAATGTAGGAAGTTTCAAAAAACGAGAGAATAGGCAAACATCTTGCTGCGTCATACCATTTGGTATGGCGTGGAGTTGTTGCTTGTTTTGCTCGTTTAGGTTTCCTACAACCTCGTTTGCCAAAATAAGTTTTCAGCACCACGCTTTCTTTTTTTAAATACCACTTGGTGCTGGTGGAGATAAATTTAGCTGCTTTGTACTTTGCGGTTTACACAAATGGAACTATGGTTATGCAGCCGACATTTGAAAAGTTGCGCCATAATACCCAAAATGTGCTGTTCTATGTTATATGCGACACCTCTGAATCGTGTAAATACTACCATCTATTAAATTCCAAAGGCGAAATATGCCCATTGGAGTTAAATGGTAGCAAATTGATATCTATTATTTGCAAACATTCTATAATAGCGTTCAAACTTGCATCACCGGATAGAGGCATAGAAGTAATAGATATATATGATCAACAAGGCTTCTATTTTCCACCTCTATCTATCTCTGCATCTTTAATTAAGCATCTTAACAAGGTCGGATTAAAATCCTTTTTGGGGTTGGAGTAGTAATAAGTTTTCCATGCCATCGTGGGTATCGGAAACGATACCCAGCAGTTGTTGGGAGGCGCACCTGCGGTGCTTGATAGGATTTAATGGGATAGAGTAGGATTCGCAGTCTTTGACTGCGTGATAGGACAAAATAAAAATCCTATTCAGGTACAGCCATGTCCTATCGAGGGCTGAAAGCCCGCTCCTACTCTTAAAAAACCTATGGCTAACAGACCACAAAAAACAATTTTTAAGTCCTTAATTTTTAATTTTTAATTTGTTTTGTTATATTTGCAAAATATAACGAAAGTGTATAACCTTAAAACAGAACTAAATATGTTGAGAATTAAGACAAAAGAGGCCGGTTCGTGGCTGATTGGAGCCGTGGCAGGTGTGTGTGCAATGGTAGTAACATTGACTACTCTCGACCTTAAATCGTTGTGGTGGGTGGTCTTGGTGGCTACCATCGGAGCATTTGTAGGAGTATCGCTTTTCGCGCTTTGGGTGATGACAAAGTATGTCGCTTACAAGCTCCGTCCAATCTATTCAACCGTCTTTTCGCGCGATGTACGCACCGCAGAGATGCTCGACGAATTGAAGGGTAAGCGCGTAGAGAACATCTCGGAAGAGCTATCGTCGTGGGCAGAGGATAACGACAAGGAGATTGCTCGTTTGAAAGACGTGGAGAAGTTCCGCAAGCAGTATCTCGGAAATGTGGCGCACGAGCTCAAAACCCCTATTTTCAACATTCAGGGCTACATCTCGACTTTGCTCGATGGCGGCATCGACGACGAGATAATCAACCGCAAGTACTTGGAGCGTGCCGAGAAGAGCGTAAACCGTATGCTCAACATCATTCGCGACCTCGACACCATCTCCTCACTCGAAAACGATATGGAGATGATGAAGCACGAGTCTTTCGACATCGTGGCACTCGCGAAGGAGATTGCCGACCAGTGCGAAATGGAGGCAGCGAAGAAGAATATCTCAATTACCGTAAAGTTTGCGAACAACCTTCCTTCGCGTTTCTGGGTATCGGCTGACAAGTTCTACATCGGCCAGGTGCTCGAAAATCTCATCATAAACGCAATCCGTTACGGCAAGGAAGGCGGAATGGTAAAACTCGACTTCCGCGATATGCTCGACAAGATTTTGATCGAGGTAGAGGATAACGGTATCGGCATCGCAAAGGGTGATGCTCCGCGCGTATTCGAGCGTTTCTATCGCACCGACACAGGTCGCTCACGCGAGCAGGGTGGTACAGGCTTGGGCTTGGCTATCGTGAAGCACATTATCGAGGGACACGGTGAGCGCGTATCGGTTCGCAGCGAGTTGGGCGTTGGCTCTACATTCACATTCACATTAAAAAAGGTTGAATTATAATGAATCTTTTGGCTGTTGTTTGGGACTTTAACCCCACATTTATAACTATTTTCGGTTTCGAAATCCGTTGGTACTCGTTAACCTGGGTAGCAGCACTATTATTTGGAGGTTGGCTCTTCTCGTACTTCTGTAAGCGCGAAGGAAAACCCGAAAGCGTATCGGATACGGCATTTATGTATATCGCCCTCGGCACGATTATCGGTGCTCGACTCGGCCACTGTCTATTCTACGAGCCGATGGAGTATTTGCGTGAGCCATGGAAGATTATTACGGGTATCCGCGATGGCGGACTTGCAAGCCATGGTGCAGCCATAGGAATAATTCTCGGCATTTGGCTTTCGTCACTCAAGAACAAGGTTTCGGTATGGTGGACAGCAGATCGCTTAGGTATTATTGCTCCGTTGAGTGGCGCAATGATTCGTTTCGGAAACCTCTTCAACTCGGAGATCATAGGCAACGAAACAACTGTCCCTTGGGGCTTTAAGTTCATGCGCCTTTACCCGAATTGGCCGGAGAATATGGTGCCTATGCGTCACCCGACACAGCTATACGAGGCATTATGCTACATCGCCTGCTTTGCTATCTTGTTTGCGTTGTATCGTTACACAAAAGTTGCAAAGCGCGAAGGATTTATCTTCGGCGGAGCCTTGATCGGAATCTTCCTCCCTCGTTTCTTGATTGAGTTTGTGAAGATCAACCAAGTGGCATTCGAAAAAGGCATGACACTAAACATGGGACAATGGCTCTCCGTTCCTTTCATTTTGACAGGCGTGGCAATTATGATTTGGGCGTGGTATCGCTACAAAGGCGAGCCGGCAATTGCAGTCAAAACCTCTGCGCCCAAGCAACCAAAGAATAAACGACACTACAAGAAATAATGAAACAGCAGGTCGATAATCTCATAGCCAATACAATACTTGACGAAGGCGAGGTATATCTGCCTGAGGTCGGTACGCTTCTATTGTATCGTCATGGTGCGAAGTTGCTATCTAAGAAAGAGATGCAACGCCCTTATAACGAATTGCGACTCACAAAGGAGCAGCGAGGTAAGAGTATTCTGTCGCACATTTCGCAAATAGCAAACGTATCGGAAGAGCGTGCATCAGACATATATGCAGAGTGGCTTACACAGTCGCTACGCAACAATATTTTAACCATAAACGGTCTGTGCATTATTGACAACAACGATATCACAACCGATAAAACATTCGAGATTATGGCAAATCCAAAAGGACGAGGTAGCGTAAAGATAAATCCTCGAACAAACCACTTTATATATATAATATCAGGTGTATGCATGGGTTTCGCATTAGGAATTGCGGGATATGTGCTCCATACCAATGGTACAATAGAGCGACTATTTGCAAAGCATAGCATCGCTCCTGCATCAGTTGCATTCGAGAATACTTCGGACACCGTTGTGGAGGTTATAGAACCTGCGAAGGAAGCCGTTAGTGAAGTGGTAACCGAACCAACCTCAACCGAGGTAACAATCGAGCAGCCTGCCGAATCTGCAATTTTGCCTATGCATAAGGGTAGCAGCTATGCTGTTTGGGGCGTATATAACGAGTTACAAAATGCCAAAGATGCAATAGCTTGGCTTGCAAACAAGTTCCCTGAAATAAATGCCGACATCTACCAATACGATGCACGTTACATGGTGGCATTATGCGAGCTGCCTTCACGTTCTGAATGTGGTCGCAAAGTGTCGTCATGGAAAGCTAAGTCAAATAGCTTCAAGAGCGTATGGGTTTACACCCGATAGCCTGTTAATGTGCCTATGACGCTATCTTCCATCATAACAAAGGCGATAGATTACTTCTATATAAAACCTCTGCGCAGAGTACTCTCGCAGCAGGTTTTTCGCTATTTGATATGCGGAGGAATGACCGCCCTGCTTGATGCGGTGTGGTACTACATCATCTACCATTATATTGTCTGTGAGCACAACATAGACCTTGGTTTCGTTGTTATTTCGCCTCATATAGCCGCCTTGTGCGTGGTATTCCCGATAACATTTTTTACAGGTTTTTGGCTCAATCGCAATGTGGCATTTAATGCCACCCACATATCATCTTTGCCTCAATTGGTAAAATACGCTCTTACGGTTGTAGGCTCAATATTTTTGAACTACGCCTGCATGAAGTTCTTTGTCGATGTTTGTGGAATATGGGCTACACCATCAAAGATGCTGACAACGGCAGTATGTGCCATATATAGTTTCCTTGCAGGTCGATATTTTACATTTGGAGGATAATTTTTCAACCAAAAGAGAAATTTATCGTAATAATTTTTGCATTGTATAGAAAAAGTGCTATCTTTGCACACCTTTTAAGGGTTACAGCACTACGGAGAGTTGGGTGAGTGGCTGAAACCAGCAGTTTGCTAAACTGCCGATATCGTAAGGTATCCACTGGTTCGAATCCAGTACTCTCCGCAAAGAGCACGAAGCAAGAAGATGTCAAAAGACATCTTCTTTGTTTATGCATATCATGAAACAAACTTGTTTGGAAAATGAAAGGCATAAACAAAAGAAGAGGTCCCAAATGTAAGAACAAATGGGACCTCTGCGTTCAATAAAGTACTATTCTATTCACCCATCACATACTCCACAAAAAACGGATCAACATAGGCAGACTTTGCTGAATGTCCGATAGATTCGAATGTATAGAATGTTGTTGATGCCTGCCAACGAGGATCGCTATTTACCAACTCTTGGAAGTTCATAAATCGCACATAGCGATTTACACCCTGTTTCATAGCCAAAGGTGTCTTATCAAGACTCTTTTCGAGGGTATCGATAGCACCACAAGCATGAAGACAATGACGAGAGCGTATATTCTCCATAATCTGCTCATTGTGCATGTCACGGCTGTAACGAGGGCGGCCATTTAAGCCATAGTGCCAAACATCATCCGGATTAGGAATAAGGAATGTAGAAGGAGCCATTGCTGCATAGCGAAGTTCTATACCGGGACCTACCTTTCCCTTTCCAACAGCCACATATCGGCCAACAAATTGGCCTCCTGCCGAGAAACCGATTAAAGCGATGCGCTTCAAATTAGGGTATAGCTCTCTATCGGAAAGTCTTTCAAACATGATATCTATCACATCGTAAGAGCTTAACTCTGTGCCGTTTGCATCGCCACCACCTCGCCAATCGTCATCAGGCACACCCGGAACTGTAAGGTCCAAAGGCCACGACTCATTCCATATTGCTCTACCATCTTTCTCTATATTAAAATGGTCTAACATTTCGGTACGAGGATACATCGGAGATAGTACATAAACATCACCAAGAGCTTTTTGCAATGCTAACTGCTCCTGCACCACATGAGCTCCACCATGCCAACCATGTATCATAATAACAGCCACCTCACCTTTATCGCCATCAGTCAATGGTTTTGGTGCCGAATAATAGACAGAAGGCTCTACGCCCTCCAACTGATAGATTGATATACAAGGCTCATTTTGAGAGCCACAACCAATAGTCAACGAGAGTAGCAATGCGGCTACACCCATTCGAAATAGTGTGTTTAAAGTCTTCATATCTGATAAAGATTTTTGCAAATTTAACATTTTTTTTCAAACGAAGACACTATAACTGCAAATTATACACAAAAAAGTAGAGCAATTCTTTGGAATTACTCTACTTTTAGCGTTGGCTTCCGTCAGACTACAAGCTGATAGCTTCGGAAGGACAAACACCTGCACATGCGCCACACTCGATACACTTGTCTGGATCGATTACATAGATGTCGCCGGCAGTGATAGCCTCAACCGGACACTCATCGATGCAAGTACCACATGCGATACATGAATCTGAAATTTTGTAAGCCATAATGATTTATTTGTGTTAATTAACACCGCGAAGTTACACTTTAATTCTCAATTATCCAAAAAAAATTATATCTTTGTGGTGTTATATTCATCTTTGAAATGCAAAAATGGAGCCAAAGACCACACCTCTACGTTTAACCTTTCTCGGTACAGGAACCTCGCAGGGAGTACCTGTTATAGGCTGTGACTGCGCCGTATGTTGTTCGTCCGATGCTCGCGACATGCGACTACGTACCTCGGCAATGGTCGAAATTGGCGACAAGCGATTTATTATCGACGCAGGCCCCGACTTTCGACAACAACTGTTGCGCGAAGGGGTATCACACATAACAGCCATTCTCCTATCGCACAAACACAAAGATCATATTGGAGGACTCGACGATGTACGAGCACTGAATTTCGTCGATTATCCCAACGCCATTCACACTATTCATATATATGGCTCGCACGATACATGCGAGTGCGTGCGCAAAGATTTCGATTACGCCTTCTCCGAGAATCCGTATCGCGGAGTTCCGCAAATGGAGCTACACGAATTTGGCACCGAGCCTTTCTCTATCGAGGACATCGAGATTATCCCTATACGAGGAGAACACTCCCGCTTTGAAGTTACAGGATTTCGTTTTGGTAAATTGGCCTATCTTACCGATTTCAAGCACATTAGCGACGAAGAGTACGAAAAGTTGCGTGGGGTAGAGGTTCTGGTTGTCAACGCTCTGCGTTTTGAGCCGCATGACTCCCATTTCTCGGTTGATGAAGCAATAGAACTAATTAACAGCATATCGCCCAAGAAGGCTTACCTTACCCATATGTCGCACGACATAGGTATGCACTGCGTGGCAAATTTGCGACTGCCCGAAGGAGTTGAGTTTGCCTACGATGGACTAAAAATTGAACTCTAAGAAGATATGAAAAACGTCTTGAACGGAAAGGTTGTAGTGATTACGGGAGCATCGTCAGGTATTGGCGAGGCTATGGCACGATTATACTCGAAGATGGGTGCGAAAGTGGTACTTGGTGCCCGCAACGAGGAGAAACTTGCGCTGTTGGCGCAAATTATCGCAACCGAGGGAGGAAAAGCGACCTATATCGCAACCGATGTGACGAAAGAGGAGGATTGCAAACGACTTATCGCAAAAGCGGTAGAGGTATTTGGTGGTATTGATGTGTTGATTTGCAATGCAGGTATCTCGATGCGTGCCATATTCGACGATGTCGATACGAAGGTATTGCATCGCTTGATGGATGTAAATTTCTGGGGTACTGTCTATTGCGCAAAATACGCTTTGCCATATCTGCAAGCCTCGAAAGGCTCGTTGGTGGGTATCTCTTCAGTGGCAGGATTGCATGGTTTGCCCGGTAGAACAGGTTATTCGGCATCGAAGTTCGCGATGACAGGTCTGCTCGAAACTATCCGTATCGAAAATATCAAAAAGGGGTTGCATGTGATGGTTGTTTGTCCGGGATTTACCGCCTCGAATGTCCGCTTCTCGGCCTTGACGGCAGACGGCTCGGCGCAGGGGGCGACACCTCGTGAGGAGGGTAAGATGATGACAGCCGAGGAGGTGGCGCGCATTGTAGCACAAGGTATTGCAAAGCGTCAGCGTTTGTGCCTTATGGAGGCAGAGGGGCGTGCCACTCACTTTGTAAAGAAGTTTGCACCGGGACTGCTCGATAGAATATTCTATTGGGTGATGTCGCGAGAGCCCGACTCGCCATTCAAATAGAGATGGTCAAACCAAACTAAATTCTACCATGAAGAAACGACTTGAATCATTAGATGTATTGCGTGGAGCCGACCTCTTCTTTTTGATGGCGGTAGGTCCTCTCATGCGCCGATTTATTAAGACGATAGATGCACCATGGCTTAACGACTGCGCTTGGTTGTTTAACCACATGGAGTGGCAGGGCTTTTCGCCTTGGGATATCATTATGCCGTTGTTTGTCTTTATGACGGGTATAACGATTCCGTTTGCCTTGGGGCGTATGCGAGAGGAGCGCAATTATAGCGCAGCCGCATGGCGAATTTTGCGCAGAGTGGTCGTATTGTGGATATTCGGTATGATATGTCAAGGTCGATTACTGAGTCTTGATTTCAACCGCATGTATCTATACTCCAATACATTGCAGGCTATCGCTGTGGCGTATGCCGTGTCGGCGGTGATGTTCCTATTTACGAAGTTACGCACGCAGATTATTACTGCCGCAGTGCTTCTTGTGGGCTATTGGACGGCAATGGAGTTTATATCGGTTGATGGCTTTGGTGGCGGTGACTATACGCCCGAAAAGAATCTTGCCGAGTGGATTGACCGCGTGGTGTTGGGGCGTTTTCGCGATGGTGCGAAGGTAGTTGATGGGGTAGTGGTATTTAAGGAGAGTTATCACTACACTTGGATACTCTCCTCGCTGACCTTTGTAGTAACGGGTATGCTCGGAATGTTCGCAGGTTTGATTGCCAAGTCGCAAATGGCTGAAAAATGCAAACTTTGGTGGTTTGCAGGACTTGGCGTTGCGATGATTGTGGCAGGGCAAGTGTGGGGTATTTGGCACCCGATTATTAAGCCTATCTGGACATCCTCGATGACGCTCTTCTCGGGCGGAATATGCTATTTGTTGCTATGGCTCTGCTACTATCTGATTGACTATAAGGGATATCGCCGAGGTTTGACGCTCTTCAAGGTCTATGGAATGAACTCCATCGCGGCATATATGATGCCTAAATTTATCAAGATGAGGGCGATATCGACCGCCCTGCTCTATGGCACAGCGCAGTATCTTGGCGATGATTGGTACGCAATGCTTATTGCCGTAGTCAATGTGGTGCTGTCGTATCTGTTGTTGTACTATATGTATAAGCGACAGCTGTTCCTCAAAGTGTAGCATGCAATTTGTATATAGGTGGTAGGAACACTTATATATAAACAGTATGCATCAATCTATTACTATCCATGCGAAGGAGAACGGGAAGTTCGTCCTTGCAAAACCGTGTGAGTTGGAAAAACTCAATCCGAAGGAGTTGCTACTCTATTCTACTGCATTGTGTGCCGGTATGACCGTGCAAGCGATAGCCGAAAAGGAGCGCGTCAAACTCGTAAAACTCGAAATCAAGATGTCAGGAGAACTCGATACCGAAAAGGTAGAGGGTAAAAGTCAGTTCACATCATTCAACATTGCATACAACATCGAATGTAAGCATATCAGCGAGCAGTCGAAGGTGTCGCACGCCGTACAACTTGCCACCGACAAATATTGTGGAGGATTGGCAATGCTACGCAAGATCGCACCTATGTCGCACTCGATTTCAATCGTTAGCGTAGAGGTAGAAGCATAAGTAAAGGCGGTCCGAAAAGACCGCCTTTACTTATTATATCATTTATGCGCAACTACTATTTGTAGAAGAGCGACGAAATTGACTGATAGTTGTGTACACGCTCGATGCACTCAGCGATGATGTCTGCGCACGAAAGAACGGTAAACTTCGACAAATCCTTCTCTGGGTTGAGAGGAATGGTATCGGTTACGATAACCTCCTCCAATGCGCTCTCGTTGATGCGCTCGTAAGCCTTGCCCGACAATACAGGGTGGGTAATCGCTGCACGAACACTCTTTGCGCCACGCTCCATCAACATATTTGCAGCCATACAGATAGTACCTGCGGTGTCAATCATATCATCAACGATGAGGATATTGCGACCCTCAACATCGCCAATAGCGGTCATAGAGCCAACAACGTTAGCCTTTGCACGCTCCTTGTGCGAGATAATGATAGGTGCTTCGAGCAACTTAGCATAAGTACTTGCGCGCTTTGCTCCACCCATATCAGGTGATGCAATCGAGAGATCCTCGATACCTAGGCTCTTGATGTAAGGAATAAAAATTCCGCTTGCGTAGAGAGCATCAACAGGAACATCGAAGAAGCCCTGAATCTGGTCTGCATGCAAGTCGAGAGTCATAACACGGTCTGCGCCGGCTACTGAAAGCATATTTGCTACGAGAGCCGAAGTGATAGGTACACGTGGGCGGTCCTTGCGGTCCTGACGTGCCCAGCCGAAATAAGGGATTACAGCTACAACCTTCCAAGCCGAAGCACGCTTTGCAGCGTCAATCATCATCAACAGCTCCATCAAGTTATCCGACTTAGGGAATGTTGATTGAATAATGAACACTGTACAGCCACGAATCGACTCGATAAAATGTGGTTGGAACTCGCCGTCGCTGAACTCTATAACCTCACACTCGCCGAGAGTGGTGCCGTATGCAGCAACGATTTTTTCTGCCAAGTAGCGCGATGCGCGACCTGTAAAGAATTTAATTTTGTGGATAGCCATACTATAATTATTTATTTAAGTATAAGTTTCAATGTATTAGGCTGTTAGCCGTCAGTCATCAGCCTTTGGCGTTTTCTGCAATGCAAAAATACTCTTTTTTTGTGCTTATTCTGCACTTTCTGCAAGAATTTTATTAACAAACTCTAATATTTCCTCGCGACCTTGTCCTTTTTCGCTCGACGAAAGTAACATCGGAGGCAACTCTTCCCACTGTTCCGACAATCGTTTCTTATAGGCAGTAACGCTACGTTGCGTTTGCGTTGCAGACTGTTTGTCGCACTTGGTAAAGATGAGTGCAAACGGCACGCCACCTTCGCCCAACATCTCAATAAATTCCAAATCTATCTTCTGTGGCTCCAAACGTGAATCAACCAGCACAAACAGGAAGTGCATCTTCTCACATTTAAAGACATAGTCCAAAATAATCTTAGCGAAAGCTCCGCGCTCCTTTTTCGATGTACGAGCATAGCCATAGCCCGGCAAATCAACCAAATACCACGCCTTGTTGATAAGGAAGTGATTTATAAGTTTGGTCTTACCCGGTGTGGACGATACCTTTGCAAGCCCCTTGTGGCGTGTCAGCATATTGATAAGTGATGACTTACCCACGTTGCTTCGTCCGATGAAGGCGATATCCTTCAACGAATCTTTCGGGACTTGCGAAATACGCTCCGAGGAGCATTTAAACTCTGCTTTCGTAATCATTTCTAGCTATTTAACCTCTGTAAGTTCGAGAACAACACTCTTCCAATCGTTGCCACCACGGAGGTCGCTGATTGCGTTGTTCAACTTAAATGTTTTTGCAAGTTCTGGAATTGCAATACCCTCCTGCATCAAGACCTTTCCGCTGACAACCTTACCATTGAGAGCTACTGTCTTACCCTCCTCCTCAGGAGCGACCTCGCGAATACAATACTTTGCATCAGCTTTCAAGCCCTGCAAACGGATAATAGGGTAGTTATTATCGCGCTTACAAAGGAAGCGATAAACGAACAATACAGCTTTATCCTTCGCCTCATCAACATACATCAACGAGGTGTAATCGCGCTCGCCCTCGTAAGGCGAGATAAGGCGATAGAGATCTCCCTGCTGAACTATTGGGCGAATTATCTTATACTCGGCAATGGCTCGCTTTGCGTAGGCGAACTCGGCTGCATTCATAGTCGAAGGCACCAACTCCACGCCCAAACGACACATTGACGATACGTCGAAGCGGAATTTGATAGGAATGTGACGTTGTGTATATTTGCTGTAAGCCGAGCCTACGTGCGCAGCCAACATATTGGCAGGGTAGAAATTGAGCGAGCCCCACTGAATGAGAATGCGATGGTAAGCATCGGTCTGGTCGCTGGTCCACATCTCCTGGAAATAAGGCATAAAGCCGTAGTTCAAACGAGTGCCTCCCGAAGCACACAGCTGCATTACAACGTGTGGATACTTGGCACGAATACGCTTCAAAATATTGTCAAGAGCGATGGTAAAATCAACCTGTAAATTCGACTGCAACGCCTTTGGAAGATATTGTGACTGAGCGTTGTACATACGCATATTGTTGTCCCATTTAATGTAGTAGATATCGGGATATGCAGTAAGCAAATCATCTACTACACCGAATACGAAGTCCTGAACTTTCGGATTGGTCAAATCGAGCAACATCTGGTTGCCGCCACGACCATATGTAGGGTTGAAATCCGGGTGGCGCAATACCCAATCAGGGTGTTTCTCATAGAGCTCGCTTGTTACATTAACCATCTCAGGTTCAATCCAAATACCGAACTTCATACCGTTGTTATGAGCGAGGTCGATAAGTGGGCGAATGCCGTTTGGCAACTTCGAAGGAGCAATGCCCCAATCACCGAGCGACGACGAACCATTGTTACGTGGATATTTAGGTCCGAACCAGCCATCGTCGACTACAAACATCTCACCACCGAGCTTTGCAATATCCTGACACATCTCGACCATGCTTGTTTCGCTTACATCAAAACGAACACCTTCCCACGAGTTAAGAAGGATTTCGCGCTGCTTTGTTCCGTCCAAAAGTTGATGCTTGCGAGCCCAGCGGTGAAGTGTACGGCTTGCACCGCCCTTACCATCAGTCGAATAGGTGAATACCATTTCAGGTGTTACGAGCGATTTCTTGCCTGCGAGAGTGTAATCGCTTGCTGCCGGGTTAATGCCTCCCATAAAGAGCGTAGGAACATGCGAAGCGTAGGTATTGTGGAACTCGAAGTGGAAGTTTCCCATCCAAACGAGTGTACCTGCAATTACAGGGCAGTTTGTTTCATCAAGACGACCATCTAAGCCGAGCATAAACGAAGCGTTGTTGTCGGCTGCAACCTGCGAGCCTGCCTGTGTCGAAATCACTTTTACACCACTTGTCAGAGGCTCGATATGCTCGTTGCACTCATTCTTTGCTGAACCGTCGAGATGGAGTAATACACAGTTATCCGACTGAATAGGGAGTACCGCAGACATATACTTCTGCAAGACGATAGGCTTCTTACCCTCGTTGATATACTCGGTATTCATCTTGATGATGTCGCAATCCGAATATGCCGAATAGTTTACCTTCACTAACAATGTCGGGTGTGCGGTATCGCGCAAGTGGACAGTTAACTTATTCAAACCATTATCGTTGTTCTCCTCAACCTTTTCAACTATGAGATTTACCGCATTGTCGCCATCAGCCTGCTTCACAAGCGATGCATAAGGACGTTCGCAATGTGTTCCGAATGCTGGATAGGCGTTATATTTGAGCATACGGCCCGCTGCCCGGATATCCTCTATATCGGCATATGAACCGTAGTAACGAAAGTTCAAAATTCCACCTTCGTCAGCCGAGACAACAAGGATCGTGTTTGGAGTAGAGATAGCATAATCTTTCGCTTGTACTGCAAATGAAATCGCTATCGCACCAACATAAAGGAAAAATTTTTTCATAGGGAGATATCTTTTAATATTATAATTTTTCGCAAAGATAATAAAAAATCGATAACAAAGCGTAAAAAGTAAAACTTTTTTGTATCTTTGCACCTTGATATAAAATGGGGTAAAATATCCCAACTTTAATAGCGTTCAAGAGAAGATAATTTTTCGTAATTACGCGATTTTGTAGAGCAAAACTTGAACAACAAATTTGGAATAGACAAACAACTTAAATTCAAATACAAGCATTATGAAAAAAGAGTGGAATGACGTTCGTGAGTTTCACGAGAAATTCGGACACCCAGTAGCAGAGCAACCCGTAATGATTGCCAAGAAGCGAGCTTTGAGCCGCGCAAAGTGGATGAACGAAGAGGTTGCAGAGTTTCTTATTGCAGAGGATATCTACGAGCAGGCAGATGCCATGATCGACTTGATGTACTTCGCCCTCGGCACAATGGTCGAGATGGGTTTGGAAGCAGACGAATTATTCGATATCGTACAGAAGGCTAACATGGCAAAGTTGTGGCCTGACGGAAAGCCTCACTACAACCCTAAGGACAACAAGGTCATCAAGCCTGAGGGCTGGGAAGACCCTGCACCTAAGATCAAGGCATACATCGACTCGATAATCGCCGCTAAGAGCAAATAAGAACAGGGTAGTCGCAACCGTTTAGGTAATATATGAGAATTGTTGTAGAGGTAATTGCAGAGCATCTGCTATCTAATCGCAGATTGGTTGTTCCGAACTTCGGAGCCTTCATGGTAAAGGAGTCCGGTGAGCGAGTATTCTCCGATTTATTGCGCACAGATGATGGCACACTCTCTTCATTGTTGCGAAGCAAGGGATTGAGCGAAATGGAGGCTGCCGTAATGACAGACCGCTTTATCTTTGAGGTACGTCACGAATTGGAGCAGTATGGCTATTGTCGTTTGGGCGAGATCGGAACACTACGAATCGATCCTACAACAAAAGCCACTCGTCTTCACCCTCCCGTACAGGGCGAACTACCTAAACAGACGCCTTATGTTCCGAAGCAGATTTCGGAGACAGATATCGTAAAGCCGGAAAACACAAACAATGAGCAGACCGCAGAGGTCAAAGAGCAAAAAGTATCAGAAATAAGTACTCCTACTGCTCCTAAAAAGGTTATCAGACCACGCAAAAAGTTCGATTTTGTGATGGTCGTAGCCGTAATCATCGTAGTTGCGGCATTAGCTGCAATAGGGTATGGCTGGTACGTCTCAAATCTCGCAGAGTTCGATGATGCAGAGATGGACTCACTTCGCGTAATACCCGAACAGATAAATTAGCAAATAAAGATGATGGATAATAGCGCATTACTCTCTATAAAACAGCGATTTGGAATAATCGGAAACTCACCTTTGCTCAATCGAGCATTGGAGGTTGCTCTGCGAGTAGCCCCAACCGATTTGACCGTACTCGTTACCGGCGAAAGCGGTGTAGGAAAAGAGTTTTTCCCACAGGTTATCCACGCTAATTCGGCACGCAAGCACAACAAATATGTTGCCGTAAACTGCGGTGCCATTCCTGAGGGCACAATCGACTCCGAGTTATTCGGACACGAGAAGGGTGCCTTTACGGGCGCCATCGAGGCACGCAAGGGATATTTCGAGGAGGCTGACGGCGGAACAATTTTCCTCGATGAGGTAGGCGAACTGCCGCTTGCAACCCAGGTACGTCTATTAAGAGTATTACAAACGGGTGAATTTATGCGTGTAGGCTCGGCAAAAGTACAAAAAACAAATGTCCGAGTTGTTGCCGCTACAAACTCCAACCTGATGAAGGCTATTGCAGATGGTCGTTTCCGCGAGGATTTATACTATCGTCTCAATACCGTTCCGATCATTGTACCTGCTTTGCGCGAAAGACCCGAGGACATACATCTTCTATTCCGTCGTTTCGCAACAGAAGTTGCCGTACAATACAAAATGCCTGCTATCGCATTGAATGACGAAGCTCGCGCATTACTAGAAAACTACTATTGGCGCGGAAATATCCGTCAGCTCAAAAATGTTGCCGAGCAGATCTCTGCAATCGAGGAGTCCCGCGATATTACACCTCAAATTTTGGCGAAGTATCTCATAGACGAGAACTCTGCCGCTGCGCCAAGCATAACACACTCGGCAGCAATGGAGGATATGAACTCCGAGCGCGAATTGTTATACAAGATTTTATTCGATATGCGTAGCGACATCAATGACTTGAAACGCATGATGGCAGATCTGCATAGCGGATACTCGTCGTACCGAACAACCCCTTCTCGACCTGAGCAGAGCGAGGTTAAGGCTCTGATGCCTCATACCACCGTCGTATCACCCGCAGTGGAGGAGTATGCCGAGAGTGAGGTCGTAGAGGAGTTGCCACGAGAGATCACCAAGGCCGATATGCAGCGCGAACAAATCATCAAGGCATTGCATCGCAACGGTGGAAGCCGTCGTGCTGCCGCCGCCGAATTGTTTATGTCGGAACGCACCCTCTATCGCAAAATAAAGGAATTAAACATTGAAGAATAGATATGAAAAAGTTATGCTTTATACTATGCACACTAATGCTCTCTATGGCAAGTGGTTGCACTGTTAAATACACGCTGTCGGGAGCCTCTATTCCGCCTGATGCAAAGACTTTTTCGGTAGCATATTTTCCGAATAATGCACCTATGGTGGCGCCTATTTTGAGCGCGACTCTTACCGACGAATTGACACAACGCTTTGCAACTCGCACTCGCCTGGTACAAGTACCCGAAGGTGGCGATTTCGCATTCGAAGGCGAGATTGTAGGCTACACATCGACCACCTCATCGGTATCAAGTGGCGACTATGCTTTGCAAAACCGATTGACAATCACTGTAAAGGTCAATTTCACCAACGTAGTAGACGAAAAAGCATCATTCAAGGCAAGAAACTTCTCGGCCTATGCCGACTACGACTCCACAAAGCTACTCAACGAAGTTGAAAGCACTCTTATTCCGGAGATTGTCGAGCAACTTGTAACCGATATATTTATGGCAGCAGCCTCAAATTGGTAGAAGATCATGTCATTGGTGGATAAATATATTGCAGATGTAATATCTGAGAAGGATCTCAGCGACCTTCTGTCAAAGTATCCTTGGTTTTCAGCGGCTATCGCATTGAAAGAACAGACAGAGAGGGGTAGCCGACGATACGATGTCGATATCGAGAAGATTGCAGAGGAGAGCGAGGGAGAGATCATCAGCCGTTTTTTACGCAAGGGCGACTATCGCATAATAGCAGAAGAGGGCGAAATCGAGAAGGAGATATGCACCGAAGCAGAAATTGATGACGAAGACGATATCGTAAGCGAAGAATTGGCAGAAATTTACCTTGCACAGGGGTTAAAATGCGAAGCTGTTGAAATATATCGCAAATTAAGTTTGCTAAATTCGGAAAAAAGTATTTACTTTGCCGAGAAAATCGAAAATATCGAGAAAAATAATTAAAAACAGATAGACTTATGTACACATTTTTGATTGTATTGATTCTTATCGCGAGCATATTGATGGTGCTTGCAGTATTGGTCCAGAACCCAAAGAGCGGCATGGCTTCTAACTTTGGTGCATCTAATCAGGTTATGGGTGTTCGTCAGACAGCAGACTTCTTAGAGAAGTTTACTTGGGGAGCAGCTGTTGTAGTGTTGGTATTGTCGCTCCTCTCAACCATCTACATAGGTGGCAAGTTGAACGAGAGCAGTAAGTCAGACGCTGCAAGCGATCTCGAAATGCTCTCTGCACCTGCAACCGAGCAGACAGTAGAGATGCCACAGGTAGAGGTTCCTGCAACTGAGACCCCTGTACAGAACTAAGATAAGAGTATAAGATTTTAAAATAGAGGGCGTCCACTTTCCAAGTTGGACGCCCTCTATTTTATTAGATTCGTATTATCAAGTGATAGAAGAGATCTTAGACTTAATCCATCTGCAATGGGTTTTATTGGCTCAACCCGGCAAAACAAAGAGACAATAAGTATATGTCGATATAATTTTTTAAGATTTTTTAAGAAAAAATTTGCAGAATAAAAATTTTGCGTTACCTTTGCACTCGCAAACCCAGTTAGGGTAGCACAAAAGTTGGTGCCATAGCTCAGTTGGTAGAGCAAAGGACTGAAAATCCTTGTGTCCCCGGTTCGATTCCTGGTGGCACCACTTGAAGAAAACGACAAATTAGTCAAAACGCTGTATTTCAACGAAATACGGCGTTTTTCTTTTTTGCTCTATATACCCATTTAGGGTGTTTCGGGGCAGTTGAAAGTGTGCAAATCAAGAACACTTTTGAAAAATCGAAAAGTGTTCCTGAATTAGCGTCTAATTAACCAATTTTCAAGATTTTACACTACTCTTTATCAGGTCGCGAATTGCACCATTTTTTAATATTTAGAGTTATGATAAAGAGTACATTTTCAATCCTTTTCCTAATTCGCAAGTCGCGTTTAGG